>CBDTYW010000072.1:0-14751 GCA_965364735.1 uncultured Nitriliruptoria bacterium
CCCCCCCCGACGCCCACCCCGACGCCCACCCCGACGCCCACCCCGACGCCGACTTCGACGCCCGTTCCCGGCAACGCGATCCGCATCCTGCCGACCGACGACGCTGGCAGCATCGTCAGCGCCGCCGCGTCCGGGACGACGTTCGTCCTGGCCGCGGGCACGCACCGCGGGTTCCGCGTCGTCGCGAAGGACGACATGCGCTTCGTCGGCGAGGCCGGCACGGTCCTCAACGGCTCCAAGCTCCTTCCAGCGGCGAGCTGGAAGCTCAACACCGGACTCTGGTACGTCAACGGCCTCACCCAGTCCGGCTTCGTGACAGACCCCGCGAAGCTCGACGGCAACGTCCTGCACGGTCGCCCGGAGATGTTGTGGGTGGGTGACGTCGCATGGGAGCCGGTTCCCTCACGCGAGGCCCTGCGCCCCGCGACCTGGTACTGGGACGAGACCGCGAAGCGGGTCTGGATCTCGGTCAACCCGTCGACGCTGCCGGCGATGGAGTTCGCCACCGTCCCCTACGCCTTCGAGGGCGAGTACACGGCCCGCGTCACCATCGAGCAGGTCACGATCGAGAAGTACGCGAGCCGCTCGTCCTACGGCGCGCTCAACGGGCGTCAGTCCATCGACTGGGCCATCCGCAAGGTCACGGTCCGACGCAACCACGGTGGCGGCATTGGCGTCGGTCCGGGCATGTCGATCGCGAACAGCATCATCCACGACAACGGCCAGATCGGCATCGTCGGTCGCGGCGCGTACGTCGACGGCCCACGCGTCGGCGAGCGTCGCCCGATCACGATCCGCGACAACGTCGTGCGCGACAACGGCTTCCTGGACTACCTGACCTCGTTCGAGTCCGGCGGCATCAAGGTGCTCCAGGGCGACGGCGTCGTCATCACGAACAACCACCTCCACCACAACGATGGTGTCGGCGCGTGGTGCGACGGCGACTGCCAGACCACCACGATGACCCGCAACCTCGTCGAACGGAACTCCACGCGCGGCCTCATGGTCGAGCTGGCCCGCGGGCCGGCCCTCATCGCCAACAACGAGGTGCGCTTCAACGGCGAGGACGTCCTGCCGGACTACGACATCCGTGGCTCGCAGGTCTACGTCTCGAACTCGGAGCACGTCGAGGTTCGCGACAACGTCCTCCAGGGTGGCTGGAAGCTCGTCTGGCTCCGCGTCGACGGGTTCCGCACGCCGCAGGGCTCCGACATCTGGGTCCACGACAACACCATGGTCGCGGACCGAGCGAACTCGATCGGCCAGGGCCTCTACCGCAACGCCGACCCGGCCGCGTGGACCAGCGGCACGAACCGCTTCCAGCGCAACACCTACGTGGTGTCGCGCGCAGACCTCCAAGCCTTCGCGTGGAACAACGGAACCATGACCTTCGACACGTGGCGAACAACCACGCCGAACGGCACCGGTGACGTCCTTCAGGTCGGTGGCACTGGCCCGGCTCACCCCGTCGGTGGGTGGTCAAGCTCCGTGGTCGGGGCGGCCTGAGCCGCGACGATCGCCATCAGCGCCCCGCTGATCAACGCCCCGATGAGCAGTCCTCGGTCACCCGCCACCACGGCGGTCCCGACGATGAAGCTCATCGGGGCGATCAGCGTCAGGACGGCGAGCAGCGCGCGGACGCGCGCGCCGCGACGCGCTTCGACCCACGACAGGGCGGCCACCCACGCGAGCATCGGGAAGATGCTCACGAAGAGCCAGAACACGCTCGTCGTCACGAGCGTCAGGGCGAAGGACAACGCCCCGTCCGGCTGCTCGAGCGACGTCGCGGGAACCGCAAGGGCGACCGCGACGCCGATGATGCACGCAGGCCACAGCGCCCCGACGACGCGGAGCGCCTGGGAGACCGGGCCCGCGAGCGCCGCTTCGGTTGCCGGATCCTCGGTGTGCATCAGACCCCCGCGGCTTCCATGGCGGAGAGCTCGCGCTTGAGGTCCTTGAGCTCGTCGCGGAGCCGAGCCGCGTACTCGAACCGCAGCTCTGCGGCAGCCTCGTGCATCTCTTCGGTGAGCCGCTGGATCATGGCGCGCAGCTCGACGGTCGGCACCTGGCCGTCGCCGAGCACGAGCTCACGCACCGGCGTCGACTCGCCGTCATAGGCCTGGCCGGACTCCGCGGCGCGGGCCGCCGAGATGATGTCCGCGACCTTCTTGTTGACGCTGACCGGGTTGATCCCGTTCGCCTCGTTGTAGGCCTTCTGCTTCTCGCGCCGCCGAGACGTCTCCTCGAGCGCGATGCGCATCGAGTCCGTCTCGTTGTCGGCGTACATCACGACCTGGCCGTTGACGTTGCGAGCCGCGCGCCCGATCGTCTGGATCAGCGAGGTCTGAGACCGCAGGAACCCTTCCTTGTCCGCGTCGAGGATGGCGACCATCGACACCTCCGGGAGGTCGAGGCCCTCCCGGAGCAGGTTGATGCCCACGAGGACGTCGAACTCACCGAGACGGAGCTGCCGGAGGATGTCGACGCGCTCGACGGTGTTGATGTCGGAGTGGAGGTAGCGGACCTTCACGCCGTTGCCGAGCAGGTAGTCGGTCAGATCCTCCGCCATCTTCTTCGTCAGCGTCGTCACGAGGACCCGCTCGTTCACGGCGACCCGCTGACGGATGTCCTCCATGAGGGCGTCGATCTGGCCCTTCGTGGGTCGCACGATCACCTCGGGATCGATCAGCCCGGTCGGGCGGATGACCTGCTCGGCGATCGAGTCGGACTCGCGACGCTCGTACGGGCCGGGCGTCGCGGAGATGAACAACCGCTGGCCGATGCGGTCGAGGAACTCGTCGAACTTCAACGGGCGGTTGTCCATCGCGGAGGGCAGGCGGAAGCCGTGCTCGACCAGCGAGTCCTTGCGTGACCTGTCGCCCTCGTACATGCCGCCGACCTGCGGGATGGTGACGTGGGACTCGTCCATGAACACGACGAAGTCCGACGGGAAGTAGTCGAGCAGCGTGTACGCGGCCTCACCCGGCTCACGACCGTCGAAGTGCCGCGAGTAGTTCTCGATGCCGTTGCAGAACCCGAGCTCGCGGATCATCTCGAGGTCGTAGGCGGTGCGCATCCGCAGCCGCTGCGCCTCGAGCATCTTGCCCTGCCGCTCGAACACCTCGAGCCGCTCGGCGAGCTCGACCTCGATCTGGGCGACGGCGCGCGCGGTGGTCTCGGCGTCCGTCACGTAGTGGGAAGCAGCGAGCAGCGAGACCTCCTCCAGCGGTGCAGACGTCTCCCCCGTGAGCGTGTCGACGCGGATGATCCGCTCCACCTCGTCGCCGAAGAACTCGATGCGCAGCGCCTCGTCGCGGTAGGCGGGGAAGACCTCGAGGGTGTCGCCGCGCACCCGGAACGTCCCGCGGATCAGGTTCAGGTCGTTGCGGGTGTACTGCTGTTCGACGAGCTGGCGGATCGCATGGTCGAGCCCGACCTCCTCGCCGACACGGAAGAACAACGAGTGCGCCTTGTAGCGCTCGGGTGAGCCGAGCCCGTAGATGCACGAGACCGACGCGACCACCACGACGTCACGACGCGAGATCAGCGAAGCGGTCGCGCGGTGGCGGAGCTTCTCCACCTCGTCGTTGACCGACGAGTCCTTCTCGATGTAGGTGTCGCTCGAGGCGATGTACGCCTCCGGCTGGTAGTAGTCGTAGTAGGAGACGAAGTACTCGACCGCGTTGTCGGGCAGGAACTCCCGGAACTCGTTCGCGAGCTGCGCGGCGAGCGTCTTGTTCGGCGCCATGACGAGGCACGGTCGCTGGATCTGCTCGAGGACCTTGGCGGCGGTGAACGTCTTGCCCGTTCCTGTGGCGCCGAGCAGCGTCGTGGCGCGCTCACCGTCCCGGAACGCTCGGACGATCTCGGCGATCGCGGACGGCTGATCGCCAGCCGGCTCGAACGGGCTGACGACGCGGAAGGGGGTGTCGGTGCTCATGCGCGCGAGGCTACCGCCGGCCTGTGACACGCCTGCCGCCTACCTTCGCGTCCATGACTGAACCCTCGGCACGCCCCGATCGACGATGGTGGCTGCTCGCGTTGATCCTGCTCGCCGCCGGGGCGTGGGGCCTCCTCACGTTGCCACGGGCCCCGGCCGTCGTCGGGGGTGCGGTGCCCGAGGAGGCGTTCGACCCGGAGCTGTTGGCGTTCCTCGCGGACTACCGGCTTCCCGGCCGGCTCATCGCCCCGGTCGGGCTGCTGGTCCGGCTCGCGCTCCCGCTCGCGTTCGTCGTGACGAAGCCAGGACGGCGCGTCCTCGACCGGCTCGCCGGACCCCGCGACCACTCCCCTGCGCGGGCCGCGCTGGTTGCCGTCGTCATGTTGGGCGTCGCCGACCTGGTGCTCGCACCGATCAACTTCTGGTTCGGCCACGTCCGCGAGACCCGGTTCGGGTTCCGGACCGCCGGCCCGCTCGACTGGGTCCGCGACTTCGCCATCGCGGTCGGGATCCAGCTGATGATCGTCGCGGTCGGCGCGGCGCTCGTGGCGTGGGGGATCCGCCGCTGGCCGACGGACTGGCACTGGCGCGCGATGGCCGGCGGAGCGCTGCTCACGCTCCTCGGATCCATGGTGTGGCCGCTGCTCGTCACCCCCCTGTTCAACGCCACGGCTCCGCTGCCGGAGGGCGAGCTCCGCGATCGGATCGAGGCGCTCGTCGTCGTTGCCGGCTTCGACGCCTCGCTGCCGATCGAGGTCCTCGACACCTCGCGTCGGTCCACGCGCGTCAACGCCTTCGTGCTCGGCATCGGTCCGACGATGCGGGTGCAGGTCAACGACAACCTGCTGGCGGAGAACGAGGACCAGACGGTCGCGATCCTGGCCCACGAGCTCGTCCATGCCCGCAACGTCGACGCCTTGCGCGCCACCGTGCTCGGGGCTGCCGTCCTGCTGCCGGCGCTGCTGCTCATCCGACGATTCGTCGACGACGACCGCGTCAACCATCTCGTCGCGTCACGTTCCGCCAGCGATCCACGCCTCGTCGCAGCGGGCATCGCGCTCCTCGTCGTGCTGGAGTTCGTGGTCACCCCGATCGGCCTGGCGTTGTCGCGCGAGGTCGAGGCCGCCGCCGATCAGGGTGCGCTGGAGCTCGGCGCCGACCCGGACGCCCAGGTTGCGCTGCACAGACGCTTCGTGATCGAGGAGTTCTCCTCCCCCGATCGCCCGGCCTGGGTCGAGATCTTCTTCGCCACCCACCCGTCGTCCGTCGAGCGGATCCGGCGCGCCGCGGCGTTCGCCTCATGACGGGCTGTTCACCAGAGGTCACGTGGCTGAGCTCCGGCACGTCGCGTCTACGTGTGCGGTGCGATGACCGCCTGCTCACGACCCGTGAAGTGCTCGTGGGCTGGCGCGACGACCCGGCGTTGCGCTCCACCTACTGGTCGGCCCTGGCCGCGCTCGGGGGAGCCGGCTGCTTCTGGGAGCACCCGCTGATTGACGCGCAGACCGTCGACGATCCCTATGAGTGCGTCGTGATCGCCACGTCGGAGCTCGCCCACGTCACCGCGAGCTTCGGTGCGTTCCGCAAGGTCGCCGCGGCCGGGACCGACGTCGTCGTCTTCCCCAACCGGTCCGGCTCCGCTCGGCTCATCGTCCCGCACGAGCACGCCGTGGGAGCAGGCGACGGGCGCGACCTCATGTCCTTCCATCGCACCTCGCCGAACCCGCTGCTGCACACGTTCTGGTCGGCGATCGGCCGCGAGGTCCTCGATGCGATCGACCAGGACGCCCCGTTCCGGTGGCTGAGCACGCATGGGCTCGGCGTCCCGTGGCTGCACGTTCGGCTGGAAGCGTGGCCGAAGTACTTCACCCACGTGCCCTACCTGCGGTGACGGTTCAGGCGACCTCGTAGTCGTCGGCGACCTCGCCCGCAGGGATCCTCGAGCGCAGGAGCAGTCCGTAGGCCATGACGCCGAAGGCGATGACGCCGAACAGGACGAACGGGCCAGCGGGACGCCAGCCGTCGAACAGGACGCCACCGACGCCGAGGGCGATCATGATCCCGATGCCGCCGAAGAGACCGAACATGCCGAGGACGGAGCCGCGGATGGAGAGCGGTGCCTGCTCCTGCACGAGGACCTGTGAGGTGATGACCGCGGAGATCTGACCGACACCGATCAGCATGGCCACCGCGTAGCCGAGCGGCGCGAACGGGTTGTCGATCAGCAGCGCAGCGCAGTACCCGATCCCGGTGATGCCCATCGACGCGATGACCGCGTCGACGCGGCCGATCTTGTCCGCGAGCAGTCCGGAGAGCGGGGCGATCAGCAGCGCGGGCCCGTTGGCCGCCGCGACCAGCAGGCCACCCTTCGCGAGCGCCTCGGAGGTTGACAACCCCAGGACGTTCTCGCCGTACTGGGTCCCCCAGAGGATGAGGAACGCGCCGACGAGCGCGAGGTCGGCGCGGGCGACGAAGGCCGCCGCGTAGGAGAAGCTCAGCCCCGGGCGCCTGCCCGCCTGCAGCCCGGTCTTCAGCAGCGTGACGATCGGGATGGAGTGCTCCGACGCCTGGTCCGGACGGCCCGGACGCAGCCCGAGCCACATGATCGTGGCGGTCATGAACGAGAGCCCCGCGACGATCATGTAGGTGACGCGCAACGCGGCGAGCTCTTCCATGCCGCCGTTGACGAAGACGTCCGGGAGCGCCAGGAGCAGCGTGAACGTGATGATCACCCCGACGCCGTTCGCGGCGCCCAGGATTCCGTTGCCCGCACCACGCGTCTCGTCGCGCACGTAGTCGGCGATGATCGTGGTGATCATCCCGGAGACCGACGCGATGCCGATGCCGGTGACGACGCGAGCGGCGACGAGCATGGCGGTGTTCGGGACGAACGGCGTGATGATCAGGCCGAGGCCGATCATCGAGTAGCCGAGCGCGGCGACGGGACGTCGTCCGATCCGGTCCGACCAGGCCCCTGAGACCGCGACGACGATGATCAGCGTGATCTCGCCGGCGACGCCGAGCAGTCCGGTGATCGAGCCCTGGTCCTCCTCGGCGATGCCGAGCAACGTCGTCAGCAGGGCCGCCTGGGCCCCCGGGACGAAGGTGAAGATCATGATCGACGAGAGCGCGAGCCAGTAGTAGGTCCGGATGTTGCGCTTCGAGGTGCCGTCGCTCAGGCGCAGCGGCCCGAACTTGTCCCCATCGTTGGTCGTTCCATGCACCGCAGCAGCCTCCCGAGCACCCGGCCCCGGACCGTACCGCTCAACGGAACGTCGTTCCACAATCTTCGGAACGGTGTGCGATCACGGGCTCGTCGACGCCCACCAACGTTGCAGGGATGCCCCGACGTCGGGGTGGGTCGCTGCGGCGCGGTCGATCACCTCGTCGTCCGTCACCTCGCGCAACGCCTCCGCCTGCACGAGCGAGCGGAGGAACGCGACCACCTCGACCGCGCTGCCTGCCTGGTCGAGGTCGATGAAGGCGAGCGGAGCGCGGCCGTAGACGAGCGGCCCGTAGCTGCGCTCGGTGAAGGCGCCGGACGGCGACGCGGGCGCGATGTCGTTCCCGCCGGCCTCGACGAAGCTCACGTACCGGCTGCGGATGCGTCGCTGGACCATGTTGTCCGCGGCGGTCTGCCCGTACTGCGCGACGAAGAACTGGTAGGTCAGGTACTGCGCGATGGACTCGTCGACGACCGGGTCCTCGAGCGAGGAGTTGCCGACGAGCGCGTGGAACCACTGGTGAGCGATCTCATGCGCGATCACGTAGGTGCCGAAGCCGCCGTTGAGCGAGGCGACCGTGTCGTCGCGGACGATGACCATCCCGGGGAACTCCATCCCGGCGGCACCCTTCGCGAGCGGCGCCACGACGACGTCGACCGTCGACCACGCGAGCGGGCCGTACAGCCGGGTGAAGAGCTCCTGCGACAGGCGGGACTCGGTGCCGATCCGCATCGCGACGGGCTCGCTGACCGGGCCGATCACCCGCAGCTGCGGGATCGTGTCCGGGACCTCGTGGACGCGCACCCCCGCGTCGTAGGCGACGGCGGACACGTCGCGCAACGCCACGCCACGCCCCCAGGTGCAGCCGTCGACCTCGCCCGGGCATGCGACGTCGTCCCCGCCCGTCACGAGCACGCCCTCGTGGCGCAGCTGGACGCTGAACACCGCCGGCGGGAACCCACCGACGTCGCCCCACGGGACGAGCGGTCCGGCGTTCGTCGCGATGTTGAGGGTCGGCACGACATGACCGAGGACGGTGACGTCGGGCTCCGCGACCTGCAGCCCGAAGCCCGCCGGCCCCTTCTCGGAGCGCACTTCGGAGAGCGGGATCAGATCCTGCCCGACACGGACGTCCAGCGCCACCGCCTCACCCGCCAGCACCGGCGGGTCGAGCGCGACGAGCAGCCGTGCCCCGTCACCGTCCAGGCGGTGGGCCACCACCGCACCGCCCCGGCGGACCGTGACCTCCGGCTCGCCCGCGTTGGTCGTCAGCGCAGCGGACGCTGACAGCAGACGCAGCGAGGCCTCGCTCGCGTCCACCGACGCACGCCACGCGATGACCGCGTGCAGGTCGAGCCGGTCACGGTCCCCGGTGAGGTCCCCCTCGACGACGTAGACGGGCCGTTCGACGGCCGGGTACGCGGGGTTGCCCAGCTCCGTCCACCCGGACGTCGCGAGCTGGAGCCCGGCGGCGAGGAGGCGCTCGGGTGCGGCCGCGGCTGCAGCCACCGGATCAGCGAACAGCTCCTCGGCTGCCGCGTCATCGAGCGGATCCTCCGTCGGGTCCGGCGCCGCGCTCGTCGCGATCGGCGTGCCTGGGGTCGTGGGCTCGAGCGTCTCGAGCGCTGCCGGCGCGCCGGAGCAGGCCGCAGCCAGGACCACGAGCGACACGAGCGACGAGAACCGGCGCATCAGACGTCTCGGAGCAGCGCGGACAGCTGATCGAGCCCCGTCACCCGATGGACACGGTCGTGCTCCGGGTCGACCTCGTCGGCGAGGGCGGCGTCACCTCGGTCCCAGCGATCGACGAAGACCGCCTGCATCCCGAGCTCGACGGCCGGGGCCACGTCATGGCGCGGAGAGTCCCCGACGTAGGCGACGCCGGGCCCGGCGACCGCGCCCATCCCGTCGAGCGCGTGCCGGAACGCCCCGTGGTCCGGCTTCTCCATCCCGATCTCCCCGCTGACGGTCACATGCGTGAACGGAGCGAGGAGGTCGTGGTGTTCCAGGATCTGGCGGAGCCCGCTCCCCCAGTTCGACAGAACCCCGATGCGGAGCCCCCGCGCGTCGAGGTCATCGAGCATGCCCGTGACATCGCTGAAGGGCTGCCAGCCGCGATGCGTCGAGAAGGTCTGCCAGGCTGCGTCGGCGAGGACGTCGACGTCGTCGAGCCCGAAGTGGGTGTAGAGCTGGCGGTAGAGGCCCGTCCAGTACGCGATCTCCGACGGGCCGTGCCCGAGGTGCGGGGACGTGTTGCCGTCGGCCGCCCACGACGCCTGCCACTCACGCCAGACGGGCCCGATCGCGCCGGGGACCGCGGGGGCGTCGAGCGTGACGCCGGTGGTGGCCAGCGCCACGTCGGCGAACGTCTGCGCGGGGCGCAGCAACGTCAGGCCGACGTCGAAGATGACGGTGTGGACGTCCTTCATCCGATCGCCCGGATCGCGCTCCACACCGCGTCGACCTGGCGCTCGAGCTCGTCGAGGTCGCCATCGTTGGTGATGACGTGGGTCGCGACAGCGCGGCGGTCGTCATCGCTCGCCTGCACCCGCATCCTCGAGCGGGCATCGTCCGGGTCCATCCCCCGATGCTCCTGCAGCCGCTGGATCCGGCGTTCCTCGTCGGCGAGCACGACGACGACGTACTCGTACGACGCGGCCATCCCGCCCTCGACGAGCAGGGGCACGTCGTGAACGACGACGCGCTCCGGCGGCTCCATCTCGGCGATCTCCGCGAACCTGGCGAAGGTGACCTCGCCGATCCGCGGATGCGTGATGTCGTTGAGCGTCGCGCGGGCCTCGTCATCGCCGAACACGATCTTGCCGAGCGCCGGCCGGTCGAGCTCACCGTCATCACCGAGGACCTCCTCCCCGAACTGCGCGACGATCTCTGCGAGCCCGTCGGTGCCGGCGGCAACGACCTCACGCGCGATCTGGTCGGCGTCGATGACGATCGCCCCGCGCGCAGCGAACGCTGCCGCCACGGTCGACTTGCCGCTGCCGATCCCACCGGTCAGCCCGATGAGCAACATGTGAGGTCCTTCGTGCTGCCGGTTCTCATGCCCCTGCGTACCACGTTGCGCGCCGAACCCCCGGACGATGGACACGCCGCCCGCTCCATTGGTCGGGAGGCCCGGGTCAGTCCGCGTTGATCGCGAGCAGCCGGGTGCGGTCGGCGACCTCGACGCGGCGGTACGCGAGGTCGAGGATCCCGTCGGTCTCGAGCTGCTTGAGCACCCGATTGACGCTCGGCCGTGTCGCACCGAGAAGCTCCGCGATCGTGGACTGGCTGAGGCGCACGGTCGCGCGCTCGTCGTCGGTCTCGTCGACGAGCAGCGCCGCGACCTGATGGCGGAGGTCTCCGGCGGTGAGCTCGAGGAGACGTCGCTGCATCCGCTCCAGCCGTGACGCGAGCGAGAACAGGAACCGACGCGTCGCCTGCGGGTTGCGCTCGAGCAGCTGCCAGAGGGCCGGCGCCTCGAACATGATCGCCTCGACGTCAGTCAGCGCCCGGGCACCGAACGGGGCAGGCTTGCCGCACAGGACGGGGATGTCGCCGAAGACGTCGCCGTCACGCAGGACCTGGAGCACGACGCGCCGCATGGTCTTGCGGCGGTAGAGCTCGACCTCGCCGGACACGATCAGGCCGATCTGCGCGACCTGCTGTCCGGGTTGCATCAGCGGGGCGCCCGCGGCGTACCGGGTCACCCCGACCACGGCGATGAGCTCCGTGATCTCGGCCTCCGAGAACGGTGCCAGCTCGCCCCGCCCCACGCAGCGAGCCATCCACGCGGCGTTGCGATCCATCTGCTGTGCACTCGCCACGCCGTCAACCCCTTGGACGTCAGACCCTTGTGGCAGCCTGCAACGTGTCGGCTGGCGCACATGTTCCCTTGGTGGTCAACGACGACGCCCCGCACCATGAGGTGCGGGGCGTCGTTCGGGTTGCTCAGCTGCGATCAGGCGTCGTCGCCCTCAGCGGCCTCGGGCTCGGTGGCCTCCGGCTCGGGGTCGACGGCCTCGGAGGCCTCCTGGCGCTCGGACACGGCGTCCGGGAGCTCGGCCTCGGCCAGCGCCATCTCCATCGGAGACTGCGCGGCCGGACGGAGCAGACCGGCGTCGGCGAAGGCACCAGCCATCGCGCCACGGTCGAGCGGGACTTCCTTGTCGCCACCGGACGAGTACGTCGGGGTCGCCGGCGCGTCGTCGTAGGAGTAGCCGGCGCCGCCGCCGGAACCGCCCTCGCTGCCACCCTCTTCACCAGGACGAGCCTGCTTGAGGGAGAGCGAGATGCGACGACGGACGGTGTCGATGTCGATGACCTTGACCTCGATCTTGTCGCCGACGTTCACGACGGCCTCGGGGACCTCGACGTGACGCTCGGAGAGCTCCGAGATGTGCACGAGACCCTCGATGCCCTCGGCGACCTTGACGAAGGAACCGAACGGCACGAGCTTCGTGACCTCACCGTCGACGAGCTCGCCGACCGCGTGCTCACGGGCGAACTTGTCCCACGGGTCTTCCTGCGTGGCCTTCAGCGACAGCGACACGCGCTCGCGCGACATGTCGACGTCCAGGACCTCGACCTCGACCTCGTCACCGACCTCGACGATCTCGGAGGGGTGGTCGATGTGCTGCCACGAGAGCTCGGAGACGTGGACGAGACCGTCGACGCCACCGAGGTCGACGAACGCACCGAAGTTGACGATCGAGCTGACGACGCCCTGACGGACCTCGCCCTTCTGCAGCGACACGAGGAACTCGTTGCGGAACTCGGCCTGCGTCTCCTCGAGGAACTTGCGGCGGGAGAGCACGACGTTGTTGCGGTTCTTGTCCAGCTCGATGATCTTGCACTCGAGCTGCTCGCCGACGTAGGGCTGCAGGTCGCGGACGCGACGCATCTCGACGAGGGATGCGGGGAGGAAGCCCCGGAGCCCGATGTCGAGGATGAGGCCACCCTTGACGACCTCGATGACCGTGCCGACGACGGTGCCGTCATCGGTGTAGATGCCCTCGATGGTTCCCCAGGCGCGCTCGTACTGGGCGCGCTTCTTGGAGAGGACCAGACGTCCCTGCTCGTCCTCGCGGTTCATGACGAGCGCCTCGACGACGTCACCGACCTGGACGACGTCGTTCGGGTCGACGTCGAGCTTGATGGAGAGCTCGCGGGACGGAATGACGCCCTCGGACTTCCAGCCGATGTCCAGCAAGACCTCGTCGGGGTCGATCTTGACGACGACACCCTCGATGAGGGCGCCTTCCTGCATCGTCTTCATCGTGTCGTCGAGGGCGGCTTCGAACTCGTCGTCGGTCATGTCGACGTCGACGATCACGTCGCCGGTCGAGGTCATCTGGCTGCCCGGGTTCTGCATCACGACGATCGCGTCGGCCGGCATGGCCTCCGGGTTCGTCTCGTACGGGGCGTCTTGGGTCTGGTCGGTCACGGTGGGTTTCTTTTCGGGTGGTGCACGCACGTCGGCGATCTGCCGTCGCGGCTCGGAGCCTCGTTCGCGGCGCCCGGCGCACGAGTGCACGACGAATGCCGCCGACGAAGCCGGCGAGAACGGGCAGGGTCGCAGGAACACGGGCCGGTGTCAACGCGAGCGGGTCAGGGGCGTAGCCTCTGCGCTCCCCGATCCCCCAGCCCAGGGTCCGCACCATGCTCCGACGCCGCCCGTGGCAGCCAACTGAAGAAGAAGGCGGCGTCGTCGTGCCGAAGTCCGACGACGTGCCCAAGGCCCAGTTCTTCGACCACCCGCTGACCGTGGACCGCATCAAGGTGCTCGAGGCGGAGGACCGAGGTGACGGTCGTTGGGCCGTCACCTTCAGGGCCAGGATCCGCGATGCGAGTGGCAAGCGCTGTCCTGAGCTCGCCGTCTACGTCCACATCGACGGGCCGGAGCGTGTTGCCGATGGCATGGGGACGACGGATCTGCTCGGCCAGGTGGCCTTCCAGACCGAGGGCCCTGCCGGGACCTACGTGCTGACGATCGACGACGTCGCCGGCGGGACCATGCCCGTCGACGAAGCGGCGAGCGTCATGACCGCGACGGCACAGGCCGGCTGAGCGTCCAGCGCACGAGATGGTGAGCCGCTGTTCACACGACGACGGGTTCGTTCGTCACCCCAGCAGCGGGCCGTGTGCGTCCGCCCCGACGACGCGTCGGGTGACCGGGACGGACCTCACGACATGCGACACCTGAAGATGCTCACGACGGCCACGGCCGTCCTCGCCCTCTCCCTGCCGACCGCGGCAGGCGCGGTCCAGCTCGAGGGCCTCGATGCCGTCGACGTCGTGACGAGCGGCCACATCGTGGTGCTGTCCGACTCGGTCACCGACGTTCGCGCCGCTGCCGACGAGCTCCTCACCGACCTCGGCGTGGCACCGACCCACATCTACGAGCACGCGCTGAAGGGGTTCGCCGTCACCGCCCCGGCCCCCGTTGTCCAGGCGCTGACCCGCTCCCCGCTCGTGCAGTTCGTCGAGGCGGAGCGCACCTTCACCGCCTTGGCCGGTGAGGTGCCGTTCGGGATCGACCGCACCGACGCCGACCGGATCTCCGGCTCCGCGATCGGCACCGGGCAGACCGTCGACGTCGACGTGGCGGTCATCGACACCGGCTCCGACGCCGATCACCGCGACCTCAACGTCGTCCGCGTGATCGACTGCTACTCCAACGGCGGCCTTTTCTCGGCGTCGGAGTGCATCGACCGCACCGGCACCAACCACTCGGGTGGCGACGACGACAACGGCCACGGCACCCACGTCGCCGGCACCATCGGCGCGCTCGACAACGGCCTCGACGTCGTCGGCATGGCACCGGGTGCGCGCATCTGGTCGGTGAAGGTCCTCGGCGGGGTCCTCGGCTCCGGCTCGACCTCCGACATCATCGACGGCATCGACTGGATCACCGGGACCGGTGAGGTCGAGGTCATCAACATGTCGCTCGGTGGCTCCGGAACGTCCGCCGCCACGAACGCCGCGATCGCCGGTGCGGCCGACGCAGGCGTGGTCACCGTCGTCGCCGCGGGCAACGACTCCGCGAACGCGTCCGGCTACACGCCGGCCAACGCCCCGCGCGCCATCACGGTCTCGGCCATCACCGACCTCGACGGCAAGCCCGGCGGCCTCGCCTCCGGCTCCTGCTCCGGCGGCGACGACAGCTTCGCCTCGTACTCGAACTTCGGCGCGGTCGTCGACATCGCCGCACCAGGATCCTGCATCGTGTCGACCCGCAACGGCGGCGGCACGGAATCGCTGTCCGGGACGTCGATGGCGTCGCCGCACGTCGCCGGCGCAGTCGCCCTCCACATCGCCCGCAACGGCATCGCTGCGGACGCCAACCGTCGTGACACGGTCCTCGCCGGCATCCTCGCCGACTGGTCGACGCCCGCCTCGAGCGACTGTGGCTTCTCCGGGGCGAGGTCGACCGAGCCCCTGATGCTCCTCGTCACGTGCGGCGACGAGCCGGGTCCGACGCCCACGCCGACGCCGACGCCAACGCCAACGCCCACCCCGACGCCAACGCCAACGCCCACCCCGACGCCAACGCCCACCCCCACGGCATCACGATACTGATTGAACCGC
>CBDTYW010000073.1:0-14691 GCA_965364735.1 uncultured Nitriliruptoria bacterium
TGATCGGTGGCGCGATGCTCAGCTGCGGGTTCCTCCCGGCAAGCCGCGCCAACGCGCTCGCGGTCCTGGAAGCCGGCGCCGTGACGGTGCTGTTCCCGGGCGGCGACCACGAAACGTCGCGGCCGACGTCGCAGTCCACCCAGATCGATTTCAACGGACGCATGGGTTACACCCGCATCGCCTTCGAGACGGGTGTGCCGATCGTCCCGGTCGTCAGCATCGGCGGTCAGGAAGCACAGCTGCACCTGAGCCGCGGCGAGTTCATCGCGAAGACGCTGCGCTTCGACAAGCTGCTGCGCACGAAGTACCTCCCGATCTCGTTCGGCTTCCCCTTCGGCATCCAGGCCGGGATCCTGCCGCCGAACCTCCCCCTGCCGACGAAGATCGTGACGCAGGTCCTCGATCCCATCGACATCCGCGCCGAGTTCGGCGACGACCCCGACTTCGCGGCCGTCGACGAGCTCGTGCGCACGCGCATGCAGGCGGCGATGGACGAGCTCGCCGAGGAGCGTCGTTTCCCGGTCATCGGCTGAGCCATGGCCCACGACCGCCTCCCCCTGCACCGCGAGCTCCTGCTCATCGGGCTGCACGACGAGAAGGGCAGCGCCACCGCGTTCACCCTCGAGCTCACCATCGCGGCCGGGGCGCTGTCGGAGCTGCTCATCTCCGGGCGTCTGGAGCTCGTCGGGGACAAGCAGGATCGCGTCCGCCTGACCGACCCGTGGGAGCACGGAGATCCCGTCCTCGACATCGCGATCCGCCTCATCGGCGACTCCAAGAAGGAGCGCGGGCTCGGGGACTGGGTCGCGCGCCTCGGCAGCACCGCGGGGCTTCGCGACACCACCGCGGCGCCGCTCGTGGAGATGGGCGTGCTCGAGGCCTCGGCGAAGAAGGTGCTCGGGATGTTCACGATCACCCGCTACCCCGAGTCGAATCCCGGGCCCGAGCACGAGATCATCGAACGGCTTCGTCGAGCGATCTTCACGCCCGTCGACGTCGACGACCGGACCCTGCTCCTGCTCACCGTCGCGAACCTCGGCCACCTGCTCCCGCCGGTGTTCGGCCGCACGGAGCTCAAGCGCGCCAAGGACCGTCTGAAGCAGCTGACGGCCGTCCCCGGTCGCGGCACGTCGTCGCCGACGCCGAGCGCCGCCATCCGCGACGCCATCGCGCGTGGCCTGCATGCCGCGATCGCCGCGCAGGGCATGTGAGCGTCACCTCCGATCGGCGGTGTCACGCAGATCGGCGGTGCCGAGGTGACTTCGAGCTCGTCAGCCGGGCACCGCCGATTGCTTCGGGGCGTCGTGCTGGTCAGCTGATCCCGACCGCGGCGGCGGCGTCGAGGTGACGACCCGCGTAGCCCGCGGGGCCGGAGACCGAGAGCAGTCCGTCGAAGCCGCCGAACCCGGATGCGCTGTTGATCAGCTGCGCGCGGGCGTCGAGGCCGTGGATGCCCTGACCGGCGAGCAGCGCTGCGACGCCGGCGACGTGCGGCGAGGCCATCGACGTGCCCGACATGCGGGTGTAGCCGTTGCCCAGGTCGCTCGCGCCCTGCTTGTCGAGCGGGTAGGTCGACGGGACGCCGTCGAAGAGGATGCCGCCGCCCGGCGCAACGATGTCGATCTGCAGGCCCCAGGCGGAGTACGCGGCCTCGAACTCTCCGGACGCGCCGACGCAGAGCGCCGAGTTCGCGGTGAACTGGCCACCCTCGCAGTACGGGGTCGCGTCGTTGCCGGCAGCGAAGGCGATCAGGACACCTGCCTCGGCGGCACGCTGCACGGCTGCGTTCGTGCCGTCGATGTTGTCGATCACGATGCCGATGCCGGCCGGGGAGCCGAGCGAGAGGTTGATGACGTCGGCGCCATTGGCGACCGCGTGGTCGATGGCCGCCGCGACGTCGCCGACGAAGCCGCCGCCGTCGTCGAACACGCGGATCGGCATGAGCAGCGCGTCGGGCGCCATGCCCGTGGTGCCGACGCCGTCGTCCGCGGCGAGGATCGTGCCCGACACGTGGGTTCCGTGGCCGTCTCCGTCATCGACCGCGGACAGCTCCGTGCACGGCGCCGCGCCGGCGCACTCGGCCCACGACAGCGGCGACACGATGCGTCCGGCGAACTCGGGGTGATCGATGTCCACGCCGGAGTCGATGACCGCGACGATGACGCCGGCGCCCGTCGCGACGGTGTTGGCGAGGTCGGCGTTGACCGCGTCGCGGTTCCACTCGTGGTCGCGCAGACTCCCACCGGCTGCTGCAGCAGCTGTGGCGACGGACAGGCTCGCCGAGAGGGCGAGGGCGAGGGCGGCGGACGTGCGACGCATGGTGAACTCCTGGAGGGACGTGGGGCGCACGCGGCGTGCGGCGCCTCTGCACGGGAGACGCACGGCGTCGCCGGAGTGCTAGCAGCGGCAATCACCGCTGTGCAGCCAGCGCTCGTCGGGCCACTCCGCGGCTGGAACGCGCTCGACGATTTCGACCGCCATTCCTCACAGCAGATCCGTCAGGCCGACGACTCCAGCATGCCGGTGCCGCCAGCCATTGCATTCCGACAACGGAATATATATGTTCGCTGCATGACGATCACGGACAACGCCATCGCGGCGGTGGCAGAGCCCACCCGCCGTCGGCTGCTCACGCTGCTCCGGGAGCATGAGGAGGCGACCGTCACGTTGCTGGTCGAGCTCACGGGGCTGAACCAGCCGATGGTGTCCAAGCACCTGAAGGTCCTCGCCACGGCGAGCATGGTGGCGGTCCGACCCGAGGGCCGACGCCGCCACTACCGGCTCGAGCCCGACGGGTTCCGCGCCATCAACGCCTGGCTCCAGGACTTCGCGCCGCTGTGGCAGGCCCGCTTCGATGCGCTGGACGCGCTCGTCTCCACCGATCCCGACGGCTCCGCCGTCAGCACCAACACCACCTCGAAGGACCCACGATGACCTCCACCACCACGACCCTCGCGGACTACGCCACGCTCGACGCCCGCGTGGGCACGGCTGCGTTCGATCTCGCCGAGGACGGCAGCTCCTACACGGTGACCCGCCTGTTCGGCGCTCCCCCGACCCGCGTCCACCGCGCCTTCACGCACGCCGACGACATCAGCACGTGGTTCGCCGCCGGCGCCCCGGGCGGCTCCGAGCTGTCGACGTGTGAGTCCGACCCGCGAGAAGGCGGCGCCTACCACTACGTGATGTCGATCCCGGAGATTGGCGAGATCTCGTGGCATGGCACCTACACCGCGATGCGCGCGCCCGAGCACATTGCCGCCGACGAGTGGTTCATCATGGGAGAGGGCTCCCCCGAGGGCGCCCCGACCACCCAGACCCTCGACTTCGTCGCCGTGGACGGTGGCGGGACCATGATGACGATGATCGTGAACCTCACCGAGCCCGAGGACCCCCAGGTCTTCATGGAACAGTCCGCGGCGGGCCTCGGCTCGTCGCTGTCTGCCCTGGACGCGCTCGTCAGCGCCTGACCTGCTCACCGACCTGCAGAGAAGGGCCCCCGATGTCGAGCTCTGGGAACAACGCGTTGATCCCTGCGGGTGCACGGCTCGTGCGGACCACGCCGGAGTTCGATGAGGGCTCCGTCCCGGACGGGCTGCTGCAGGCGCACCAAATCGCTGCCGGGGTCTGGGGACGCCTCGTCGTCCGCGAGGGATCGCTCGTGTTCGCGTTCGAGGACGCGGCCGGGCCTGGGCGCCACATCGGCGCCGGGGCCGCCGTCGTGATCCCGCCCGAACGGCTCCACCACGTCGAGGTGACGGGCCCCGTCCGGTTCGTCGTCGAGTTCCATCGGCCGTGACGCGCACCCGTCCATCGAGAACAAGGCCACCGCCCGCCCCGACGTCGCGTACGCCGGGTCAGGCGCTGTCGCCGAAGATGGACTTGGTCTCGAGATACTCACGCAGACCGTCCGTGCCGTACTCGCGGCCGTTCCCGGACTGCTTGTATCCGCCGAACGGCGCATCGAACGCGATCGAGGCACCGCCGAGATGCACCGTGCCGGTGCGCATGCGGCGGGCGACTCCCCGTGCCCGTTCCATGTCGCTGGACGACACCTGTCCGCTCAGCCCGTACGGGCTGTCGTTGGCGATGCGCACTGCTTTATCTTCGTCGTCGTAGCCGATCAGCGACAGCACGGGACCGAAGATCTCTTCTCGGCCGATCCTCATGCCGTTGGTCACGTCGGCGAACACGGTTGGTCGGACGAAGAAGCCTCTCTCGATGCCGTCCGGCCGGCCCAGGCCACCAACGACCAAGGTGGCGCCCTCGTCGATGCCCGACTGGATCAGAGCTTGGACCCGGTTGAACTGTGCTTCGGAGACGACGGGTCCGACCGCCGTCCGTGCGTCTTCTGGCGGGCCGACCCGGACCTTCTCGGTGACGGCGCGTGCGATGTCGCTGGCCTGTTCCATCTTGTCGTGCGGAACCAGCATGCGGGATCTGGCGATGCAGTTCTGGCCGGTGTTGAGGTACAGATGCTGCACGTCACGGGTGATGACCTCGTCGAGGTCGGCGTCGTCGAGCACGATGTTGGCGGACTTGCCGCCGAGCTCCTGCGTGACGCGCTTGATCGTGGGCGCTGCGTTTCGGGCGACCTCGATGCCGGCACGTGTCGATCCGGTGAACGAGACCATGTCGACCTCAGGATGTGAGGTCAGCGCCGCACCGGCTGTTGCCCCGTCGACTTGAACGAGGTTGAAGACGCCGGCGGGAACGCCGGCCTCGTGCAAGATCTCTGCGAACAGCACCGCGGTGAGCGGGGCGATCTCGGACGGCTTGAGGACCATCGTGCAGCCGGCTGCCAGAGCTGGCCCGGCCTTCGCGGCCATCAGATACAGCGGCCAGTTCCACGGGGTGATGAGCGCACAGACGCCGACAGGCTCGTGAACGACAGTGGTCGTGCCGATGGTGCGCTCGAACTCGAAGGACTCGAGCGCCTCCCAGGCCTTCGTGAGGTGTGCCGCTCCGAACGGGACCTGCGCTCTCACCGCGAGGCTCATCGGCGCGCCGATCTCGCGGCTGAGCGTCGTTGCCAGCTCGTCGGCGCGCTGCATGTACACCTCGACGATCCGGCGCAGCAGCTTGACGCGGTCAGCCCTCGTCGTCGTTGCGAAGGAGTCGAAGGCCGCACGGGCCGCTCTGACGGCCCGATCAACGTCGCGGGCGTCTGCCAATGCAACGGTCCCGATCTGCTGTTCGGACGCAGGGTCGATGACGTCCTTCGTCGCGGAGGTTCCTGGCTCCACCCATGCACCGTCGATGTAGAACTGCCCTGAACGGTCCATGCTCTGTTCTCCCCCGCCGGCTGAGCCGGCCCCCGAAATCATCCCGCCGACCCTACTACTTCGGACAATTCCGTCAAGGGGTGTGTCGGGGCTGCTGCAGCCGAGACGTTCGGCTGTGGCGTTGAGAGGTCTCGGATCTTGCCCGCGCCGAGGTCGCGACCGGGCCCATCCGTGGGTGGTCGAGCTCCATCGGGCGTGAGGCCCGACCTCAGTTCGTGAACTGCGCGGTGATCCGCCGCCAGGAGTCCCAGGAGTCGACGATCTCGCGCGCCTGCGTCTCGTCCAAGGTGGCCGTGACCTCGATGACGACGGTGGCGCTCTCGTGGACGAACCGCATCTCGCTGGCGTAGTCCTGCTGCTGCGACACGCCGAGCACGAACGGCGGGCTTCCATCGACGTGGCCAGGCTCATCTGCGTTGGGCGTGGCTGCGGCGAGGTCGCGAGCCGACACGCTCGTGCAGGTCACGAGCACGACCTTGCGGCCCTCGGACCGCCAGTACGAAGTGGACTGTCGCGACTCCAAGCCGCCCGAGGCACCGCTCGCGTCAACGGCGAGGCCCAAGACGTCCTCGGTGACGCGTTGTTCCGGCTGCACGCAGTGGAAGCCGAGCGGCTCGGCCGGCTCGCCGCGGCCCGAGGTGGACACGAGGAAGGCGATGAAGCCTCCGATGGCGAGGCCGATGAACAGCGCCCGCCAGCGCAGGCCCGACGGTCGCGTGGCGGCCGCCGGCACGAACCGGTCGTCAAGGCGACCCAGTCGTTCGAGCATCCCCACGGCAATCCCCTCGCGTCCGGCCCAGAATCTACAGGTGCGCTCGCGACGACCTTGGCACACAACGACCCGCGGGCCGTGAGGCACGCGTGGCGAGGTGTGACCGCTGCAGCCAACGGATCAGCACCTCGATGGACAAGATGGTCGGACCCGACTTCAAGCAGGGCCTGGCCAACCTCAAGGCCGAGGTCGAGGCGGGCTGATCCGCGCGCTCGTGTGGATCTGCCCCGCCCCGGTCAGCTGAACGGGGCGTACACCACCGGCCACTCCGAGGGCTCGGCGTAGTCGCCGGCGTCGTCGGAGCACTCCTGCTCGCGGACCTCGTTGATCACGACGCCGCGGGACTCGTCGGTGAACCAGCGGTGGAGCGTGCCGCAGTCGCCCGGGCCGCGGGCGCGCTCGAGGTTCTCCACGATCAGCCCGCCGGTCGCTTCGGGGAAGCCCAGCACGATCGGGTCGTCGACGACCTCGCCGCCGCGCCACTGCTCCACGCCGATGGCCGCGAGCGCCGCGCCGTCCCAGCCGTTGAGCTCCCACGTCGACTGGTAGGCGAACGTCTCGCAGAGCACCGAGACCACGACCAGGTTCGTCGTGGCGAGGACCTGGTGGTCGTAGTCCTGCGGCTCGAGCGGCACCCCCTCGCCGTTGCAGGCGAAGCCGGAGGCGCGGTGCTCGTCGACGGCAGCCGCGATGGCGTCGGCGTCGAACTCCGCGGTGGTCGTGTCGTAGGAGGTTCGGACCTCGACGGCGACGGCGCGCTCGCCGAGGTCGCCGTCGTCGACCAGGGTCAGCGCGTACTCCACGTCACCGACAGAGATGGCGCAGCCGTCGTCGATGGCGACCACCATCGCAGCATCGGCCACGTCGTCACCGGGCCTGCCCGCGATCTCCGCGATCACGTCGGGCTCGGCCCAGCGGTCGGCGCCTCCGGTCTGGCCGTCCAGCACGGGGAGCAGCGCGGTGCAGACCTCGACGCCGAAGCGGGGGGCGTCCGGCTCGTCCTCGGCGGACGCTTCCTGCGTCGGACCGTCGTCGGCGGTCGCAGCGGTCGGCTCGCTGGTCGGCGCACCGGTCGGCTCGACGACGGGGTCGTCGCCACCGCAGGCCGCGAGGACGACGGCGACGATCGTGGCGGCGGCGAGTCGGCGCAGGCGCACGGAGGCTCCGATCAGGACGGCAGGACGCGCCAGACTACGCGAGGGCCCGGAGCAGCTCCACCACACGCTCGGTCGGACGGCCGACGACGGCGCGGCCAGCGGACAGCGGGAGTCAGTCGCCATCGAACACGAAGCGGCGTCGTCCCGCGATGAGCGGCTCGCCCGCGAAGCCATGATCAGAAGTAGCGTCGACGCCCCGGCTGAGCAGGCGCACGACGCCCCGCGTGCCGTGAGGCGCGCGGGGCGAGGTGGGTGGCTGCAGCAGCCAGCGACGGATCAGCTGCAGCCGGTTCTTGCTTCCGGCTCAGCTGCACCCGGAGGTTGCGCCGCAGTCGCGGCAGATGTGGCAGGCACCGTTCGGGTACATCCGACCGCCGCAGTCCGAGCAGGTCTCGGTGGAGAAGCCGAAGTCGGTTCCTCCAGCAGCGTCCGGACGACGGTTGGCGTACTCCTCGGCGGCCTCGGTCAGCTTGGCGAGGTCGACCTCACGCTGGGCTGCGGCCTCGTCCAGAGCTGACGGCTGCGGCACCGCCGGGGCGGCGTCGGTGTCCATCGGGAACGACGTCTGCCAACCCATCGGCGGGCGCTGCAGCGGGTCCGCCGGGTTCTGGACCGCGTGCTCGTCATTCAGGTAGCGGTAGCTCAGGATGCGGAAGACGGCGTCGAGGATCGACTGAGCCATCTTCAGGTTCGGGTGGCCCGACACGACGCCGGCCGGCTCGAACTTGTGCATCCGGAACTTCGAGACGTACTCCTCCAGCGGGACACCACGCTGCAATCCCATCGAGATCGACGTCGCGAACGCGGCGCAGAGACCCTCGAGCGTGCCGCCTTCCTTGGAGAGCTTCAGGAAGATCTCACCGAGCGACCCATCCGCGTACTGGCCGTGGGTGAGGAAGACGTCCTGGCCACCGATCGAGAACTTCTCGGTGACCGACGAGCGGACCGACGGGAGGCGGAACTTCGACGGACGACGGTTCGCGTAGAACTGGGTCGGCGACATCCCGTCCGGCACGTTGCCGGCGGCTGCGAGCAGCTCCCGGATCGTGTCGTCGGAGAGGTCCATGATCCCGTCGTCGGCGATCTCGGCCTCAGCCTCCGCTTCCTTCGTCTTCGACGACAGCGGCTGCGAGAGCTTGGAGCCGTCGCGGTAGATCGCGACGCACTTCACGCCCTGCTGGTAGCTGAGCTCGTGCGCGTCACGGACGTCGTCGAGCAACGCCGAGTTCGGCATGTTGATCGTCTTGGACGCCGCTCCGGAGAGGAACGGCGCGGTGGCGCCGAGCGCCTTGACGTGGCCGGACCAGTGGATGGACCGGGTACCGGTGCCGCCCTCGTTGGCCGTGTCGAACACCGCGACATCGCTGGGACGCATGTGCGGCGCCCGCTCCACGTTCTGGTGACCGCAGATGACGAGCGACGAGACCAGGATCTCCTCGGGCGTGAACCCGAGGCGGTCGAGGAAGGTGAACGCGTCGTCCGAGATCTCGAGCTTCGCGGCGAAGTCGCGACCTGCGTCGGACTGGTCCAGCACGAACGGGTGGAACGCGCCGGCGAGGTCCATCGAGGACGCGAGCTGCGACTCGATGGTCTCCAGCACCGCGTTCGGGACACCCTTGGCCTGCAGTGACTGCAGGTTGACCGGGGTCTCGCCCATGAGCGTGCCCGTACCGATGATGTGCTTGACGATGTCGCGCTGCTGCGCGGCGTCGTAGCCGAGCGCCTCGAGCGCCGGACGGACCGAGTTGTTCACGATCTTGACCGACCCGCCACCGGCGAGGGTCTTGAACGCGACCAGCGAGAACGCCGGCTCGACACCCGTCGTGTCGGCGCCCATGAGCAGACCGATCGTGCCGGTCGGGGCGAGAACGGTGGCCTGCATGTTGCGGGCACCGTTGCGGGCAACCGATTCGACCATCTCGTCCGCGGTCTGCAGGACGATGTCGGAGAGCTCCGCGAAGGTCGTCTCGCGCAACACGCGGTGGTCGATCTCCTGCGGGGCGACGTCGAGACCCTCGTAGGCGCCGAGCGACGCCTCCCGAGCACGCGAGCCGTACGCGGCGCGACGGTGGTTGCGCAGCACCTTGTGCATCGGCTCCACGTTGCGCTGGTACGCGATGCACGGACCTGCGACGGACGCCATCTCCGCGGACGTCGCGTAGGCGCTGGAGTGCATCACCGAGGTGATCGCACCCATCACGGCGCGACCGGCGTCGGAGTCGTACGGCAGGCCGGCGCGCATGAGGAGCGCTCCGACGTTGCAGTAGCCGAGGCCGAGCGTGCGGTGCTCGTAGGAGTTCTTCGCGACCGCCGGCGACGGGTAGTGCGACATGACGACGGCGAGCTCGAGCGTCGTCGTCCAGACCCGGGTGGCGAACCGGAAGCCGTCGACGTCGAACTTCTGCGCCTCCTGGTCCCAGAACTTCACGAGGTTCATCGACGCGAGGTTGCACGCGGTGTCGTCGTTGTGGATGTACTCCGAGCACGGGTTGGTGCCGCGGATCGGACCGTCGTTCGGGGCGGTGGCCCAGTCGTTGATGATGTCATCGAACTGGATGCCGGGGTCCGCGCACTGCCATGCGGCCTGGGCGATGTCCTCCCAGAGCTTGCGGGCGGGGATCGTCTTGATGACCTCGCCGTCACGACGGGCCTTGAGGTCCCAGTCGCCACCGCGACGGACCGTGTCCATGAAGCCGCGGCTGATGCGCACGGAGTGGTTCGCGTTCTGGAAGAAGACCTGGGCGTAGGCGCCGTTCGGGTCATTCCACGCCGTCGAGTACCCAGCAGCCTCGAGGTGAGGGATCTTCTTCTCCTCGTTGGCCTTGCACCAGATGAACTCCTCGATCTCCGGGTGGTCGCCGTCGACGATGACCATCTTGGCTGCGCGACGGGTGGTGCCGCCGGACTTGATCGAGCCGGCTGCCTGGTCGATGACGCGCAGGAAGCTCATCATCCCGGAGCTGCGGCCGCCACCGGTGAGGCCTTCGCCCTTGGCGCGGATCTTGGAGAAGTTCGAACCAGAACCCGAGCCGCCCTTGAAGAGGCGAGCCTCACGCTCCATGAGGTCGAAGATCGACATGTCGCCGACGAGCTGGTCCTCGACCGACTGGATGAAGCAGGCGTTGACCGAGGCGCGCTGGTACTTGTGCGGCGACGGGACGACCTGGCCGAGGTTCGCGTCGAAGTAGCTGTTGCCCTCCGGGTCCTCGACGATCTCGTAGGCCTCCCAGAGCCCGACGTTGAACCAGACGGGCGAGTTCGAGGCGCCGGCCTGGCGCATGATCATGTGGGCGAGCTCGTCGCGGTAGGCGACGGCGTCGTCCTCGGAGGCGAAGTAGCCGTTGCGCTGGCCGTAGAACATGAAGGCGTTCGCGAGGCGGGACACCGCCTGCTTGGCGGAGGTCTCCGGGCCGGTGACGACGTTGCCCTCGGCGTCGCGGACGATCTCGCCGTCGGCGTCGCGCTGCGGGATTCCGGTCTTGCGCAGGTATTTCGACGCGAGGATCTTCGCGCTGAGCGCGTCCCAGAAGTCCGGGACCTCGACGCCGGTCATCTCGAAGGCGACCGCGCCACCGAGGTCGCTGATGATGACGTCGTGGTAGGTGTAGGTGAAGTCATCGAGGGGGTTCTCCCCCGCCTTCGTCCAGCGACGATCGAAGTTCAGCGCACCGTCGCGGTAGACGGGCGGGTAGGCCGGATGCGAGGTGGGGAGCATCTGGGCAGTGCGCACGCGCTCGGGTGCTGCGACTGGTGGCGTCATCGGGTCATGCTCCATCGTTCCGGCTGGTTCATCTGTGGCGTGATCCCATCGTGGACGCCGGGTGAGACACGGCGGCCGTGGCGGTGGACGACCTGTCCACCTCACCACTGGCCGAGGTCACCGGGCGGGAATCACAATGGTGCAACTAAGCACGCCTGCTCCGCGCTGTAAACGGTAGTCGACACCAACAACCACAACGCATGGTGGCCCCTGGGTCATCCCAACCACAACATGTTGTGGTTTCCGGAAGTTGTTCGCCCCTGATTCCTCAGCTACTCCACAAGATGTCGACAGGTTGCACCACTGCTTGCCCTTCGCAAGCAGCGCGCTCGTCGCGCGTTCGCGTGCGGATGGGCACGGCTGCCTCGACGCAGAGTGCTGTGCCGTCTCGAACGGTGGCCGTGCGAGAAATCTCCGCCCGTTCAGCCACCGGTCCGCTTCCGGAGACCACGGATATGGTTCGGCGACGCCCTGCTGATCGGGAGATCGATGGCTGACGATCCTGCTGCCAGCCCTGCCCCTGCCTCCACACCCGAGACCTCGACGTCCGGTGCGGTGGATTTGACGGTCGTCCACGACGACCTCGTTCGCACGACGGCCGCCGGCGTGCCGCGGTGGCTCGACGTGGCCGGCCAGCTGAGCTGGCGGACCATCGTGATCGCCATCGTGCTGTCGGGGGCCGCGGCCATCATGGCCACGCTCTACCTCGTGACCATCCCGCTCGCCGTCGCCATGCTCATCTGCACCCTCACCGTCCCGCCGACCCGAGCGCTCCAGCGTCGCGGCTGGCCTCCCGCCGCCGCCGCGTTCACCGTCGTCCTGGGTGGCTTCGCAGTCATCGTCGGGGTGATCGCGCTGATCGCCCCGACCTTCGTCGACCAGGTGACCGAGCTGGGACCGACGCTCGGCGAGGCGCGCGACCAAGTCGTGGCGACGCTCGGTGAGGCACCCTTCAACTTCGATCAGGAGCGCCTCAACGAGCTGCTGTCCCAGGCGACCAGCGGCGGCTCAACGAACGGGATCCTCTCCTCGATCGTGAGCGGGGCGACGATCGTCATGGAGGTCCTCGCCGGCTTCGTCCTCATGATCGTGCTGGTCTTCTTCTTCACCAAGGACGGCGGCCAGATCATTGACTGGGTGCAGTCACGGGCTCCGCAGCGCCACCGCCCGTTGGTGTCGGCGCTCGGGCAGCGTGCGTGGACGGCCCTCGGCGGCTTCGTCCGCGGGACCGCGGTGATCGCCCTGATCGACGCGGCGTTCATCGGGATCGGGCTGGCCGTCATCGGCGTCCCGCTGGTCCTCCCGATCACGTTGATCGTCTTCCTCGGCGGATTCCTGCCCGTGATCGGCGCCTTCCTGTCCGGCTCGATCGGCGTGCTCGTGGCGCTGGCAGCGGGCGGCATCGAGAAGGCAGGCCTCGCGCTTCTGGTGGTGCTCGCCGTCCAGCAGCTCGAGGGGAACATCCTCCAGCCGCTGATCATGAAGCGCAGCGTCCACCTCCACCCGGTCGTCGTGATCCTGGCGTTGACCGCCGGGGCGAGCATCGCCGGGATCACCGGAGCCTTCCTGTCCGTGCCGCTCGCGGCCGTGATCGCCGCGGTCGGCAACGAGGTCCGGGTACGCGCCGAGCTGCCCGGCCCTCAGGGCAGCGAGCCCGTGACCGGCCCGCCGGACCCTGACCACGCGATCTGAGCTCACGACATGGCTGTCAAGGCCCTGCTGCGCCACCGCACCCAGCTGCATGATCCCGGCACGAATCCTGTCCGATGTGGCCGAAGGGGTGGTGCTCGGCGGGTGCGGTCGGGGATACTGAGGGCCAGCACGCGACGATGTCCCACTGGTTGTCGACACCGCGCATGCACACCAAGGGAGAGGGAACCCCTGTGGCACGTCCACCGGACCGCGTCCACCTGCGCCTGCTGACATCCGACGACGCGGACTGGGTCGTCGGAGTTGACGTCGCGACGGCTGACTCGACCGCCCGCCCGCACGGATGGCACCCTGAGAAGCTCGCGGCCGAGCTCGACGAAGGCATCTGGGCCACCGAGGAGCGCTGCGGCTGGGCCGTCGTCGCCGACGGCGAGAACGTCGGCTTCGCCACCGTGACCGGCATGGACTCGGGCGACGGGACGATGCAGGTGCGGCTCGGCGCCGAGGCGCGAGGCCGCGGCATCGGTCGGCAGGTCCTCCGCCAGCTCGCCGACCACCACTTCGCCTCGGACCCGTTGCTGCGCCGCCTCGTGGGCCGCACGCACGAGGCCAACGTGCCGATGCAGCGTTCCTTCAACGCTGCCGGCTTCCGCATGGAAGCCAGATACCGCGACACCTGGACCGAGGTCGACGGCCGCCGCTCGTCCGAGTGGGGCTACGCCCTCACCCGCGATGACTTCGATGCGCGTCGCCATCACACGGCCGATCGCGGCTACGACCTGCACGGCCTCGCCTTCGAGGTGATCGACGTCGCGACGGAGCAGCCGCACATCCACTCGGGCGTCGAGTACCGGTTCCTCCAGGAAGGTCGGCGCGTCATCGGCCGCTACGACGACGGTCCCGAGACGTTCGAGGGTGAGCTCGCGGGGACGTTGGTCGGCGACACCTTCACCTACGCGTTCGTGCACGAGCGCGAGGACGAGGACCTCGCCGGATTCACCACCCGGACGGGCACCGGCGTGGGGCGGATCCAGCGACGCGCGGACGGCCGCCTCGAGCTCGTGACGAACTGGAGTGGCACGGACGGCCGGAGCGGCTCGACGGTCATCGTGGAGGTCCGTGGCGGCTGACCGGCACCTCCTCGCGTGACCGCAGGGGTCGCCGGTAGCGTCACCGCACCGATCCACGAGGAGGGAAGTGCCGTGCGCTGTCCTCACTGCGGCGTGGACGACGACCGGGTCGTCGACTCCCGGCCGTCACGCGACGGCGAGGGGATCCGTCGACGTCGCGTCTGCTTGTCGTGTGACGACCGGTTCACGACCTGGGAGCGCGTCGAGCGCCCCGAGCTCGTCGTGGTGAAGCGCTCGGGCGAGCGACGCACCTTCGACCGCGCGAACGTGCTGCGGGGCATGCGCAACGCCGCGACGGGACGTGGAGTTTCCGAGGCCGATCTTGAGCGCGCTGCGTGGGCGGTGGAGCGGGCGGTCCGTGACACCGACGAGCGCGAGGTCACCTCGCAGCTCATCGGGGCGCAGGTGATGGTCGAGCTGCAGACGCTCGATCAGGTCGCGTACGTGCGCTTCGCATCGGTCTACGGCGACTTCAAGGACGTCGAGGACTTCGAGGAGGTCCTGTCCACCCTCAGGACCGGACCGGACGGCGACGAGGTGCGTGGCTTCGAGCGAGGCTGACCCGTTCGCGCCGTGCCCCGCGGGTGTCGCGGTCACGGCAGCACCGGGATCACGATCGGCGTGTACGCCGGCACGGGGCCGGTCCCGAGACCGTTGACCCGCTGGATCTCCGCGACCAGGCGCTGCGTGCTGACGCCCTCACCCGCATAGTCCGACGCGATGTCCCACAGGGTCTCCCCCGGCCCGACGACCTCCGTCCCGGCGACGCGCAGCTCGGCCGGCCCCGCGTCGACGACAGGCGCCATCGCCAGCACGATCCCGACGACGGCGACCGCGAGCAGGATGCCGATCACGGCGAGGCCACGGGTGGTGGGCCGAACGCGGCCGGCCGCGAGCGGAACGGCCACGGGAACGGCAGCCGGGCGCGGAGCCGGTG
>CBDTYW010000074.1:0-14523 GCA_965364735.1 uncultured Nitriliruptoria bacterium
GCATTGCCGTAGTTGGCGCGGCCTGAGCGGAGCCGTCGTCCGCGCCAACCTGCCGTTCCGCGAGGCCGGCCGGCGTGCGCCGAAGGCGGAGTCCGCCATCCCGGGCATGCGGTCGCTGATGGCGTCGGCACGCAAGGAGATCGGTGGCGAGGCCGGCTGGATCGTGGGCGGGAAGTCCTACGGAGGGCGGGTCGCATCGCTCGCGGTCGCCGACATCGGCGCCGAGTCCGTCGCCAAACGCGAGATCCGGGGGCTGCTGTTCTACGGCTACCCGCTGCACCGCCCCGGTGACCCGGTCGATCCACGGGTGTCCCACTGGCCCGACATCGCGATCCCCGCGCTGTTCCTGTCGGGGACGCGCGACCCGTTCTGCGATCTGGACCTGCTGCGCGAGCACCTGCCGTCGTGGGGCGGCGAGGCGACGTTGCATGTCGTCGAGGGTGGCGACCACGGCCTGCGCGTCACGGCGAAGACGTCGCTGGACGGCAAGCCGCACACCGAGGAGGCGTCGGTGACGGCTCTCGCGCCGATGATCCACCGGTGGGCCACGGCCTGACTCAGCCGCGTCGTCGGACGAACCGACGCCCCGCGAGTGCGAGCAGCCCCACGGCGGCCAGCCCTCCGCCGGTCGTGGGCAACGCCGGCGCAGGTGTCGGCTCCGGCTCCGGCTCGGGGGTGGTCTCCGCGGCCGCGGCCGCGGCCGCACACGACGAGCCCGCCATCGGCGTGGCCCAGCGTGGGTCCTCGGTGTCGTAGATCCGAGGGACGACGTAGTCGGACGGGTCGAGCAGGAAGTCGACGTGCGGCGGGTTCTCGAGCAGGGCGATCTGCTCGGCGAGCAGGTCCTCGTACTGGGCCTGACCTGCTGAGATGACCGGCGCCCAGGCATCCGCGTGCTGCGGGAGGAACACTTTCGGGTGAGCGTGCTCGACGTAGAGCTTCGGGTCGTTGAGCCCGGAGACCGGCTGGTCGAAGCCGAGGATCGCGTTGGTCATGACGTCCACGCAGCCGGGGAAGCTGTCGAGCGCGGTCTTCACCGCGTCGTTGGTGGAGATCGGGCCAGACGAGTTGCCCCACAGCAGCGTGAAGTCGCCGACGACGAAGTGGTGGAGCCACGTGCCGCCCTGGTTCGACTCCTTCTGCTGGGCGAGGAACCGTGCGAGCTCGTCGGGGTTGGTCGCGAAGTGGTCGAGGTACGGCTGGACGTCCATGACCGGAGCCTGCGGATCGACGGGGTTGTCGTCGTTCGGCTGTCCCGGGTTCGAGTGGAGGTGCTGGAGGATCGTGACGGGCGCGAGGTCGGACCAGATCGTCACGGACTGGGCGGTCCCAGGGGCCGGTGCAGTGGCGGTGCCGGTGACGAGGCACCGGAAGTCGACGCCGACGCCTTCGCGGATCGCGCCCTCCTCCGCGACCGTGCAGATCTCGTCCGATCCGACGACGACGCTCCCTGCGAGCCCAGCCACGTAGCCGAGGTCGCCGGCGTGATCGAAGTGACCGTGCCCGACGAAGACTGCTTCGGGCATGATCGCCGCGAGCTCCTCACGTCCGACGGGCACGTAGTCCTCGACCGCACCGATGATCTCCCATGCGTCGAACAGCACGACGTGCCCGCCGACCGACGCGATGAAGGAGGAGACGCCGACCCAGGAGAGGTGGACTTCGGTGGGGTCGTCCCATCCCGTACCGAGCAGGCGGTCGCGGAGCGCACGCGTCGCTGCGTCGACCTCGGGTGCGCCGCCGAGCGGCGACCACTCGCTCAGAGGGACGCGGTCCGGGCCGTTCACCTGGGCCGAGGCCGTCGCAGGCGTGGCTGCGACGCTGATCGCGAGAACACCGACCCACGTCGCGCGTCGGAGTTGCGCGAGTTTCGCGAGCAATCTGGAGTCCGGTCCTCGTTGACGAAGCGTGATCCTACGGGCGCCGAACGTAGGGACGGGCGGTGGGTGTCCGGCGCGTTTGCCTCTTCGCAGTAGCGTTGCGAGCACCGCCTGGGGCTGAGGGAGTCGACGGGCGGTCTCTCACGCCAAGGACTTCGGTCCCACGATCCTCAACAGGAGGGGCTCAACATGCTCCAGGAATTCAAGGACTTCATCAGCAAGGGCAACGTCGTCGACCTCGCGGTCGCCGTCGTCATCGGTGCTGCGTTCGCGCCGGTCGTCGGCACGTTCGTGAGCCGCATCCTGATGCCGCTCGTCGGCATGGTCATCGGTCAGCCGAACTTCGACACCTTGGGCACGTTCGCGTGTGAGGCCGTCCCGGTCGTCGACGGCGTCGCCGCCCCGACCGCAGGCCTCATCATCAACGGTGCGGGTCTCGAGTGCACGGGCTCCGTCGGTGCCGTCCTGACGATCTTCGTCAACTTCGTGCTGGTCGCGCTCGCCGTGTTCCTCGCCGTCAAGGCGTACAACAAGACCAAGGCACCGGAGCCCGAGGCTGCCCCGGCCGGTCCTCCCGCCGACGAGGTCCTCCTCTCCGAGATCCGTGACCTGCTGGCCACGCAGACCGAGGCCATGAGCTGATCGCAGCCCACACGTCATCGACGCCCGCGCCTCACGGTGCGGGCGTCGTGCGTTGCGGTCGGGTCACTCGTGCTCGTTGAAGCGGCGAGCGACCGCGCGCTGCACCGCGGCGCGGGCCGCCTCATGGGCCTGGGCCTGCTTGAAGCCCTCGAGGCTCCCGCGTGACCCCGGCCGCACGTGGCCCTGAGCGTTCGCGGTCTCCGCGACCGCAGCTGCGACCTTCGGCGCGACGGACCGGTCGAACGGCGACGGCAGGATGTAGTCCGCCGCCAGCTCGTCCGTGCCGACGATGTCCGCGATCGCGCGAGCGGCCGCCAGCTTCATCTCCTCGGTCACCGTCGTCGCGGCGGCGTCGAGCAGGCCGCGGAAGACGCCGGGGAACGCGAGCACGTTGTTGACCTGGTTCGGGAAGTCCGACCGGCCCGTGGCCATGACGGCGACATGCCCACGCGCCACGTCCGGGTGGATCTCCGGTGTCGGGTTGGCCATGGCGAACACGATCGGGTCCTTCGCCATCGTCGCGATCGTCTCGAGCGAGAGGGTGTTCGGCGCGGAGACGCCGACGAAGACATCCGCTCCGGCAAGCGCCTCGGCCTGTCCGCCCTCGACGCCCCGCGGGTTCGTCTGCTTGGCGAGGCGTCGTCGGATCGAGTCGAACTCCTTGCGCCGTGGCGTGATGATCCCGTTGATGTCGACGCCGATGACGTCGGTGACTCCGGCCGCCATCAACAGGTTGGCGATGGCGACGCCGGCTGCCCCAACGCCCTGCACGACGACGCGCAGGCTCCCGATGTCCTTGCCGAGCAGCTTGCAGGCGTTCATCACCGCGGCGGTCACCACGATGGCGGTGCCGTGCTGGTCGTCGTGGAAGACCGGGATGTCGAGCAGCTGCCGGAGCTTGCCTTCGATCTCGAAGCACCTCGGCGCGGCGATGTCCTCGAGGTTGATGCCACCGAAGCCCAGCGAGATCCGCCGGACGGTCGCCACGAACTCGTCGACGTCGGGCTCGTCGACGAGGATCGGATAGGCGTCGACGTCCGCGAACTCCTTGAAGAGCATCGCCTTGCCCTCCATGACCGGCAGCGACGCGAGCGGGCCGATGTCGCCGAGACCGAGCACCGCTGTCCCGTCGGTGACCACGGCGACGCTGTTCGAACGGATCGTGAGGCGGTACGCAGCCGTCGGGTCCGCCTCGATCTCGCGGCAGATCCGCGCGACGCCCGGGGTGTAGACCAGCGCGAGGTCACGTGCGTCATTCACGGGGCGACGGTTGCGGATCTCGATCTTGCCGCCCTCGTGGGCGGCGATGACCTCGTCGGTCATCGCGAGCAGCTCCACGCCCTCGACGTCCACGAGCGCTGCGGCGACCGTCTCGGCGTGGGCGACATCGCTCACGTCGATGGTGACGTCGCGGAAGATCACGTGGCGCTGCGACTCGATGCGCTCGGTGCCGGCGAGGTCGGCTCCGGTCGACTCGACGGCGTCGGTGACGCGGGCGAGCATGCCCGGCGCGTTCTCGATCGCGAGCCGCATCGTGACGCGATGGGGGAGGGGTGGCACGCAGATCTCCTCGGCAGGATCGCCCCGATCCTATGCCCCGAGCACGGTGAGTTCCGGAGCGCAGGGTGGCCGCACTACCGTCGGGCGCGCCCGGGTCGAACCCCGCACACACATCGAGACGAACGTGGCAGACGCAGCACTCGCACAGCAGGCGATCAACACGATCCGCACGCTCAGCATCGACGGTGTCCAGGCCGCCAACTCGGGGCACCCCGGGATGCCGATGGGCTGCGCGCCGATGGCGTACCTGCTGTTCAACGAGGTGATGTCGCACGACCCGAACGACGCGAAGTGGGCCAACCGCGACCGCTTCGTGCTGTCCGCAGGGCACGGCTCGATGCTGCTGTACTCCGCGCTGCACCTCGCTGGCTACGAGCGTCCGACGCTCGACGACGTGAAGAACTTCCGCCAGCTCGGCAGCGTCACGGCCGGGCACCCCGAGGCCGACCTCCTCGACGCCGTCGAGACCACGACCGGCCCGCTCGGCCAGGGCTTCGCGACGGGCGTCGGCATGGCGATGGCCGAGGCCAAGCTCGCCGCCGAGTTCAACCGTGACGGCCACGACGTCGTCGACCACCGCGTCTACGCGATCGTGTCCGACGGTGACCTGATGGAGGGGTTGTCCGCCGAGGCCGCCTCGCTCGCCGGGACGCTCAAGCTGGGCAAGCTCGTCTACCTCTGGGACGACAACAAGATCTCGATCGACGGCAACACCGATCAGACGTTCACCGAGGACGTGCTGGGGCGCTTCGACGCCTACGGCTGGCACACCTCGCGCGTGACCGACGGCAACGACCTCGACGCGCTGCGCTCGGCGATCGCGGGCGCTGAGGCCGACGACCGTCCGTCGCTCATCGCCGTGCGCACCATCATCGGATTCGGATCGCCCGCGAAGGCCGGATCCGAGAAGTCGCACGGCTCGCCGCTGGGCGTCGACGAGGTCGCCGCCACCAAGGCGAACCTCGGCTGGCCGCACAGCGAGCCGTTCACGATCCCGGCTGAGGTCGGCGAGCACATGGACCAGCGTGCCGCCGGCGCGTCGCGCCACGAGGAGTGGGACGAGAAGTTCGCGGCCTACCAGCAGGCCCACCCGGAGCTCGCGGCCGAGCTCACCCGACGCCTCGCCGGGGACCTTCCCGAAGGCTGGGAGCAGGCGCTGCCGACGATCGACACGAAGCAGGCGAGCCGCGTCTCGTCCGGCCAGGTGATCAACGCGCTGGCCGGGACCCTGCCGGAGCTCTTCGGCGGCTCCGCCGACCTCGCGGGCTCGAACAACACCGAGATGGCTGGTGCGGGCGTGTTCTCGGCAACCGACCGCCACGGTCGCAACATCCGCTTCGGCGTCCGCGAGCACGCGATGGCCGCGATCTGCAACGGCATGGCGCTGCACGGGGGGATCATCCCGTTCTCCGCCACCTTCCTCATCTTCACCGACTACTGCCGCCCGTCGATCCGCCTCTCCTCCCTCATGGAGCAGCGCGTGATCTGGGTGATGACCCACGACTCGGTCGCCCTCGGCGAGGACGGCCCGACGCACCAGCCGATCGAGCACCTCGCGTCGCTGCGCGCCATCCCGGGCCTGCAGGTCTTCAGACCGGCCGACGGCACCGAGACCGTCCAGTCCTGGAAGGCTGCGCTCGAGTCCCACGGCCCGTCCGTCCTCGCGCTCACCCGTCAGGGGCTCGCCCCGCTGCACGACGTCCCCGCGGATGCGGTGTCGCGCGGCGGCTGGGTCGTGCGTGACGCGGAGGGCCCGGAGGTCGTCCTCATCGGCACCGGCTCCGAGGTCCAGGTCGCCCTCGACGCGGCCGACGCTCTCGCTGCTGACGGCATCGCGTCGCGCGTGGTCTCGTTGCCCTGCTGGGAGCGCTTCTCCGCGCTGTCCGCAGCAGAGCGCGCGGAGGTCCTGCCGGTCGGCGTCCCGCGCGTTGCCGTCGAGGCGGCCAGCCCGTTCGGCTGGGAGCGCTGGGTCGGCGAGGGTGCGATCGTCGGCATCGACCGGTTCGGTCTCTCGGCTCCCGGCGACGTCGCGCTCGAGACCCTCGGGATCACCGCGGCAGCCGTCGCGGCCGCAGCGAAGTCCGTCCTCGCCTGATCCTCGGCGTCGGCGAGATCCGTCGCGTCGTTGCATCGAGAGGGTTATCGTCGCCTCGTTCACCGATGGTGACGTGGGGGCGGCCCGCTTCGCCAACGCGAAGCGAGGATCATCCATGAGCATGGACGTCGACGCCTTCGACCGCCGCTTCGAGACCTTGGCGGCGCGGCTCGAGCCCGACGAGGCCGCAGCGCTGATCCAGCTGCTCGATCCGGTGGAGATCGCGGCAGGCGAGGTGCTGATCGCGCAGGGCTCCGTGACCGACACGCTCTACCTGGTGTGGGATGGCGAGCTCACGGCTTCCGTCGGCGAGGCTGACGCCGAGCGCGACGTCGGCGTCATCGAGCGCGGCAGCTACCTCGGCGAGGTCTCGCTGCTGGACCCGGGCCCGGCGACGGCGAGCGTGCGGTCCGATGCCGGCGCGACCGTCGCCGCGCTCCGACACCAGGACCTCCTCGACTACCAGCAGACACACCCCGCCGGTGCCGCCGTCCTGCTCCGCCAGATCGGCCAGACGCTCGCGGCTCGGACGCGCAGCACGGCGCGACAGATCGACGACCTGCCTGCGAGCGGAGCCACGGTCGAGTCACGGCTGGGTGCGGGGTCGGACGCGGTCGAGGTGCTGACCTCCGTGCTCGGGTTCCCGAGCGATGCGACCCCGCCGCACGAGTCGGAGCGGTTCGCCGTGGGGCAGGTCATCGCCCAGGCGGGGGAGCGGAGCAGGGAGCTGCGCGTGGTCGTCGACGGCCGCGTCGCGATGCGTGCGTCGGACGGCGACCTGCTCGTGATGGGGCCGGGGAGCATCCTCGCGCCGGAGGCGCTCTTCGGCGCGGTCGTGACGGCAGATCTCGTCGCCATGTCGGCCGTGGAGACGGTCACCCTGCGCACCCATGTCGGCGAGCTGCTGCGCAGCGACGAGCCCGCCCTGGCGGCGAACCTGGTGCGCGCCGCGGCGAGCCAGCTGGCGCGCGAGCTCCGGGCGCTCCTGACCGTGCTCGCGGCGTCGCCGCCCGTAGCCCGTGAGGAGCAGGCCGACATCGCCGTGATCGGCGGCGGGCCGCTGGGCCTCGCGTACGCGTGGTTCGTGAAGGACCGCATGCCGGAGGCGACCGTCCGGGTCCTCGAGCGCAAGGACGCCCCCGACTACAAGGTCGGCGAGAGCACGCTGAGCACCACCACGCGGCTGTTCGCGCACATGGGGCTGAGCTTCCCGGTCATGCGGCGGCTGTTCGGGATCAAGGCCGGCATCCGGTTCTGGTGGACGGGGGAGGGCGACGACGACGTCCATGGCCACATCGACGCGACGGACATCGAGGAGACCTTCCAGGTCGAGCGGCGCGTGCTCGAGACGGCGCTGATGAAGACCGCGGCCGCTCACGGCGTGGACATCCGCACCGGTACCCGGGTCAAGGTGAGCGACTCCGACTTCGGCGCCGAAGGCTCGCGACTGACCTGCGAGACCGAGGACAGCACCTACGACCTCCGGACGCGGCTGGTGACGGATGCGTCCGGCCGAGCCTCCGTGCTGCCCCGACACTTCGGGTTCCATCGGCGCGCGCCGGAGCGCCTGGGGACCTTCAACACCAACACGTACTACGCGTACTTCCGTCAGCTCGACGACGTGGACATCCCCCACTGGAACGAGCCCGCGACCCGCCACATCGTGTTTCCGCAGGGATGGTGCTGGTTCATCACGGTGGTGTCCTGGGAGGGAACGCCGCAGGAGAACCTCGAGGCGATGATCGACCACCTGCTCTCGCTTCCCAGCGGGCCCGACGAGAGCTACCCCTCGCGGCGCGAGCTCGAGGAGCGGTTCGGCGCGACCAGCCAGGTCATCACCTCGATGGGGTTCACGGTGCGCGAGGACACCGACACCGCCAAGGGGCTGCCGGTGGACGAACGCTTCCACCACTACGTGGACCGCTACCCCGTGTTCCGTCGCATCCTCAGCCACTACGAGGTGGCGGAGGGTCTGTACGGCAAGAAGAAGCCGTACTCGGCCTTCCAGCGCCTGGCCTATGACACCGAGCACGTCGCCGGCGACGGGTGGTGCGCTGTCGGGGACGCGGCGATGTTCTCCAACCCGTTGTTCTCGCCCGGGCTGAACCTCGGATCGGGAGCGTCTCACGAAGCCGCTGCCGACAGCGTGCGTGCCCTGCGATCCGGTGATCTCAGCGCGGACGCGTTCCGGGGATACCGCCACTACGCGGAGCGGACCTATGCCTCGCTCATGGGCTTCAACGACATGCTGTACCGCTCGTTCGCCAGCCAGGAGACGTTCGAGCGGGCTCTGCTCATGTTCTTCTTCCACTCGGTCGGCGACGTGGTCGCCCGCAACGACACCTACGACGCCACCGACCCCTACATCTGGGATCTGCTCAACCCCGCGTTCACCCGTCGTGTCGATGAGGTCCGCGGGGCGCTGCGCGCCGCTGAGGAGCGCGGCGACACGTCGGAGGAGATGGTCGCGGCCGTTCGCGCGATCACGGATCCGTACATCGAGGAGCGAGCGGCGGCGGTCGCCGCTCTGGGCCTCGACACGACCGTGGCGATCCGTGAGTTCACCGCGACAGGCGCTCGGTCCGACACGCGGTCGACCGCGCGGGGCGACTACGTCGCGCAACGGTGCGGGACCTGCTCGCAGTGGTACGACGCCACGCTCGGCCGCTGCACCGTCTGCGGTGTGTCGGCCTGACCCGTCCTCGACGTCCCATCACGCTGACCGCACCCCGAAAGGGTCGCTCCATGACGCATCGCCACACCGGCGCCGTCCTCGCCGCAGCGCTGCTCGCCGTGTCGTGCGGAACCACGACGGTGACGGCTGATCCTTCTCCGGCGGTGACCGTCACCGAGACGGAGACGGCCGCGCCGTCGCCGTCCGAGTCCGCGATCACCGGCCTCGCGAAGGTTCCGACCGGCCCGTACGTGCGCGCCGAGTACGAGGTCACCACGACGAGCGAGTTCGACGAGTCGCGTGAGGACCTGGTGTTCACGCTGGCCGAGGACGGCTCGTTCCACGCGGAGTCGACGTTCGCGTTCGCGGGCAGCGAACCGAGCGTGGCGATCGAGGCCTATGACGCAGGGACCGAGACCCTGTGGAGCGCGTTCGAGTCCGGCTCCGGGACCGGGGAGCTCGAGGCGTACGCGAGCCGCTTCGTCGGGCTGCTGCAGGCACCCGCGATCTATCAGCTGGGCCGGCAGGAGGGCGCGGCAACGGTCATCGCTGGCGTCCGTGCCGGGACGATCACGCCTGAGCTGGCCGACGGCCGGACCGTCGCAACCCTCGTCGCCCCGCTGACGGCCAACGAGTCGGCGGGTCTGACGCAGGGGACGTTGGCCACGACGGTCGACCTGACGACCGGGCTCCCCGTCGAGATCGACGAGGATCGTGGGACCTACCGGCGACAGGTGGTGCTGACGAGCTTCACGTGGGAGCTCGACGACCCCGGCGTGTCCTTCCTGCCGGATGAGGCGGCAGAGCTCAGGGACCCGGTCTTCGTCGCGACGACGCTGGCTGGGGCCGAGGGCCTCGTCGGGTACGTCCCGCCGTTGCCGGAGACGCTCCCCGCCGGGTTCATGCTCCGGTCGATCGTCGCGGCAGACCAGCCGGACAACTACTTCACCGGACCGGAGGGCCTCAACCCGCCGGGTGAGGGCATCGTCGTCGCGAGCTACCGCGACGGGTTCCACAGCTTCTCCGTCTCGTTCCTGCGCAACGTCGACCCCGACGGGTTCGGCTGGGCCGACCCGCTCGCCGGGGAGGGACAGGCCTTCTCCTCGGAGGTGCTCGTCCTGAGCGGCGGGGCGCTCGCGGGTGCCGAGTCGTACGTGTCGGTCGACGTCAACACCTCACCACACCTGTGGGGCGTCACCGAGGATCTGGTCTTCCTCGTCACCGGGGACCTCAGCCGGGCTGAGCTCGTGGCGATCGCGGAGTCCTTCGGAACCTGACCAGGTCCTTCAGCGCTTCCGGCGCCTGGACTTCGCCTTCGACGTGTTCTTCGACGGTCCGTCATCGGACCAGTCAGCGAGCCGAGCCGTCGGGTCGGGGCCCTTGCGCTTCGGTGTGGGGGGCTTCGCCGCGTCGTCGAGGAGCTCTGCAGATGATCGCTTCCGCTTCTTGGACGACGAGCCGGAGGTGGCGAGCAGCGCAAGGTTGAGGTCCATGGAACGCCGCATCCTGATCGAGAACCAGAGCGAGATCCCCCCGAGCACCATCGTCGAGAAGATCGCGTTGATCAGGAAGGCGTTGACGCCCTGATCGAGCGCGAACAGCGCTCCGACCGGGCCAAGGAGCCAGGCGAACTTCCAGAACGTCGTCTGGCGTCGCGCGATCGGCACGGCGAGCAACGCCTCCTGCCGGCTCTCCGCGACCACGCCCTTGTTGATCCGCTTCGTGATCTGACGACGTTCGCCGAAGCTGAGCGCGACCCACTGCTGCTGGTGGGCCTCGGAGGACAGGAGCTTCGGTTCGCTCATCGCGGGTCCAGTGCTGGGGGTCGGCGCGTCCCTGCGAGGCTAGTCGTGCGGACGTTCCCCGCGGTCGTGGCTGGCTACGGTGCTCGCATGGCCGACGATCCCCACGGCGCGTTGATCCGCGAGCACCTCGAACGCACCCGCCTGACGTGGCACGGGGCGCGACGTGATGTGCCGGCGCCCGATCCCGCCGATCTGCCACCCTCGTCGCGGGCGTGGAGCGGTCCGCAGCTCGGGATCACCGCTGACCGAGCGCAGTCCGGCTGGCCCGCGAGCGAGGCGCTGAGCGGGGCCGAAGGGGTGGAGTCGCCCCCGTCGACGAGCTGGCTCGCATCGATCTTCGAGGCGACGATCGGTGTCACCGGCGTCGTGGAGGTTGACGGCGTCAGCCATCTGCTCCGCGCCGCGGCCTCGGTCGGCAACGGTCACGCGATCGAGGCCTACATCGTCTGCGGCAACCTGTTGACCGACCTGCCGGCCGGGGTGCATCACGTCGACCCGACGCGTCGCAGGTTGACGATGGTCCGGGCGGGTGACCATCGCGCCTGGCTCGCGGCAGCGGCAGCGGACCCGGGGGTCGGCCCAGCTGCCGCGACCATCGTGTTCACGGCCGTCGCGTGGCGTCAGGTCTGGAGGTACGGCGAGCGCGGTGCTCGGCATGTTCTGTGGGATCTCGGGGCGGTGCTGGCCAACCTCGTCGCGCACGGCGTGGCTCATGGCACGCCCGCCGGATTGGACCTGGCCTTTGACGATCACGCCGTCACGGACCTGCTCGGGATCGACGAGGACGAGGTGCCGCTGGCGGTCTGCCCGCTCGGCCATCCATGGTCCGCGCCGGAGGCACGTGCCGAGCAGGGCCAGCGGCTCGGGCACCCACGCCCCGTGGGTCGCACGGAGCCTGCGCTGCTGCGTGTTCGTGACGTGCTTCGCCTCGGTCGGGTCGACGCCAGCCAGGTGGCCACGGCGCGTGAACAGGCAGCGTCCTTCCCCGGCACGCGCTGCGCCCCGCCCGTCGACGTTCCGGTCGAGGCGGACTTCGCCACGATCGAGGATCTGATCGCCGCGCGGCGCAGCGCGAGGTCCCTGCACCCGGTTCCGGTCTCGCGTGAGGCGATGGAGTGGATGCTCTCCGTCGCGACCGCACCGTCGGGGCTCGACCTGGTCGGGCCGGGGCGCCGGCTCACGACGACGACCGTCGTCGCGCTGCGGGTGGCTGGCCGCCGCGCTGGCCGCCACGACTGGGGGTCCTTCGGTCTCGAGCCGATCGACGCCGTGGATCTGGCGGATGACGCGCTCACGGCATGCATGGAGCAGCGGCCGGCGGTGGACGCGGCTGCGCTCGTCATCTCGACGATTGACCTGGACGCGATCCTCGAGATCTCCGGGCCACGCGGCCTGCGTGCTGCCCACGTCGAAGCCGCCATCACGGGCAGTCGGCTGCAGCTCGCGGCGAACGTCCTCGGCCTGGGGGCGACGTCGCTCACGTTCCTCGATGCGGAGCTGCGCGCTCTCGCAGGACGCGACGAGCACGCGCTCTTCGTGACCGCCGTCGGTCAGCTGCGACCGTCCGACGAAGGTTGACCGTGGCCCGTCGGGGCATGTCTGGGGGGCACGGCAACCCAGGAGTCCCGCACATGTCCACCGTCCACACGACGACCCGCGTCCGCAACGTCGGGATGCAGCCGTCGCCCGCCAACGTCGTGACCGGCGGCGTCGGAGCCATGCTCCTCGTCCTGGGCGTCGTCGCGCTCCTCCGCACCGGCATCCCCAGCGACACGCTCACGTCTCCGACCGTGACCGTCGGCTGGCTGACCCACACGCCGATGCTCGCGTTGCTGCACGTCCTGTTCGGTGTCGCGCTGATCTCCTCGGCCTTCGCGGAGCTCACGACGCGCCCGTTCCTGTCCGCGGCCTCCGTCCTCGGGCTGACCGGGATCATCTTCACGATCGAGACGGGCGCCTTGCGCGGTCCGCTCGCGCTGACCCAGGCCCACGGTGTGACCTACGTCGTGGCTGCGGTGCTGATGGCGCTCGGCGTCGCGACGACCCGCGGGATCGCCAATCGACGCTGACCGGCTTCACCCGAACAGGTCGGAGAACTCCGACGGAAGGATGACGGCGAGCTGGTCGTAGCCACAGGCCGCGGCCGGCTTGTCCGGGCGCCACCGGAGCAGCTTCGCGGGATGTCGCAGCCGGCCGGACGTCAGCTGGTTGAAGGTGACCTCACCGACGAGCTCGCAGTCGAGCGGGTACCACCGGGACGGGCCCTTCCCGGACGACCATCTGCTCGGGGCGCCCGGCATCCGCTGCTCTTCATGCGCCTCAGCGAGCGCCCACGCCGCCCACGGGTGGGTGGTGAGGTCGTCGATCTCGTGCGGCGCCAGCTCGTCGACCAGCTGGCCACGACGCTTGACCGAGAAGCTCGACGCGACCCCGATGGACTGGAGCTCCCCGGCGTCGTCGTGAAGGCCCAGCAGCAACGAGCCGACCCCGTCGCCGGACTTGTGGAGGCGGTAGCCCGCGATCACGACGTCCGCGGTTCGTTGGTGCTTGAGCTTGATCTGCGCGCGCTTTCCCTCCGTGTAGGCGTCGCCAGCGGGCTTGGCGATCACTCCGTCGAGCCCAGCGCCCTCGAAACGGTGGAACCAGTCGCGGGCGACGTCGGGTGACGCCGTGATGGGGGTCAGGTGCACGGGTGGCCTCGCGTCGCCGAGGATCTCCTCGAGCCGCGCACGCCGGTCCGCGAACGGCGCGGCCATCAGGTTCTCGTCGCCGAGGGCGAGCAGGTCGAACGCGAGGAACCTGGCGGGGGTCTCGACGGCGAGCATCTGCACGCGGCTGTCCGCGGGATGGATGCGGTTGCCGAGCAGGTCGAAGTCCAGTCCTGTCGTACCGATCACGACGAGCTCGCCGTCGACCACGACCCGATCCGGGAGCTGCTCCCGCAGCGGGTCGATCAGCTCGGGGAAGTAGCGCACCAAGGACTTCTGCCCGCGCGACCACATCTCGACGTCGTCGCCGTCTCGGAAGACGATGCAGCGATAGCCGTCCCACTTCGGCTCGTATCGCCAGCCGGACCCCTCGGGCAGCTTGGCCGCGTTCTTCGCCAGCATCGGCTGCACGGGAGGTGCGACGGGAAGTCGGCTGAAGGGGGTCGCCACGGGGCCTCCGGAGGTGTTCGGCCCAGACTGGCACACGGGCGGCGTCGGTGCACGACATGCCGGATCGCACACACGGAGCGCAAGGCGCACAATGCTGGTGGCCGGGGAGGAGCTGATCGACCGGCCGGCGAAGAACCCTGTGTACGACTGAGAAGTCGTTCGACGTCGCGAGGCGGATGCCGTCGGAGGGGAGGGCATCCGCCTCGCTCGTTGTCGTCTACGCTGCGGGCCTCCCGACTCGAGGCAGCGCGTTCATGGCCACCAATCACGTTGACCGGCTCGCCGCTGCGCGCCAACGGGTTGAGCACGTCAGGAGCTATCTTTGACGTCGACGGCAAACGTGCTCGGCTGACCGAGCTCCAGGAAGAAGCGGCGAGTCCCGGTCTCTGGGACGACCCCGAAGCTGCCCGCGGCGTCACCACGCAGCTGTCTCGCGTGGAGGCCGAGCTGGGGCGCTACGACCGTCTCGACGCACGCCTGATGGACCTCGAGACCCTCAACGAGCTCGCGCAGGAGCTCGAGGACGATGACTCCGCCAAGGAGGTCGAGGACGGCCTCGAGGCGCTCGGCAAGGACATCGACACGCTCGAGGTCGCGACGCTGCTGAGCGGTGAGTACGACAGCTCCGACGCCCTGATCTCGATCTCGGCCGGTGAGGGCGGCGTCGATGCCATGGACTGGGCCCAGATGCTCCAGCGGATGTACCTCC
>CBDTYW010000075.1:0-14259 GCA_965364735.1 uncultured Nitriliruptoria bacterium
CGACGGCCGCCCCGGAGGGCGGCCGTCGTGACGTGGATTCCCAGGTCAGGGGAGGTGCTCGATCTCGACCGCGCGGACGAAGCCGGGCGAGCCGTCACCGCGGGCGTCGTCGCCGCGAGCGCGGCGGCGGGTGGCCTCGGTCTGACGCTGACCGTCGTTGTCCGACGAGCTCGAGCGGTTGCTGCGGCTGTTGCTGCCGCTGCCGCTCTTGGAACGGCCGTTGCGGCCGTTGCCGCGGTCGTCGTCTCGCTTGGACTTGGAGCGGCCGCTGCTGGAGCGGCTGTTGCCGGATCCACCGCGGCTGTTGCCGGAGCGGCCCTCGCTGCTCCGGCCGCTGCGCTCGCCACGCTCGGAGTCCCGCGACGACGAACCGTCGCGGCCCGAACGGCTGCGGTTGCTGGAACGCTCGCTGGTGTCCGTGTCCTGGCCCTTGTCCGTCGAGCCGGCGTCGGCGCGACGAGCGCGGGTGCGCGGACGGCTCTCGGTCGACGACTTCTCGTCAGACGAGCTGCGCGAGGACGTGCGCTCGGACGACGAGGAGCCGGACGAGCTGCGGCTGGATGCTGCCGAACCCGACGACGTGGAGCGAGTCCGCGTGCGGGTCCGTGTGGTCGTGCTGTCCGACGACGTGCTGCTCGTGCTGGAGCCACGGCTCGTGGACTTCTCGGCCTTGGGCGCTTCGTCGTCACGGGAACGGGTCGACGTGGAGCGACCGCTGTCGCGGGATGACGTGTCGCGGGAGGACTCGTCGCGCGTCGAGCGGGCCTTCGGGGCGTCCTCGTCGCGAGAGCGGCTCTCGGAGCGGGAACGGCCGCTGTCGCGGGAGGACTCGCTGTCGCGGGAGGAGCTGCGGGACGAGCCGGAGTCGCGTGAGGAGCTGCCACGCTTTGAGCCACCGTCACGCGACGAGCCGCCACGGGAGGAGCCACCGTCACGCGAGGAGCCACCGTCACGCGAGGAGCCACCGCGGACGGAGGCCTTGCGCTTGGAGCCCTTCTTGGAGAGGTGGGCCCACGGCGTCTCGTCCGGGAGGTCGAAGAGCTCCTGGAGACGCGGCGAGGTGGAGAAGATCTCCTCGACCTCGTGGTCCTTGGCGTCGACGGCCTTGCGGATCACGCCGAGGCGGGTGACCTCATCGTGCGTGGCGAACGTCATCGCCACGCCCTTGGCGCCGGCGCGCGCGGTGCGGCCGATGCGGTGCAGGTACATCTTGTCGTCGTTCGGGCAGTCGTAGTTGATGACGTGCGAGACGTTGTCGACGTCGATGCCGCGAGCGGCGACCTCGGTCGCGACGAGCACGTTGCACGAGCCGTCGCGGAACTTGTCGAGGTTCTTCTCGCGCTTGGCCTGCGTCAGGTCACCGTGGATGGTGATCGAGTCGACGCCGAGGCCGTCGAGCTCCTCGACGAGACGGTCGCACATGCGCTTGGTGCGGCAGAAGACGTAGACGCCTTCACGGCCGGGCGTCTGCAGGATGCGCGCGAGGATGCGGGGCTTGTCCATCCCGTGGACGAGGAAGAAGTACTGGTCGACCGTGGGGGCGACGTCGGACTGCTCCATCTCGGCGCGCATGAACGTCGGCTGCTTCATGTACTTGCGGCCGAGGCTGACGATCACCGCCGGCATCGTGGCCGAGAACAGCATCGTGTGGCGGTCCTCGGGGCAGGCGTTGATGAGACGCTCGACGTCCGGCAGGAAGCCGAGGTCCAGCATCTCGTCGGCCTCGTCGAGGATCAGCGCCTCGACGTTGTCCAGCCGGAGGTCACCGCGGTTGAGCAGGTCGATCAGGCGACCGGGCGTGCCACACACGATGTGCGTGCCGGCCTGGAGGCCCTCGATCTGCGGCTCGTACGGCATGCCGCCGTAGATGGTCATCACGGAGACGCCGCGAGCGTTCGCGATGGCCTCGAGGTCGTTGGCGACCTGCTGGCAGAGCTCACGCGTCGGCGTGACGATGAGGACCTGGGTGGTGTTGCTGGAGGCGTCCACGCGGTGGATGGCCGGCAGGCCGAACCCGAAGGTCTTGCCGGTGCCGGTGCGGGCCTGGCCGATGATGTCGGCGCCGGAGAGCGCCATCGGCAGGGTCAGCGCCTGGATGGGGAAGGGCTCGATGATGCCCTGGTTGGCGAGCTCGGCGACCATGCGGTCGTCGAGGCCGAAGTCGCCGAAGGTCTTGGCGACGGGGGCGTCGGCAGCTTCGAGGACAGGTTCGGGAAGGGACTCGGACGTGTCGGAGTCAAGGGCTGGCTGTTCGGTTGTCACGGTTGCTCTCAGGATCAGTGCGACCCCGGCAACCGTGCTGTCGAACAGCCGCGTCTGTGCGGCCAGTTCACACGGGGCGACCGGTGGTCGCGCGCTCAGCGCCGGCGTGTTCCGTGGTGGTCGGCCCGGAAGTGGGGCGACGATCCGTCGGTTGCGGCGCGTTCAGACCGTTGCAGCGTACCGCCTACGATCCCACGCACGTCCAGCCGACCGAGGAAACCCCGCGCATGGCATTCAGCCTCTCCCTGACCGAAGAGCAGATCGCCTCGCGAGACTGGGCGCGTGAGTTCGCGCGCAAGGAGATCCTCGAGGCGCAGGTCGACGGGATGCCCGCCTACCGCTACTACGACGAGCACGAGACCTTCCCGTGGCCGATCGTGAAGAAGGCGGCCGAGATCGGTCTCTACGGGTTCGACTACTACACCCAGACCGGGCAGGACGCGACCGGGATCACCACCGCGCTGATCATCGAGGAGCTGTTCGCGGGCTGCGCGGGGATCGGGTTGTCGATCTTCGGCTCCGGCCTCGCGCTGGCCGGCATCGCCTCCGCCGGGACGCTCGAGCAGCTCGGTGAGTGGGCGCCGAGGATCTTCGGCACGCCGGATGACCTGAAGGTCGGCGCGTACGCCGTCTCTGAGCCCGGAGCCGGGTCGGATGTGTCGAAGATCCGTACGAAGGCGGTCAAGGTCGAGGGGGGCTGGCTGCTCAACGGCGAGAAGATCTGGATCACCAACGGCGGGATCGCCGACATCCACGTCGTCGTCGCCACCGTCGAGCCGGGGATGGGCCACCGCGGGCAGGCGTCGTTCATCGTCCGCAGCGGCACCGAGGGCTTCACGCAGACCGCGAAGACGAAGAAGCTCGGGATCCGCGCCTCGCACACCGCGGAGCTCGCCTTCCAGGACGTGTTCGTTCCGTCCGAGCAGCTGCTCGGCGGCGAGGACAAGCTGTTCGACAAGATCGAGCGGGCGAAGAACCCCGGCGCCGCTCGCAAGAAGACGAAGTCCGGCGCGCTCTCCACCTTCGAGGCGACGCGGCCGATCGTCGGGATCCAGGCCGTCGGCGTGGCGCGCTCGGCCTTCGAGATCGCGCGGGACTACGCGATGCAGCGCGAGACGTTCGGCGTCCCGATCATCCGCCACCAGGCCATCAGCTTCAAGCTGGCCGACATGGCGACCAAGATCGACGCGGCCCGCATGCTGTGCTGGCGCGGGATCAACATGGGCGCCACGCAGACGCCGTTCCGCCACGCGGAGGGCTCGATGGCGAAGCTCTACGCCGGCCGGACCGCGGTCGAGGTCACCGACGAGGCGATCCAGGTGCTCGGCGGGTTCGGCTACAGCCGCGAGTTCCCCGTCGAGAAGCTGCACCGTGACGCCAAGATCTACGAGATCTTCGAGGGGACGGCGGAGATCCAGCGCCTCGTCATCGGTCGCGCGATCGCCCGAGACGCCGGCGGCACCGCGGCCTGATCAGCCGACGCCGGCTGGGGCTCGGACGGACAGGATGAGGGCCCGGCGTGCCTCGTCGGTCGTGTTCGGGCCGGCTCGGTGCAGCAGATAGCCGTCGTGGATCGACGCCCCGCCCGCCGGGAGCTCGACGGCGACGGGATCCATGATGACCTGCGCGCGCACCTCCGCGACGACCTCCTGCGCGTGGATGTCGGGATCGTCGTCGACGTGACGGTGCGCGACGACGCCGCCGAGATGCGAGCCGGCGACGAACTCGAGGCAGCCGTTGGCGCGCGCTGCTGGCTGGAGGGGGATCCAGATCGATGCGGCACGGTGGCGGAGCGGTCGGCCGTCGGTGTCGGCGCGATCCCAGTAGGCGGCGTCCTGATGCCATGGTGTCTCCGCCCCGACGAGGGCCGGCTTGACGATGCACATGGCGATCGTGGTGACGGCGTCGTCTCCGAGAAGCGCTCGTCCGAGCTCGGCCGCCCGGCTGAGGAACCGGGCACCCAGGAGCTCCGGGGCGAGCGTGTGCGGCGCCATGATCTGGGGCAGAGAAGCGGCACCCACGGTCGTCCCGTTCCCGACGAGGTCCTGCTGGAGCCCCTCCGCCAGGCCGGCTCGGGTGGCGACCAGGCGGTCGACGATGTCGCGGAGCCAGATGACCTCGTCCGGGTCGACGAGGTCGAGGACACCCGTGAAGCCGTCCGCGGCGAACCCGGCCACGTCCGGAGCGGCATGACGTGGCCAGCGTGCGGTCATCACAGGAGCCCCTTGTCGCGACGGGTCGGGAACGTGTTGCAGCAACGGCGGGTGATCGGCAACCCTGAACGCCGGGCGGCGATGCGTTCCGTGCGCCACGATGGCGGTGGCGAGCGGGTCGCACCCTCAGGATCTCCAGTCCTGAACCGAACCCAACTTGTTATGATGACCGTACAGGTTGGACGACTGCGGGAGAGGCAACGTCTCAGCGACCGAGGTGATCCAAGCGCGCCCCGAACCGACGGGCGACGCCTCCGAACCGGTGCAGCGGCCGCGTCCGGCGCGCGCGCCTGCGATCGTCAACCTCGCCATCACGACCGCGCTCGCGGTCGCCGTGTCCGCGCTTGCCTACGCCGGTCGTCAGGGCTCACCGCCACCGATCGCGGAGTTCGCCCCGCGGGCCATCGAGCAGGTCCAGGACACGCCCGAGGAGCAGGACGAGGCGCCGGAGGGCGGTGACCCCGGGGCTGCGGCCCCCGTCGGTGCGCCGGCCGAGACCGAGACGTCCGAGGACGAGGCTCCCGAGCCGACCGAGTCCGCCACCGAGGAGCCGACCGACGAGCCGACCAAACTCACCGAGGAGCAGAAGGCGCGGGTCCGTCGCTGCGTCGGGACGCCGCCGCGCCAGACCGAGGACCCACAGTCGCCGCCGTGCGTCGCGTTCTTCGACGGTGACGACAACGGGGGAGCGACGTCGCTCGGCGTGACCGCCGACGAGATCGTCATCGCGCTGCCGAAGTTCACGTTCTTCGGCGAGGACGAGCCGCAGTTCATGGACCCGATGCTGGAGCACTTCAACCAGCGCTACGAGTTCTACGGGCGCAAGCTGACGCTGGCCTACTTCGATCCGACCGGCGGCAACTTCGCGAGCCCCGTCCCCGCCGACATGCAGGCCGACGCGGTCAAGGTTGCCTCAGAGCTCGGGGCGTTCGCGTCGCTCGCCTACACGGACCGCAAGGCCGCCGAGCACCACTACTACGACGAGCTCGCCCGCAACGGCGTCATCTCGATCCTCGACCGCATGACGAACGTCGGCACGGAGGCGCGGTTCCAGCAGTTCGACCCGTACCAGTGGACCTACGGCAACACCGTCGACACGCAGCTGCGGACATGGGGCTCGTTCGTCTGCGAGAGCCTCAACGGCAAGGACATCCAGGCCGGGGGCGCCGGCGGTCTCCTCGGCGCCGACCCCATGCGTCGGTTCGGCCTCGTCCTGAACCGCTCCGCGGACGGCTCGATCCCGCCGGTCGCCGCGTTCACCGACGTGCTCGACGCGTGCGGGGCGGAGATCCTCATCACGGTCGAGGACGCGACCGTCGGCGGCGACCACACCAGCGTGGTCCTCCAGCTCGCGGACGCGGGCGTCAACTCCGTGCTCTGCCTGTGCAGCCCGAACTCGCTGCGTCAGGGCTACATGGCGGCGGCGACCCAGCAGGCCTACTTCCCGGAGTGGGTCGTCTCGGACTTCATCAACAACGACCTCGACAACTCCTTCGACGGCGCGACCCCGGAGCAGGCCGAGGCGATCATCGGGTTGACGACGTGGAACGTCCGGCGGCCCAGGCAGGAGATGTTCTGGTACCGGGTCATCAAGGAGCACGCCGCTCCCGGCACGCCCGATCCGGACGGCACCATCTACTACTCCTACGCATCCCGCTACGCCCAGCTGCTGCTGCTCGCCTCCGGGATCCAGGCAGCCGGCCCGGACCTGACACCTGAGAGCTTCGCGGCCGGCCTGCGCTCGCTGACCTTCGCGAACCCCGGGGCCGGGGCGCCGCCGTTCTTCCAGGGCGCCGTCGGGTTCCGCAACAGCCACGCGATGCTCAACGGTGACGCGTACCTCTTCTGGTACAGCGCGAGCACGACCGGAACGATCAACACCGGCGCCAACGGGGCGATCTGTCCCGTCGCCCTCGGCGCGCGCCACGAGCGGGGCAGCTTCCCCGACGTCGTGCCGTTCTACCAGGGGTCGTGCAAGTGAGCTCGACCAGCTGGCAGGACCGCCTCGACCTCGCTCCCTTCGCGGCGATCGTCCTGGCGATCCTCGGTCTCGTCGCGCTCAGCGGGAAGGGGGTGCCGGTCGGCATCCTCGCGCTCGGCCTCGTCGGCGGCTCGCTCCTGGCGGTCAACGCGGTCGGCATCGTCGTGACGTCGCGTGCGTCGGGCTTCCTGAACCTGGCGCAGCTCGCGATCGGCGCCGTCGGCGGGACGCTCTTCGCGGCGCTGCTGCAGGCCGAGGCGGCGGACCGTCTCCTCGGCGGGCTCTGCGCCACCTGTGACGTCGACGTCCCGTATGGCGTCGAGTTCAGCGTCGCGGCCGTCCTGGCGATCCTCGTCAGCGCCGGCGTCGGCTGGCTGATGCACGTCGCGGTCGTCCGTCCGCTCCGCGATGCCTCCCCGACGGTCCTCGTCGTCGCCAGCGTCTTCGTCATCCAGCTCATCGGTGGGCTGCGCGACGCGGTCCCGGACTGGATCCAGACCCAGGACCAGGCGCTCCAGGCCGTCATCGGCGGCCCGGTCGCGACGCCGTTCCAGGTCGACGTGCAGATCGCGCCCGCGCGCTTCGGTGTCGGCGACGTCGGTGCGGTCGTGCTCGCGCTCGCGCTGAGCGTGCTGCTCGCGATCGTGCTGGGTCGCTCAGCGGCGGGGCGTCGCCTCCGCGCGGCGAGCGTCAACGCTGACCGAGCGAGCACGCTCGGCATCGACGTCGGCGCGGTCCAGGGTCAGGCGTGGATGATCGCGGGTGCGCTCAGCGGGATGGTGAGCGTGCTCACGGCCGTCCGGCTCGGCGAGTCCGCGATCGGGGTCGGTCTGCAGGCGCCGACGTTGATCCGGCTCTTGGCGATCGTCGTGCTCGCCCGTCGCGTCTCGGTCCCGCGCGCGGTCGTCGGTGGCCTGCTCATCGGCGTGCTCGACCAGTCGCTGTCGTGGGTGCAGGGCAACACCGGAACACTCGACGCGTTGCTCGTCGTGATCATCGCGGTGACGTTGCTGTCCCAGCGCGCTGACGGCCTGCGCGCCGACGACGAGCGCCTCGGCATGCAGCACGCGACCCGCGAGTACGCCGCCATCCCGCGCCGGCTCGCCGCCCTGCCGGAGGTCGTCCGCGCACGTGCGATCACGATCGGTGTCGTGGCCGTTGTCCTCCTCGGCATCCCGTGGGTCATGTCCGCCGGTCAGACCGCGCTGGTGACGTCGGCCGTCACGACGTCGCTCATCGGGTTGTCCGTTTTGGTCCTGACGGGCTGGACCGGTCAGGTCAGCCTTGGGCAGTTCGCCCTCGCCGCCGTCGGCGGGTACGTCACGATCTGGTCCGGCCTGCCGCTGCCGATCGCGATCGTGCTCGCGATGGTCGCCGGTGCGCTGGTGGCCGGCCTCGTCGGCCTTCCGGCGCTGCGCCTCCCGGGCAGCTACCTCGCCGCGACGACGCTCGCGCTCACCCTGTCGGTCACGGCGTTCCTGCTCAGCCCGCGTGGGCTCGGACGCCACCTGCCGACGGGCGTCGATCGTCCGGTCGTGCTCGGGTTCGACCTCGACGACCAGCGCGTCTCGTACTACCTGGCGGTGATCGTCGTCAGCATCTTCGTGGTCGGCCTGGTCGGGATGCGACGGAGCCGCGCCGGCCGTGCGTTCGTCGCGGTGCGCGACAACGAGGCTGCCGCCGCGTCGATGGGCGTCGACCTCACCCGGACGCGGATCGCCGCGTTCATGGTGAGCGGAGCAGTCGCCGGTGCCGGCGGGTCGCTGCTCGCCGTCCAGCAGGGCGGCGTCTCCCCGGAGGCGTTCGGCGCCGAGGCATCCGTCACGGTCTTCCTGTTCGCGATCATCGGCGGGATGGGCGGGGTCATGGGACCGCTGCTGGGTGCGGCGCTCGCAGCCGTCCTCGCGCTCGTCGCTGGCTCGGACGTCACGGTCGCGCTGCTGACCGGCATCGCGGGGCTCGTCCTGCTGCGGACCGCCCCGGGTGGGCTCCTCGAGACCGTCCAGCGTTCCCGCAACGTCTTCCTCGCCCGTGTCGCGCTCCGTCGACGGATGCGCGTGCCGGGCCTGATCGAGTTCGACGACTCCGACCCCGTCCCGATCGAGCCGCTCCGCGGACCGGGCGGCGTCGACCAGTGGGTCCCGCCGCGCTACCGGCTCGGCGAGCAGTGGGCCATCGACCCGAAGGCCGACGAGCAGCACCAGAAGACGGGGGCGCGCTCATGAGCAGCTCCCTCCGCCATCTCGTGCGCAGCCCCCGTCAGGTCGAGGTCGGCGACCTCGACGGCTCCACCATGGCGCCCGACGGGATCGATGAGCTCGGGATCGGCGAGCAGCCCGAGGTCGGCGAGGAGCGAAGCGGCTTCCGGGGAGTCCTGCGCGACCTCGACCCCCGGTCCGTCGGAGCGACGCGGCCGATCATCGTGTTCGCGATCCTCGGCACGATCGGCCAGATCGACGACCAGGTCATCGGCCTCGTCGGACCCGAGATCCAGGCGGAGTTCGGCGTCACGATCGGGTTCATCTCGGCGCTGGCCACGCTGCTCGCCGTCACCCAACGCTTCGCCGCGCTGCCCTTCGGGTACGCGGTCGACCGCACGTCGAGGCGGATCTGGATCCTGCGGTTCGGGGCGATCCTCGCGAACCTCGGCTCGTTGCTCCAAGGCCTCACCCCGAACGTTCTGGGGCTGGCATCGGGGCGGTTCCTCACCGGTGGCGGCGCGGCGGCGACGGAGGTCGTCTCGTTCCCGCTGATGGCGGACTACTTCCGTGCGTCGGTGCGTGCGCGGGTGTTCTCCTTCTTCTACGCCGGCGCGCAGCTGTCCGGCATCGTCGTGCCGGTCATCGGTGCGCTCGTCGTCGAGGAGCTCGGTTGGCGGGGAGCGGTCATCACGTTCTCCGCGATCGGTCTGCTCGCGTCGGTCGGGACGTTCCTCCTGCACGAACCCAAGCGCGGACAGCACGAGCTCGAGGAGCTCGGCATCGACCCCGACGACGTCGTCGCCACGGAGCCCGTCACCTTCGGCGAGGCGTACCGCGCGATGTCGAACGTCGTGACGCTGCGTCGTCTCTGGTACGTGACGCCGATGACCACGATCGTTCAGGGCGGCGGGCTCATCGTGCTGGCGTTCACCCTCGCGAACGTCTACGGGCTCACGATCGTCCAGCGCGGCTTGGTGAGCGCGGCGACGGCGGCGCTCGGGCTCGTCGGCCTGATCTTCGCGGGCGCCATCGCCGACCGTCTGCTCGTGCGCAACCCCGGCGCGATCATGACGCTCGCCGGTCTGAGCTACCTGCTCCAGGCGATCGGCTACGTCCTGATCGTCGTCTTCAAGCAGCCGGCCGTCGGCATCGCGATCGCGATCCCCGTGAACCTCGGCTCGATCGTCCTCGGGCCGGCGTTCCTGTCGCTGATCTCCCAGGTCGTGCCACCGCGGATGCGCGCGATGGGGCTGCAGACGCAGGCGCCGTGGCAGCTGCTCGGGCTGCTGCTCGTCCCGATCTACGTCCAGCGTTCGGTCGACGCCCTCGGCCTCGGTCAGGCGTTTCTCGCCTTCGTCCCGCTCCAGCTGATCGCCGCCGGGATCCTCGCGAGCGCGGCGGGCCATGTGCGCGCCGACATCGACCGGGCGTTGCAGGCGAGCGTCGTCGGCATCGAGCTCGCCGAGTCAGGGCGTGACGGGCGCGTCCGTCCGCTGCTCGCGTGCCGCTCGGTCGAGGTCAGCTACGACGGGGTGCAGGTCCTGTTCGGCGTCGACCTCGACGTCGCCGAGGGCGAGGTCGTCGCGTTGCTCGGGACGAACGGCGCGGGCAAGTCGACCGTGCTCCGCGCCATCGCCGGACTGCATGGTGCCTCGAGCGGGGCGATCCTCTTCGACGACCTCGAGATCACCCACCGTCCGCCGCACGAGCTTGCGCGACGTGGCATCGGCTACCTCCCCGGGGGCAACGCCGTCCTCGCCGACCTCAGCGTCCGTGAGAACCTTGCGCTCGCGACCGACGACGGTGACATCTCCGCCGCGCTCGAGGTCTTCACCGAGATCGCCGAGGCGCTCGACCGCCCCGCCGGTGCCCTGTCCGGCGGCGAGCAGCAGATGGTCGCGCTCGGCCAGGCGCTCATCACGAAGCCGCGGCTGCTCCTGATCGACGAGCTCTCGATCGGGCTCGCCCCGATCGTCGTCTCACGCCTGCTCGCGGCCCTCGAGGTCCTGCGCGCCGACGGCACCACGATCGTGGTCGTCGAGCAGTCGCTCAACGTCGCCGCCCGCGTCGCGGACCGTGCCATCTTCCTCGACCGTGGCCGAGTCATGTTCGACGGACCCGTCGAGCAGCTGATGGCGCGCCCGGACCTCGTCCGCTCGGTCTTCCTCGGTGGCGCCGGCGGTCAGGCCACGGCCAAGAAGCCGCGGGTCGTCGTCGACCCGGTCGATGACCTCCCGGTCCTCGAGGTCTCGGGTGCATCGATCGCGTTCGGCGGGAAGCAGGCTCTCGACGACGCCAGCCTCCTCCTGAGGCGCAACGAGGTCGTCGGGATCATCGGGCCGAACGGCGCCGGCAAGACCACGCTCTTCGACGTCGTCAGCGGGTTCGTCATGCCGGACTCCGGCACGGTCGCGGTTGACGGCGTCGACGTCACCGGGACCCGCCCGGCCGAGCGCGCCGCAGCCGGCCTCGGCCGCTCGTTCCAGCGTGCGCGGCTGTTCCCGAACATGACGGTCTCGGAGGCGATCGCGGCGTTCGGCCACGGCCGCGTCGTCGGCAACCCGATCTCCGCCGCGCTGCGCCTCCCGGAGATCCGTCGCGCGGAGCGGCTGCTCGGCACCCGGGTTGAGGACCTCATCGACCTCGTCGGGCTCGGCGACGTCGCCGAGCGCCGCGTCGGCGAGCTCTCGACCGGACAGCGCCGCATCGTGGACGTCGCGTGTGTCCTGTCACAGAAGCCGATCGCGTTGCTGCTCGACGAGCCGACCACCGGGCTCGCCCAGGCCGAGACCGAGGCCCTCGGTCCGCTCGTCCTGCGCCTGGTCCGCGAGCTCGGATGCGGGGTCGCGATCATCGAGCACGACGTCGGTCTGGTCGCGTCGCTGTCGGACCGCATGATCGCGATGGAGACCGGCCGGATCATCGCCGAGGGCACGCCTGACGAGGTGCTCGCGCACCCCGAGGTGATGCGGTCCTACCTCGAGGCGACCGAAGGCACGTGGCAGCGGTCTGCACGGGGCGCCGACCTCGTCGGCGGCCTGCTGACCGGGACGGACGAAGCATGAATGCGATGCACATGAACGCGATGCACATGAACGCGATGCACATGAACGCGATGCACATGAATGAACTGCACATCAGGGAGCTGAGCCGTGGCTGACAACAAGGTCGTCAAGAAGAAGTCGACCACGAGGCGTGCGTCGGCCAAGAAGGCCACGGCGAAGCGTGGCTCCGCTGCGGGCCGCGTCACCACCTCGAAGGAGTTCCAGACGCTCTTCGACGAGATGGTCGACAACATCGGCAACGTCATCAAGGGCAAGGACGACGTCATCCGACGGGCGCTCGTCTGCATGCTGGCTGGCGGGCACCTGCTGTTCGAGGACGTCCCGGGGACGGGCAAGACCATGATGGCCCGGGCGATCGCGCAGACGATCGACGCGTCGACCAGCCGCGTCCAGTGCACGCCGGACCTCCTGCCCGCGGACATCTCCGGATCGCCGGTCCTGGACCGCAAGACCGGCGACTTCATCTTCCGCCCGGGACCGGTCTTCGCGAACGTGCTGCTCGCCGACGAGATCAACCGCGCCACGCCCAAGACGCAGTCTGCGTTGCTCGAGGCCATGGCGGAGGGCCGCGTCACCGTCGACCGGACCACCCACGACCTGCCGAACCCGTTCTTCGTCCTCGCGACGCAGAACCCGCTGGAGCTCGCGGGCACGTTCCCCCTCCCGGAGGCCCAGCTCGACCGGTTCATGTTCAAGCTGAGCGTCGGCTACGCGCCCCGCGAGGCCGAGGCCGAGATGGTCCGCGCGCACTCACAGGGCCACGCGATCAGCACCGTGAAGACCGTCCTCAACACCGCAGACGTCGTTCAGATGATCGAGTGGGCGCAGCAGGTCGGCGTGTCGGACGCGGTGACGTACTACGTGATCGACCTGGTGAACGCGACCCGCGAGGATCCGTCGCTCCAGCTGGGCGCCTCGTCGCGTGCGGTGCTCTCGCTCATCGCTGCCGCCCGCGTCCTCGCCGCGTCGCAGGGTCGTGACGACGTCCTGCCGGACGACGTCAAGGTGCTCGTCCCGTCCGTCCTCGCGCATCGGTTGATCCTGACGCCGGACGCCATGCTGCGCGACGAGACGGTCAACGACGTCGTCGCCCGCGTCCTCGACAAGGTGCGCATCCCGACCGGGGTGGGTGCCTGACCGATGCTGAAGACCGCACTCGACGCGATCCGTCGCACGACCCGCCTGACCTCCGTCGGGCTCGGGGTCGTCGTCGGCGTCGTCGCGGGCTTCTGGGCCGCGCGGGAGATCGGGTCGCGGGCTGCGTCACTGCTCGCGATGTCGCTCGCGCTGTCCGTCGGGATCGCGTTCGTGCTCGGTCGTCGTCGGGTGCAGCTCTCCGCGACCCGCTCGACGCTCTCTCCACGTCTGCGTGAAGGCCAGGTGGTCGGGGTCACCGCGACCGTCACCGCCGAGGCTCGTGCCACCGCTCTCGTGCTGGTCGAGGAGCTCCCCGCGGCGCTGGGGGGCCCGCGCCGCGTCGCCGTGCCGGGCTTCAGCTCCGGGCAGGAGGTCGAACACACCTACCGGCTCGTGCCACAGCGTCGTGGTCGGTACCGCATCGGTCCGCTCCACGCGGAGTGGCAGGACCCGTTCGGGTTCACCCTCCGGCGGCTCGAGATCCTCGGCGCCGAGGACGTGATCGTGCACCCGCGCGTCGAGCGTGCCGCGGACCGCGTCAGCACCCGCGCCTGGGAGGACCCGCCGGTGCGTCCGCCGGTGAGCCGCCCGTGGCCGACGGGCTTCGAGTTCTACGGGCTGCGGGACTATGCCCACGGCGATGACCCTCGTCGCATCGTGTGGCGCGCCACCGCCAAGACGCTCGACTTCGACACCGGCGCCGGTCGCTACCTCGTCTCCGAGGCCGAGCAGGGCATCACGGACCGCATCGTGATCCTGCTGGACACCGACCGTGCCCACCTCGGTGGAGCCGACGGTGACGAGCGCTTCGAGCACGCGATCCGCGCCGTCGCGAGCATCGGTGTCCACCACCTCGAAGACGGCAACTCCGTCGAGATGCTCGCCAACGACGGTCCAATCGCGCCGACGCTGCGCGGTCGGGCCAAGCAGGTGCACCTCCTCGACCAGCTCGCGGGCGTCGAGATGCAGACGTCGACGCTGGCCGACGGCGTCGGCCTGATCCTGCTTGCGCAGGGAAGCGCCGGAGCGCACCACGTGATCGTGACGAGCCATCTCGACAAGGACTCGACCTCGCGGATCCGTCTGCTCATGGATCAGGGCGTGGTCGTCCTGCTGTGCCTGGTCGTCGACGACACGACGGAGCCGTCGATCCTGCACCGCGCCGCCACGCTCGGCTGCGGCGTCGTCGAGCTTCCGGTCAACAAGCCCATGGCCGCGCGGTTCCGTCAGATCGTCACGGCGGCGCGCGTATGAGCGCCGTCATCACGCCCCCGCCTCCCGTCGACGGTCCCGCGCCGGCGGAGGAGCCGACGCCGGCGGCGGTCGCGACCGACGAGGTCGTCGCTGCGGTGACGCCGCACATCTCTCCTGCGGCGGTCGCGCTCGCCGGTGCCCTCGCC
>CBDTYW010000076.1:0-14184 GCA_965364735.1 uncultured Nitriliruptoria bacterium
CGACGTCGGTGGCGTCGGCGAGGGCGACCTCGGCGAGCGGCTGCAACGTCGACGGGGACACCGTCGGGAGGTACTCGCCGCTCGCGGGCTCGACGAACTCGCCGGCGATGAACAGGCCGTAGGAGGCCTGAAGACGCACCATCTCGGTGGACTGCGGCGCGGCGGCGTAGTCGAGGACAGCCTCGGCGCCGGGTGCGGGGACGAGCTCGGAGTTGTCGGTCATCTGGCGGCCCCGTCAGTCGAGGGTGAGACCGTCGCGGTCGGCGTAGCGGCCGGTCGCGAGGCGGTGACGCTGCAGGATCACGTCGTTGAGCAGGCTGGAGGCGCCGAGCCGGAAGCGGTCCGGATGCAGCCACGCAGGTCCGAGGGTCTCGCCGACCAGCGCGAGGTACTGCCAGGCCTGCTTCGCGGTGCGGATCCCGCCGGCAAGCTTCAGCCCGACGACGCGGCCCGTCTGGTCGTGGAAGTCGCGGATCGCCTCGGACATGACGAGCGCGCTCGCCGGGGTCGCCGACTCGCCGATCTTGCCCGTCGAGGTCTTGATGAAGTCCGCACCAGCGACCATGGAGAGGGTGGATGCGAGCCGGATCGCATCGTAGGAGCCGAGCTCGCCCGTCTCGAGGATGACCTTCAGGTGGGCGTCGCCGCACGCCTCCTTGGCCGCGACGATCTCGTCGTGCGCCCGACGGAGGTCGCCCGCGAGGAACGCCGAGCGGTTCAGGACGATGTCGACCTCGGTCGCGCCGTGCTCGACGGCGGTCGCGATCTCGACCAGACGCACCCCGATCGGGCCGAGCCCGGCCGGGAAGGTGCCGGCAACGCTGGCGATCCCGATCCCCGTCCCGCGGAGCGCTTCGACGGCGGTGGGCACCAGCTCCGGATAGACGCAGACCGCGGCGACGCGGGGTGTCGTGAGGTCGGTCGGGTCCGGCTGTCGGGCCTTCGCGCACAACGCCCGGACCTTTCCCGGCGTGTCGGTGCCCTCGAGCGTGGTGAGGTCCATGCACTGGATCGCGAGGTCCAGCGCCGCGACCTTGGAGGCCTTCTTGATCGAGCGTCCGGTGAGCTGCTTCGCGCGGGCGAGCAGCGCGACCTCGTCGACGGCGACCGCGGGCAGGGTCGTGCCGCCCGGGAAGCTCATCGACGTGCGGGACGCGTCGGATCCGTGGGTCGTCAAGGAGGTGCTCATGGCTCCTACGCTACTGCCCGGAGCCGGTCGACGACGCGGCTGTTGGCCTGATCTGCACAAGCGGAGCGCGCATGAACGTCACGGTTCTCGACCACCCTCTGGCAAGGGTCCGTCTCTCGATCCTGCGGGACGAGCGGACGACCCCGTCGGCGTTCCGTCAGGCCCTCGAGGAGCTGACCGACCTGCTCGTGCTCGAGTCCACGCGCGACCTCCACATCCGCGTCACCGACATCAGGACGCCGGTCGGCCCCACCGCCGGAGCCGAGCTCGCCCGTCCGCCGATGATCGTGCCGATCCTGCGCGCCGGGCTCGGGATGCTCTCGGCCGTACACCGGATGCTGCCGGACTCACCGGTCGGGTTCCTGGGGCTGAAGCGCAACGAGGAGACGCTCCTCCCCGACGCGTACGTCTCCACGATCCCGGACGACCTCGACGGACGGGGCGTGCTGCTGCTCGACCCGATGCTCGCCACAGGCGGCTCGCTGATCAGCGCGCTGGAGATGCTCGCCGCGCGGAGCTCGGGCCCGATCGTCGCGGTCTGCATCCTGGCATCGCCCGAGGGGATCGCCACGGTCGCCGAGGCCGGCTTCTCCGAGACGCCCGGCCTGCGGATCGTCACCGCGTCGGTGGATGAGCGACTGAACGACGTCGGGTTCATCGTCCCGGGCCTCGGTGACGCAGGCGACCGGCAGTTCGGCGTCGCCTGACCGGATCGGCCAAGGCCCCAGGCGAAGGGTCAGGCGGCGTGGGCCGCGGCAGCGGCCAGCAGATCCAGGCTCTCGCGGCGCTCGTCGCCCTCGACGGCGTCCCACGGATCTGCGGCGAGCGCGTTCGTGACGCGCTCCATGGCCTCACGCTCGGCACGGCCGCGCTCCGTGAGCTGCTCCTGCTCATCGATGCGCCCCGATGTCTGGAGCGCCTCGATGCCGAGCATCAGGTCGCCGTCGAGCCAGCCGAACATGCGGGCGGTCGCCTCACGGTCCGTGGCTTCGCGCCAGATCGCCGTGAGCAACATCCCTTCGACGCCGAGCAGGCCATGCGTGGCCAGGACGGCGCGGTGGCCGTCGAAGCGGTACTCGCGCAGGGTCGAGAGGGCTCGCTCGAGACGAGCACCGTCCTCGTCGGGACGTGGCAGGTCCGCCCAGCCTGCCGCCACGGGGCGAGCGAGGTAGTCGGCGCCGTCCAGCATGAACCAGAGCTGCTCTGCCAGCTCTCCAGCCGCGTGGAACCCCGCGAAGATCCGGCTGCCGACCCGCTGGCACACCGCGTCGTACTGCGTGAAGAAGTCGTCGATGTCCCACGACCGATCCTCGACCGCCGCGTAGGCGACCTCGACCTCCGGCAACGGGACGACGCCGAGGAGCGACGTCGTCACGCGGGGGGTCCGGGCGATTGGGCCGGGGCGGCCGATCGCGTACGGCACGGTGAACGACAGGTCGCCGAACTGCTCCGCGAGCTCCGCCGTCGGGAAGAGCCGTTGGGCTCCGAGCGCGTCGATCGGCTGCTTCGCCTCGCGGGCAGCTTCGTGGATGGTCGGTTCGGATGAATGGTCCGCGATCATCGATGGCCCTCGAGGACGTGGGAGGTGAACGGACGACGCCGGCACCACGAGGGTGCCGGCGTCATCAGGATCGCAACCTCAGCCGAGCTGCGCGCGGTACGCGCCGCCCGGGTGGGTCGTGGTGTGCAGGTTCGTGTAGTAGTCCGCCGGGTCCGCGAGGATCTCGGCAACCGTCGCCGTCGGAGCGGTGAAGCACGCCGCGTTCGCCATCGCGCTGCTGCCCGCGGCTCCGACGAGCGTCAGGGTGACGCCGCCGTTGACGCCCTCTGCAGCCTCGTGGATGTGCGCCGCGTTGATGGTTGCGTCACCGGCCGCGATGGTCCCGAAGATCGTCCACGAGTAGCAGACCGTCTGGTTGGCCCCGTCAACATCCAGCGCGTGGAAGTTGAAGTTGCCAGCACCAGTGGCGCTGCTCGGCGGAACCTCCTGGTCGCCGTCGATCCGCTCGGTGATGTCCGCTCCGAGCTGGGCGCGAACCGCGCCGCCCGGGTGGTTCACCGTGTGGAGGTTGATGTAGAAGTCCTCCGGCGAGGTCGTGAGCTGGAGGCTCAGCGACGGGGCGATCGTGACGCAGCCGCCGCGGGTGAAGTCCGTACCGCCACCGACCGGCAGCGCCACGACGACGTTGCCGTTGGTGTCGACGCGACCCTGGTGGATGTGGACGCCCACGGTGTTCGACGCGAGGTCGGCGACCGAGACCTGATAGCAGACCCGGTCGCTGAACACGGTCACGTTCGCGAGCCCGCTGGCCCCGAGGTCACCCTGCCCGAACAGCGGCTGGGAGGTGTTGGTGTCCGTCTTGACCTCGTTGGCACCGCTCATGGCGCGGACGCCCTCAAGGCTGAGGTTCGCCCGGACAGCACCTGCCGGGTAGACCGTGTTGTGGACGTTGAAGTAGTAGTCCTCGGGGTTGTCGGCGATCTCTGCGCGGAGCGCGGCGACGGTGCCGTTGGCCACATCCGCGTCGGTGAGGCAACCCACGGAGAACCCGCGGCTGTTCGGCGCAGAGAGCGTCGCGACGACCGGGTTGGACGTCGTCGTGTCGATCTCGTGGATGTGCGCAGCGATGCCGCTGTCGATGGCCACGTCGGTGATCGCGATCGAGTAGCAGATGCTGTTGCCGCTGATCCACAGCGACCCGAGGCCGGCACCATCGGGGTCACCGGCGGTGTCCTCGTTGGAGCCGTCGAACGGCGTGATGATGTCGGCGCAGTCGGTCGCGAGGCGTGCCTGGGCGGCGGTGTCCGCCGTCACCACGGTCTCACCGCCGGCGATGATGATCGTGTCGGTCCCGCCACAGATGCCCTGGAGGAACTGGAACGTCTGCACGCCGGTGTCGTTCTGGTTGACGAGCACGAGCACCGCCTGGCGGCCGGCAGCCGTCGGAGCCAGCGTCAGCGCGTCCGGGAAGTTGCGTCCCGTGGCGAGCGCGACGTTGGTGGCGTCCCAGCCGAGGAGCTCGAGCACCTTCGTGGCGATCTTGACGGCGGTCTCGTAGCGGTCGTCTCCAGCAAGACGCTGTGTGGCGATGCCCTCGGTCTCGACCAGCGTGATGACGGCTCCGGAGATGGCGGCCTCGCCGCCCAGGACGTAGACCTGCTCGACACCGGAGTCACGGAGCGCCGCGAGGGTCTCGTCCGGGAGTCGGTCACCGCGGGTCAGGAAGATCGGGTGGCTGCCAGCGAAGGAACCGGGTCCAGCTGCGAGCGCGTCCGGGAACTGCGAGCCGGTGGCGAGGAAGCCGGTCTTCTTCATGCCGGTGGCGGGGGCGAACGCCGGGGCGAGGCCCATCGCCATCGTCTTCAACCCCTCCTCGATGATCTTCTCCATCGTCGCGTACCGGTCAGCGCCGGAGACACGGTCGACGTCGGTGATCGTGTCCTCGAGGATGAGCTCCACGCCGAGCGAGACGACGGCGAACCCGCCGACGATGATCGCGCGGTCCGGAGCCAGCGTCGCGAGGGCGGCGGTGGTCGCTGCGGTGACGGTGTCGCGCTCGACCAGGAGGATCGGTGCGTCGACGGCGCCAGCGAGGAACGCAGCTGCGAGCGCGTCCGGGAAGTTGCGTGCGTTCGCGATGATGACGGTGTCGGCGCCGGAGGGGTAGCCCGCGAGCGCGACTGCTGCGCTGGTCTCGAACCGGTCTTCACCGGCGAGGCGGGTCTCGGTGGCTGCCCCGCCAGGGAGGCTGGACTCCGACGTGGGCGCTGCGGTGGCGACCCCGGGGATCAGCGCAAGGAACATGAGCAGGACGAGCGACAAGGTTCGAAGAACGCGTGTCTGCATGGGGTCACCTCGAAGGCGTGGTCAGGTAGCAAGCAAGAAGCGGCACGCTAGAGCGCGGACCACGTTGTCTGCACGCATTCCGGACAGAAGGAGGAGCTCACTCCACGGCGACGTTGGCGCCCGCCGTGTTCATCCAGTCACGTTCAGCGACGAGGCGAGCGCCTCGACGATCTCTGCGACCGCCTCCTGCCCGCGGGAGCGGGCGCCCAGCCAGGCAGCCCCATCCTCGCCGGCGAACGGCTGGACGAGCTCGACGTAGGCCTTGACCTTCGGCTCGGTACCGCTCGGACGCACGACGATGCGGACGTCGCCGTCGAGCCGCATCACGATCCCGTCGGTCGGTGGGAGCGTCTCACCGAGGGCCAGATCCTCGACCTCGATGACGCGACGACCGCCCACCGAAACGGGGGGGTCCGACCGCAGCTGATCGAGCACGGACGCAGCGGATCGCGCAGCATCGATTCCAGAGAATCTGTGGTTCCACAACGCGGAGATGTGCAGACCATGGGATCTCGAGAGATCCGCCATCCGGTCCGTGAGGTCGAGGCCGTCCGCGCGGAGCCCGGCGTCCACGAGCCGGATCGCGGCGGCTGCGGACAGCCCGTCCTTGTCCCGGACGACATCACCGATCGCGAACCCGATGGCTTCCTCATACCCGAACACGAACCGCCGATCGGGGCGTTCGAGGCCAGGTCGGACGATCCACTTGAAGCCGGTCAGCGTCGTCGCGCACTCGGCGCCGTGGGCTGCCGCGATCCGGGAAAGCATGCCGCCCGAGACCACGGTGGTGGCGACGAGGCGATCCGCTCCCGACGTCGCTCGCAGAACGGCATCTCCGAGCAGCGCGCCGACCTCGTTCCCCGTCAGGAGCACAGCACCGTGCGCTCCTGCAATCGCAACGGCCAAACGGTCAGCATCAGGATCGTTCGCGACGATCAGATCTGCCTGCACCTCCGTGGCCGTCGCGATTGCCAGGTCCAGGGCTCCGGGCTCCTCGGGGTTCGGGAAGTCCACGGTCGGGAAGTCCGGGTCAGGTGCGGCCTGTGCAGGAACCTGCGTCGGTTCGGGCAGTCCGAGCCGGGCGAACAGGCGTGACAACGTCGCCCCGCCGACCCCATGCATCGCGGAGTACACCGCCGGCGCGACGTGGCCGAGGAGCTCAGCGACCGGCCACAGCTGCTCGATCATGGCGGCGATGGCCTCGACGTAGGCGGCGTCCAGCGCCTCCCCCATCCGCGGGTCGGGCGCCACCTCCGCGATCGCCGGCGCCAGCGGGGCGCGATCGATCGCCTCCGCGATCGCCTCATCGTGCGGAGGAGGGAGCTGGGCGCCATCGGCCAGGTAGAGCTTGTAGCCGTTGTCCTGTGGTGGGTTGTGGCTGGCGGTGATCTGCACGCCTGCGTCGGCGCCGAGGTGCCGGACGGCGAAGGCGAGCATCGGCGTCGGGGTCAGCTTCGTGCGCAGCACGGCCACGCCGCCGGCGGCAGACACGACGCCTGCGACGTCGTGCGCGAACTCCGCGGAGCCGTGCCGATGGTCATGCGCGACCACGACCGTGGCCCCTTCCGGCAGCCACTCCATGAGCCCCGCCGTTGTCTGGCGCACGACCATCCGGTTCATCATCGTCGGTCCGGGCCCGAGGGCCGCGCGGAGCCCGGCCGTTCCGAAGCCGATCCGCCCCTGGAACCATCTTGCGATCTGTCCCGAAGCGTCAGATCCTGCGATGAGTGCACGCTCAATCTGCGAAACCACGGTTGCGCTGGTCGACGGGTCAGGATCCAGATCCGTCCAGATCCGCGCCGCCTCGAGCGGGGAAGCGACGGCCATCTGGCGCAGGTCGTCGACGGTGATGCGGGCGTGAACACGTGGCACGGGGTCGACCTGTCGTCGTGGTCAGCTGCGATCGATGACGTCGCGGAGCAGCAGTCCGAGGCGACCGCCTGCGGCAGCCCCCGCGTCCAGCACCTCGCCATGATCGAGCGCCTCCTGCATCCCGGCTGCGAGGTTCGTCACGAGCGACAGGCCGAAGACCTCGGCTCCCATGTGGGTCGCAGCCTGGGCTTCGAGGACGGTCGACATGCCGACGAGGTCCGCCCCCATCGTCCGCAGCATGCGGATCTCGGCCGGGGTCTCGTAGGTCGGGCCGCGCAGGCCCGCGTAGACGCCGTCATGGACGACCTCGCCACGTTCCGTCGCTGCCTCTCGAGCGATCTCTCGGAGCCGTGGGCTGTAGACGTTGCTCTGGTCGACGAACCGCGTGTCGTACGGCGGCGGGGCCAAGGGGCCGTCGAGCGCCGTCTCGCCCTGCATGTTGAGGTGATCACTGATGAGCACCGCGCTTCCGGGTCCCACGTCTGCCCGCAGTGACCCTGCGGCGTTCGTCAGGATCACCGTGCGGCACCCCGCCAGGATCGCGGCGCGAACACCATGGACGACCGCGCTCGCCGGGTTGCCTTCGTAGAGGTGCACGCGCCCCTGGCTGACGAGGACCTTGCGATCCCACGCCGAGAGCGACCTGAGCGTGCCGCCGTGTCCGGCCACCGTCGACGCAGGGAAGCCCGGAAGGTCAGCCGTGGAGACCGTCGCGACCTCGTCGCCGAGCCGACCAACGGCATCGGCCCAGCCCGATCCCAGCACGACGAGGACGTCGTGTCGTTCGACCCCGGTGCGCTCGGCGATCGCCTGGGCGGCGGCCTGCGCGGCAGCGAATGGCTCCATGCGCAGACGGTAGTCAGCACCAGCAGCGGACGCGCGTCCCTTCAGCTGGCGGTGGCGCGGGCCGCGATCAGATCGTTGAGGACGCCTGCGCCGAGGACCGCGTCGTCGCAGGTGACCGCGAACTGCCTGGCCTCGGTGAGCTCGAGCCGGATCGCCTCGCCCGCGCGTGACACCAGAGCGGCCCGACGGATCAGCTTCACCGAGCCCCGGTATCCCCAGCCACCCCATTCCGACGGTCGCAGGTCGATCGCCTCGGCCGCCAGGATCTCCTCGATCGGGAACCTCAGCGTCGGCGTGCCGAACGGGCCGAGGCCGATCCGCAGACCACGTGCGTCAACGGTGACCCGGTAGCTCGCGAGCACGAGGATCGGCAGGGCGATCACCACCAGCACGAAGCCGACCGGCCCCGTCAGCACCCACTGGAGCCAGGCCCCGAAGACCACGAAGCACAGCGCAATCGCGCGCAGCCATCTGGTGGACACCGAGACGGTCCAGGTGGCGTGCTGGCCCGGGACGAGTCCTGCGCTCGGCAGCACCCGCCCGCTGTGCGGAGGTTCCAGCACGACCTTGACCAGGATCCTCGCCACGAGCCCCATCGCGACCAGCGGGACGGCGATCACCAACAGCAGCTGCGCACCGCCGATCGACTCGGCTTCCTGCCAGGTCGACGCCCCGTCGTTGACGGCGGCCGTGACGATTCCGATGAGCGCGAGCATCGAGGCGAGGAAGACCGCCAGGACCGGTGCGAACCGGGCCGATTCGACGCGACGGGTGGTCGCGAGCGTGGCGGCGGTCGCCACCCCGATCACGATCGGAAGCCACCCGGTCAGGATCGTGATCGCAGCGATGGACATCTTGCCGTCGGGCCGTCCGGTGACGTCGAAGTGACTCGCGATCGGGTCCGGCAGGCTGCTCGATGACAGCGCGATCATCGCGGCGATGCCGATCGACATCGGCAGGGCGACCGCCGCCACGACGACGACGGGGTTGCGCAGCGCCACCCGACCCGGTCGAGGGTCGGGCTCGCGCGCGTTGATGTCTGAGGTGTTCATGCCCACTGCTCCGTGATCAGCGTGATGACCTCGTGCAGGTCCATCCCGTGCTTGCGGCAGTCGGCGACGAGCGCCTGCGCTGCCTGAACCGTCGATGCGCGTCCGGCCGCGGCCTTGAGCACCGTCACTCCACGTCCGCGCCTCACCTCGACGAGACCCTCGTCCTGCAGCGCCCGGTAGGCCCGCAGAACGGTGTGCATGTTGACCTCGAGGCTCGCACCGAGATCACGCGCCGTCGGGAGCCGCTCACCCGCCACCACACGACCTTCGGCGATCGCGCCCCGCACCGCCGCCGCGATCTGCTCGTGCAGCGCGACGTCGTCGGAGGGGTTGATCGTGATCAGCATTATTTGATTATTGCTAGAACAACCCGTCACGTCAAGTGTCGGCGCGCCACCCCCGCACGAGGCGTCAGTCGACGTAGGCCGACAGCTCGGCGAGGACCGCGTCGCTCACCGCGGATGTGCCGCCCATGATCAAGATCTTCGACAGGTCCGTGCGGGAGTCGAGGAAGGCACGCGTGTCGCCCGGGAGCGACGTCGGCAAGGTGAGCAGCAGGACGCCGCCCCGCGCGCCGACCAAGGGGCCCGCTCCGAGCGCGTCGGGGAAGTCGGCGCCGGTGGCGATCACGACCGTCCTGGCATCGGCGCCGCGCGCGATGGCGGCGCGCGCCGCCGCGGACGCGGTGGCGTAGCGGTTCGCACCGGAGACCCGCGTGACCGACGAGGCGACGGTACGGATCTCGTCCGCGACCGATGACGACACCGAGGCCGTGCCGCCCACGATCGTCACCGCGACGGAGTTCGCTGCGAGCCAGGACTTCGTGTCGGCGGGCAGCGACGTGGCGGTGACGAGCAGGACGGGGCGTGGGTCGGCGTCGACGGTGTCGGTCGCAGCGGCAGCACCGGCGGCCACGGCGTCGGGCCAGCCGCGGGACGGGTTCGCGTTGCGTCCCTCCACGACGAAGGCCGACGACACGTTGCCGAGCTCGTCCGCGACCAACGTGGCCGTTTCGAAGCGTGACGCCCCCGCGATCCGCCGGACCGTCAGCCCCATCCCGACCAGGTCGCTGCGGACCTTCGCCGACAGCGCAGCCTCGCCGCCGAGCATGATCGCGGTCGAGGCCCCCAGACGCTGGATCTCCGATCGGGTCGTGGACGCAAGCGACGACGAGCCCGTGAGGAGCAGCGGGCCACCGTTCAACGCGGCCAGCGGCCCACCGGCAAGCGCGTCGGCGTACTGGTCGGAACGCGCGATCACCACGACGGAGGCCGACGCCCGCGTCGCCTGCGAAGCAGCGGCGGCCGTCGCGATCCGGTTCGAGCCCGACACCCGCGTGACGTTCTCGGAGACCACCGGCGGAGCCGTGGGCGTGGGCGAGGGAGGAACCGGCGCTCCGCCCAGCGCCGCCAACGCGGCGGCGAGGTCCACGAGGCCGTGTCCGCGGTCGAACGATGTCGATCCGGTCCCCGCAGCGCGCGGATCGGACGACGTCTCGTACGCCCCGCCGAACTTCCGCGCCGACGACAACAGCGCCTGCTCGATCTGGGCCGGCGTGGCGGCGGGGAACGCCTGGGAGAGGACCGCGACGTAGCCCGCCACGTGCGGCGCAGCCATCGACGTCCCGCTGATGATCGAGTAGTTCGCGTCGCCGGCTGACGAGCCCTGACAACCCTCGAGCTGGATCCGGCACGACGACAGGATGCGCGTCCCCGGCGCGGAGATGTCCGGGTTGGTGAGGGGCGATCCGGACTTCCCGCGCGACGACGAGCCGGCCAGGGCCCCGTCAGGGGTGCCCGTGTCTGCGTCGTCGTAGTTCGCGACGCTGAGGATCCCCGGCGTCGGGTCCTTCGACGACGGGTTCACGTTGTCGGTGCTGCCGTCGCCCCCGTCGTTGCCGGCCGCCCAGACGACGACGACGCCGGCCGCGACGAGCTCTCGCTGCAGGCGTGTGACCGTGGAGTCGGGGTCGAAGTCTCCGCCGCCAACGGGTCCGAACGAGTTGTTGACGACGCGCACCCGGGGGCACGAGCCGTTCCCGCACGGGTCGGCGTGGTGCGCGACGAGCCACTCGAACGCGACGTTGGACGCGTAGACGGCGGCCGCCGCTCCTGTGGAGAGCACCACGAGATCCGCTCCCGGGGCCCCCCCGACGACGCGGTCACCGCGCCCCGTCGTCGACGGCACCCCGGCCGCGATGCCGGAGACGTGGGTCCCGTGGCCGCCGGACGAGTCGGTGTCGGAGTCGTTGCCGCTGGCCGGCTGCCAGCAGCTGTCCCCGGTGAACCCGACGACGCAGAGGTTGTTCAGGTTGACGCGGACCTTCGACACGCCGTCGCGCTGGAAGAAGGGGTGGGTGCCGTCCGCGCCCGAGTCGATGATCGCGACCGAGACGCCGGCCCCGTCCAGCGTGCCGCCGCCGGGCGCTGCGGTCTTCCCGACGACGTCGGCGGCGCGCGTGGCCTGGTGCGAGGTGTCGAGGTGCGCCACGAGCGGTTGGTCGATCTCGATCCGCGAGACACCCGCCAGCGCGGCCAGCGCCGCGAGCTCCACCCCGTCGACGACGCCTGCAGCGACCCCGATCGAATCCAGCCCGGGCAGCAGATCCCCTCCGGCCGAGCTCAGCAGGGCCTCGGCGGTCGCCAGGGCACCGTCGACCGCATCGATCATCACGATCTGCTCGCCAACCGCTGGAACGCCGACCACCAACGCCCCGTCGGCAGCCGTTGCCACGGGTGCCCCGAAGAGCGAGGTCACGCCGAGCACCAGACCGAGCACGGCCCCAGTTCGTCGTCGCGGGGCGAGTCGTCGCGTCATCGGGGCTCCTGCGCGTCGGTCAGATCTTGTCGAGGGTCTGCGTGCGCTTCGGACCGACGCTCACCCAGGTGATCTTGGCGTGCGACTGCTCCTCGAGGAACTCGACGTAGGCGCGTGCGTTCGCCGGCAGGTCCGCGAACGTCGTCACGTCGGTGATGTCCTCGGTCCAGCCGGGGAGCTCCTCGTAGATGGGCTTCGCGTGGTGGAAGATCGACTGGTGGGGCGGGAAGTGCTCGTAGCGCTCGCCGTCGTACTCGTACGCCACCGCGACCTTCAAGGTCTCCAGGTTCGACAGGACGTCGAGCTTGGTGAGGAAGATGTCGGTGAAGCCGTTGACGCGGTTGGCGTAGCGCGCCAGCACGGCGTCGAACCAGCCGACGCGACGACGGCGCCCCGTGGTCGTGCCGTACTCGCCGCCGACGTCGGTGATCTGCTCGCCGACGGTGTCGAACAGCTCGGTCGGGAACGGACCAGCGCCGACGCGGGTCACGTAGGCCTTGGTGATGCCGATGACCTGGTCGATGTGCTTCGGGCCGAGCCCGGCGCCGGTCAGCGCCCCGCCCGCGACGGGGTTCGACGACGTCACGAACGGATAGGTGCCGTGGTCGAGGTCCAGCAGCGTTCCCTGCGCGCCCTCGAGGATGATGTTCTTGCCGGCCTCGAGCTCGCGGTGGATCAGGTCGACCGAGTCGACGAGGCACGGCTTGAGCCGGTCGGCGTAGGCGAGGTACTCCTCGGCGATCTCCTCGGCATCCATCGGGAGGCGGTGGTAGATCTTGGAGAGCTGTTCGTTCTTGATCTCGAGCGCGGCCTCGAGCTTCTGGCGGAAGATCTTCTCGTCGAAGAGGTCCTGGAAGCGCAGGCCGATGCGTGAGGCCTTGTCGGCGTAGCACGGTCCGATGCCGCGCTTGGTGGTGCCGAGCTTGGCGGCGCCGAGGCGACGCTCGACGAGCATGTCGAGCTCGCGGTGGTACGGCATGATCAGGTGGGCGTTGCCGGAGATCTTGACGCGGTTCGTGGCGTCGATCCCGCGGGCGTCGAGGCCGTCGAGCTCGGTGATGAGCACGCCCGGGTCCACGACGACGCCATCGCCGATGAGCGGGGTCACGTGGGGGTAGAGCACGCCCGACGGGATGAGGTGGAGCTTGAACACCTCGTCGCCGACGATGACCGTGTGCCCGGCGTTGTTGCCGCCCTGGTAGCGAACGACCAGATCGGTCTGCTCGGCGAGCAGGTCGGTCGCCTTGCCCTTGCCCTCATCGCCCCACTGGGCACCGACAATGATCGTGGCTGGCACTTCGCGACTCCGCGGTTCGATGACGAACTGGACTGGGAGCCTGCCACCACGCGCCGTGCGAGGGCCGCTTCCCGCGAGAGCCTAGCCATGCGCGCCCACGCGACACCACCCCACGTGAGCTCGGACAGGCGCGCAGGCGCACAAGCTGTGCGTCAGATGTCGCGCGGGAGCTCGACGGTGTCCGACGAGGTGGTCGTCGTCACGACGAGGTCCAGCGCCTCGGCGAGGTCGGGGTCCTCATCCGGGGAGGTGAAGGCGACCTGGGTCGCGGCGGCCTGCTCCTCGATGCGCTCCCGACGGGCCTGGGAGACCGTCTGTGCGAGCAGCGCCCCGCCGAGGGCCAGCACGAAGACCGGGCCGACCCAGACAGCGTCGACGAACCGCCCGATGCCGTCACCGCTGACGAGGACGAGGCCGGAGCCGAGCACCAGCAGACCGAGGACGAAGGAGAGGGGGTCGAAGTCGTGGCGTCGCATCAGCGGATCTCCTCAAGGGTGACGGTCTCGTCGGGTTCGGTGATCGAGAAGGTCGAGGCGGTCGGGGTCCCGCGCCGGACGATGATCTGGCCGGCGCCGACGTTCACCCGGAGACGGACCGTCCGCCCTGACGCCTCCGATCCGGTGCCCTCCGACATGCTCACACCGACCCCGGCGCGGGCCTGCCGGTCGGTCCGGATCTCGCCGGCCCCGATGGAGGCCTCGAGCTCGAGCCGCATGTCCTCCGGGACCCAGACGTTCACCTGACCAAAGGTGAGATCGACATCGACCTCGAAGGTGTCGTCGTCACCGGCCGGTGACGGGCCGTACGGGATCTCGCTCAGATCGACGGTGACCTCGCCGGCGAAGTGCCGGATCGCCTGGCCGTCCTCGACGGCCGGCAGCACGACCCGCTCGCCGGAGGCTCCGCTCATCGGGAGTCCGAGCCCGTCGAACGCCTTGCCGGCGATGGCGACCGGCAGGATGAGCAGCGCGACGAGGAACAGCCAGCGGGCACGCCCCCGCCACGCCCCGAGGACGAGGGCCGCTCCGAGGATGATCAACCCACCGGCGGCGAGGTCACCGAGCCAGACCGTCCACCAGCCGAGGCCGTCGCCGAGCGTGGCGACACCGAGGCTGAGCAGCAGCACGGCGAGGGTGGCACGTCCGAGCCAGGACCGTTCCCGACGCTCACGACGGGGCGTCGATGGCATGATCGGCCCGCCCTGGGGTGGGGAGACGTGCGGCGGAACGGTCGGTGGCGGGGCCGACGACCACGCCGCGGGCTC
>CBDTYW010000077.1:0-14179 GCA_965364735.1 uncultured Nitriliruptoria bacterium
GCGACCAGGACGTGTTCGGCGTGAATCTCGCCGGTCACGGGCTCGATCACCTGCGACTCCCGCACCAGCCCCCCGGCGACGGCGAGCCGCCGCGGATCGTTGCGGTGGTCGGAAGGGCGCACGCGTGAAGTCATGGCCGAACGGTGGCCCGAGTTCCCGAGCCGCGCCACCCCCTCCCGCTGCGCCTGTGGACAACTCCGCGAGCCGGCCGCGTTTCGTCGACGATCCCGCGTTGTCGCCGAACCCGGTTCACGGTGCCGGTTGTCGCGGTTCCCGAGCGGGGCGTGGTCTTCACGACAACCGCGCCGCGGGCAGGGTTTGTCGACGATCCTGCGTTGTCGCCGTACCCGGTTCACGGGGCCGGTTGTCGCGTTTCCCGAGCGGGGCCTGGTTTCCACGACAACCGCGCCGCGGGGCGTGGGTCAGTCGACGTGGAAGGGGGAGAACGAGATCTGGTCGCCGTCGATCTGGAGGAACCAGGACTCGACCTCGACGCCGGGCATGAGCTTGCGGGCGAAGTGGGTCGAGCGGACCAGGTCGGCGTGCTGGAGCTGGACGCGGGCCTCGGCCTCGACGCCGAGACGGGCGGTGTAGAACGCGCAGCCGTGGTGCTGGATCAGCACGACTCGGTCGAGCCCGTGGGCATCGACGAGGAACTTGAGCTCTTCGAGCAGGCCCTGCTCGGCGAGCTGCGCCTCGGGGTGCCCTGCGAGGCATGCCGGGCCGCCCGGGATCGCGACGCGGTCGACGCGCTCCAGGCCGAGCCCGTTCGCGAGCAGGTCGTCGAAGGCTGCGCCCATGCGACCGTCGGAGCAGTAGACCGCGGCGGCGTGGATGCGCTCCGGGTTGAACGTCACGGTGCTGGGCCAGAGCTCGACGCCCCGTCGGTCAGGGCCCGTGCGGCCGTCGGTCCGGTCGGTGGTGTGCTCGGTGACCGCCATCAGTCCTCCATCCCGTAGATCTCGGGCTTCGCGGAACGTGCCATCAGCGCTTGCAGCGCGAGCTTCGGGTCGAGGCCGTCATGGAGGATCGCGACGACGCCCTCGGTGATCGGCATCTCGACGTCATGCTTGCGAGCGAGCTCGAGGATCGCCTTCGAGGACTTCACGCCCTCCGCGACCATGTTCATCTCGGAGATGATGTCGTCGAGCGCCATCCCGGCGCCGAGCTTCGCCCCGACCGTGCGGTTGCGGCTCTTCGGCGAGGTACAGGTCGCGACGAGGTCACCAACGCCAGCCAGCCCCGAGAACGTGAGCGGCTCTGCGCCGAGCGCGGTCCCCAGCCGCTGCATCTCCGCGAGCCCCCGCGTGATGACCGTGGCCTTCGTGTTGTCGCCGTAGCCCATCCCGTGCGCCATCCCCGTCGCCAGGGCGATGACGTTCTTGACCGCCCCGCCGACCTCGACGCCGATCTTGTCAGGGTTGGTGTAGACGCGGAAGTAGGGCGCCATCGACGCGGCCTGCACCATCTCCGCGCGGGCGAGATCGGGCGACGCGGCGACCGTGGCCGCGGGCAGCCGCTCGGCGCACTCCTTCGCCAGGTTCGGGCCGCTCACCACGACGACGCGATCCGGGTCGCAGTCCAGGGACTGGCTGATGACCTCCGAGCCGAAGCGCAGCGTCGCGACGTCGACGCCCTTGATGAGGCTGACGAGCGTCGAGGTCGTCCCGATCCGATCGCCCCATGCCACCAGCTGTTCGGCGATCCCGATCGAGGGGACGGCGAGCACCACGACGTCCGCATCGGCGAGCGCCTCGTCGGGATCGCTGGTGGCGAAGATCCCGTCCGGCAGCGGGACGCCGGGCAGGTAGCCGGAGTTGCGGCGATCCTGGTTGATCTCGTCCGCGACGGCCTGGCGTCGGGCCCAGACGCGCACGTCAGCCCCGGCGTCGTCGCACATCACGGCATACGCGGTTCCCCACGACCCCGCACCCATCACCGCGACCCGCACATCATCTCCTCGACCGACGTCAGTGCGCACATCCTGCAGGATACGAGGACCGCCCGCACAACGCCCGACGGACCGACGCGTGCGGTGCCCGTGGCAACGCGCCGACGGTGTGCAGGAGGCGGAGCACCTGCGGCTAGGGTTTCCGCCATGGTCGAAGCACACAGCCCCATCGTCGCCATCGTTCCCCTGCGCTCTCCGGGCGAGGGGATGACCCGACTCGAGGGACGCCTCATGCGTTCCGAACGCGCTGCGCTCGCGGCTGCGATGCTCGCAGACGTCGCACGTGCGCTGACGGCCGGCGGCGTTCACCGCATCGTCGTCGCCGCCAATGGAACAGGTGCTGCCGACGCCGCACGCGCGCTCGGTCTCGACGTCACGCTCGACCCGCCGTCAACCCACGACGTCAACGCCGCGCTGCGGGCCGCCATGCCGCGCCTCGGCACCGTCGGAACGCTCATGATCGTGACGGCCGATCTCCCGCGCCTGACCGTGGCGGACGTCCGCGCTGTCCTCGACGAGGACGCGCAGGTCGTGGTCGCCGCGACCAACGACGGCGGCACCGGCGCGCTGCTCCGTCGGCCACCGAACGTCATCGGCACGGCCTACGGACCTGGCTCGGCCGCGAAGCACATGCGTCTCGCCCGGAACCTCGGCGTCGCCACCGTCGCCGTGGACTCCCCCGGGTTCAAGCTCGACATCGACACCTTCGACGACCTGCTCGAGCTGGTCGAGGAGCCCGTCGGCGGCGCCACCGGACAGGTGATCAACAAGATCCGGCCACGCCTCGAGCGCGCCCGGGACCGCATCGCCGAGATCGAGGGCGAGGCCGTCCGGAGCTGACGACGGGGCGTGTCGTCCTCGCTCAGTCTGCCTTGCGGGCCCGCTGCTTCTTGACCTTGGCGACCGGTACGGCCTTGCGACGGTGACGACGCCAGCCCGCCAACGTCGCGAACACGGCGCCCAGGACGAACGAGCCGACCAGCAGGATGATCAGCGGAACCCCGCCGGACGTCCGCACGAGGTCGCTCCCCTGAGCTGTCCGCTGCACGATCGTCTCGCCGAAGATCCAGTTGAAGTCGACGCGTTGCGAGTTCACGAGCGCGAAGATCGTGAAGAGCACGCCGACCGCCACGAGGGCGATGCGGCCGAGGTGCTGCGTGAACGGCGTGCGCCCGACGGCGACCGTCGTGGTCACGGCAGCCACACGCTCCCCCTCGGGGAGCTTGCTCACGGCCGGATCGGGGCGGTGCTCTGCCATGGGGCATCTCGTTGATCGGGTCACGTCATCCTAGGACGGGCCGGGACGTGAAGGGCGGGACGACGGCATCGAACGGTTACCATCTGCGGGCACCACCGACGTCCCGACGCCGAGGATCCCCCGCCATGCCACAGGGCACCGTGAAGAGCTTCGACCCGTCCGACGGGAGCGTCGTCCTGATGGATGACCAGCTCCGCATCCTGACCTCGGGACCGGGCGCGCTGGTCCCCCGCGGGAACACGCTCGAGCTCCGGATCGGGCAGCGGGTCCGCTACCAGGTCGAGAAGCAGGACGGCGCGGACGTCGTCACGCGCGTGGACGTCATCACCCTCTGACCAGGCTGGCTCGAGGCGCCTCAGGCGTCGAGCTGCTCGAGGATGAGCGCCGTGCGGGCGTAGAGCGCCGCGCCGGCCTCGGCGTTGTTCTGCTCACCCCACGCACGGGTCTCGTCGAGCACCTGGCGCAGCCGGGCGGTCGCCTCCGGCGCGTCTCCGCCGAACTCCGCGAGCGCGGCTGACGCGATCTTGTCCGGGTCGAGCTCCGCGAGCTCGTCGGCGATCGAGATGTCGTCCTGCTCGTCGCGCCAGGCCAGCGCGCAGGCTGCGGTGAAGGCCGGGCTGTCGAAGTCACCCTCGGACGCGATGATCGCGAGGTGCATCAGCGCCTTGGCGGACAGACGGTCCTCGTCGGCCACGGCGTGGACGAGCGAGGCGTAGTCGCCGAGGGCAGCGTCGTCGACGACCGGGGAGAGGATGTTGACGTGCTTGGAGCGGACCGGTCGGTTCGTGTGGACGATCAGGTCTGACGGAGCGTCGTCGAGGAACGTCGACAGCGGCTTCACCGACGCCCAGTGCGCTGCCGCGTCGGACACGTCGACGGAGGTGGCCATGGAGCGCGTGGCGTCGACGGTGAAGGTGACGAGGCCGGCTCCGAGCTCGGCCGCCTTGCTGGCTGCGTGGTCGCGGTCGAGGAAGGCGCTGATCCGCTTGCCGTGCGCGAACGTGCCGGTCGCAGCCTCGTCGAACGCATCGATCGGTCCGAGCCGCTCGGACAGGTCGGCGCGTGTGCGCAGGCCCTCTTCCTCGATCAGCGGGAGACGCCGCGTGGGCGTGAGGTGGAAGACGGAGATCCGGGACATGTTGCGTGGGCCTCGGGGTCGGAGACGGCGGGCGGGGTGGCGCGGGCACGATACCGCCCGACCCTCGCGTCAACGTGGCCCCGACGCCCCTAGGCTCGGCGACCACGACCACAACGAGGGACAGCGTGGACTCGACGACCTCCGTGGGCTCCGGGACGCCGGGCGCGTCAGGGTCCGCGCTGCCCGAGATCGAGGCACCGGCGGGGCACGGCTGGCGTCGTCCCACTCCCGAGGACCTGCCGCTCATCGCGGCGCTGCACGACCGCTGCGACGTCGACCGCATCGGCGAGGTGACCGGGTCTGGCGCCGACGTCGCGCGCGACCTCATCGAGCCGGCAGCCCGTGACGAGGCCATCGTCGTCTTCCCGGCCGACCGCCCGGACGTCATCGCGGCGTACGCGCTGTTCCAGGAGGACCGTGACCCGTGGACCGGCGACCTGGACCTCTATCTCGAGGGCCGCGTCGACCCTGATCACACCGGCCATGAGCTCGCGACGTTCCTGCTCGACCGCGGGGTCCGGCGCGCTCGGCTCGCGGCACGCAGCGCCGGCGAGGAGCGGGTCACGTTGGTCACGTCGACCGCGAACGAGGACCGTCGCGCACGCAACTTCTACCTCCAGAACGAGTTCGCCCCGGCGCGCCATCTCCTGCGGCTGAGGCTCGACCTCGAGGACCTGCCTCCCCGCCCACCGCTGCCCGAGGGCATCCGGATCAGGCCGTGGCGTTCGGAGGACCTCGCCGCCACCTGGCACGCGCACCAGATGTCGTTCGCCGACCACTGGGACTTCGAGTCCGTCGACCTCAGCGAGTGGCGCTACATGGAGGTCGATCGGCGGGACGACTTCGACGGGTCGCTCTGGATGCTCGCCGTCACCGACGCCGCGCCGGAGACGTTGGCACGGCCTGAGCTCGCGGCCGTGCCGCTGACCCCGGGCGGCGAGGTCGTCGTCGGGATCGCGCTGGGCCACGTCGCCGCCGATGACGTGACGCGCGTCGAGATCCGCCATCTCGGTGTGCTCCAGGTGGCGCGGGGCGCAGGCGTCGCGAGGAGGCTGCTCGTCGAGATGTTCCACGCGGCTGCAGCGGCGGGAGCCACGCAGGTCGGTCTCGAGGTCGACGACATCACCGAGCACGGGGCGCTGCGGCTCTACCAGCAGGCGGGGATGCGGATCGCGCGTCGCTTCGACGTCTACGTCCGCGACGTCGAGGCCTGATCGGTCAGAACGGCGGGAGCCCGTCGACGGGCACCAGCCGGTCGGACACGTGGTCGGGATCGGCGCGGTCCGCTGCTTCGACGTCCTCGCGACGCACGCCCAGCATGAACAGGATCGCATCGAGGTAGGGAACGTTCACGGTCGTGTCGGCCTGCTGTCGGACCACCGGCTTGGCGTTGAACGCGACGCCGAGGCCGGCCGCCGCGAGCATGTCGAGGTCGTTGGCGCCGTCGCCGACCGCAACGGTCTGCTCGATCGGGATGCCCTCCAGCGCTGCCACCTCGCGCAGCAGGACCGCCTTGCGGGCGCGATCCACGATCGGGCCGGTCACGCGCCCGGTGAGCTTGCCGTCCTTGACCTCGAGCTCGTTCGCGAAGGCGTGGTCGAGCCCGAGCTCCTCGGCGAGCCAGTCCGTGAAGAACGTGAACCCGCCGCTGACGACGGCAAGCTTGAAGCCCATCCGCTTGAGCGTCCTGGTGAGCAGGCGCGCTCCGGGAGTGAGCCGGACCCGCTCGCGGACCACGTCGAGCCGAGCAACGTCGAGGCCGGCCAGCAGGGCGACCCGCTCCTTGAGCGCCTCGCCGAAGTCGATCTCTCCGTTCATCGCGCGCTCGGTGATCTCCGCGACCTGCTCGCGCACGCCGCACTCGTCGGCGATGAGCTCGATGACCTCGTCCTGGATGAGCGTGGAGTCCATGTCCAGCACGACGAGCCGCTTCGACCGGCGCTCGAGCGACTCCCGCTGGATCGCGATGTCGATGCCGATGGTGTGCGCCGCCTCGACGAGCCGCTCCCGCATCAGGTCGAGGTCGCCGTTGACGACGACGAACTCGTAGGAGACGACCGGGTAGCGCGACAGCCGGACGATGCGGTCGATGTTGCCGCCACCGTCGGAGATCGCCTCGGCGACCCGGGCGAGCGCCGCGGGCGTGAGCGGGTTGGCGAGGACGGTCACCGCGAACCGCGGGAGCCCGCTGCGTGACGACGTGCTCTCCACGAACTCGAAGTCGATCGTGATGTCCGCCGTGAAGCCGTAGAACAGGAGGTTCTTGACGACGTCCTCCCCGGCCGGGACCGAGATCAGGATCCCGAGGGTCAGCCGCTCGCGGACGACGACCTGCTCCATGTCGTAGATCTCGGCACCGTTGCGGGCGAGCACGCCGAGGAGCCCCGCCGTGATGCCCGGTCGGTCTCGACCGCTGACGCGCACGAGCAGCGTCGAGCGGTTCGTCGTGGTGTCGGTGCTCACGGGGGAAGCCCTGTCGTCTGCTGAGGAGCGCAGCCTAGGCCGAGGCGTCCGTTCGTCCGATGCGCCGTCCCCAACCCCTTCTAGGCTCTCGGCTTCACGAAGCAGGATCTGGAGCAGGCGTGGCAGGCAGCGGGGGCATTGGCGGACGACGACTCGTCGCGGCAGGGCTTGGCATCGTGGCGGTCGGCATCGTGGGCGCGGCGATCGTGTTCAGCGGCGACGACGGCTCCCCCGGCACCTCGCCGACCGCGAGCCCGTCGGCCTCCGACGTCGACGTCGAGGTGGTCGCACCGGACGTCGACACCTCGCCCTCCGCGACTGCGGCGCCCGAACCCGAGCCCGAGCCCGAACCGACCAGCCGCGTCCGCTACGCCGACAACGGGCTCCTGCTCCCGGGCAGCCCGTGGGGCACGACCGTCGGCCTCCTGCAGTTCCGCGGCAACCCGCAGCACACCTACTACGGCGAGGGTCCGGTCCCGGAGAACCCCGAGATCGCCTGGCGCTACCCCGCTGACCAGCGCATGTGCGCGCAGTCCGACGGCAAGCAGTGGTGTGGCTCCGGCTGGACGGGCCAGCCCGCGATCTGGGAGCGCCCGGACGGGATCACCGAGCTCGTCGTCGGCACCTACGACCGACGGATCCACTTCGTCGACGTCGCGACCGGAGAGGCCACGCGCAAGCCCTTCCCCACCGGCGACATCATCAAGGGCTCGGTCACGATCGACCCGGACGGCTTCCCGCTCGTCTACTCGGGTTCCCGCGACAACTTCTTCCGCATCATCGCCCTCGACCAGGGTGACCCCGTGGAGCTGTGGAAGCTCGGCGCGAACCCGAAGGGCATCTGGAACAACGACTGGGACGGCAACGCCTCGATCGTCGGCGACCTGCTCTTCGAGGGCGGCGAGGACTCGTGGTTCTACATCCACAAGCTCAACCGTGGCTACGACGACGACGGCAACGTCACCGTCGACCCGGAGCTGCTCTTCTCGATGCCCGGCTGGACGCAGGAGCTGATCAACAAGGTCGGCGACCGGACCATGTCGATCGAGAACTCCGTCGTGGTGACGTCCGACCGCGTCTACTTCGCCAACGGTGGTGGACGCGTCGTCGGGCTCGACACCACGGACGTGGAGAACGGCGAGGCACCGATCGTCTTCGACTGGTGGGCGGGCGACGACATCGACGCATCCATGGTCCTCGACGAGGAGGGGATGCTCTACGTCTCGGTCGAGCTCGAGCGCTTCAACTCCCGTTCGAAGGAGGTCGGGCAGCTCATCAAGCTCGATCCCTCCAAGCCCGATGACCCGTACGTCTGGGGCGTCCAGGTCCCCGGCCAGGGCGGCCCCGGTGGCCTCTGGTCGACGCCGGCGCTGCACGGTGAGCACCTGTACGTCGCAACCCACGTCGGTGACCTGATCGTCGTCGATCGGCGCACCGGCGAGGTCGTGCACCGCGAGGACCTCGGGTTCCACGAGTGGTCGTCACCGTCGGTCGTCGACGACACGCTGATCGTGGGCCTGTGCGAGGCAGGCGGCCTGCGCGCCTACGACCTGTCCGCGAACCCGGCCGCGCCGCGCGAGATCTGGGAGGTCTCGATCCCGGCCGGCACCTGCGTGGAGTCCTCTCCCGCGGTGTGGAAGGGCGGCATCTACGTCGGCTCGCGGGACGGGCACATCTACGCGTTCAAGGACTCCTGAAGGGGCCCAGCGACGCCTGGTCAGGCCAGCGGGTTGTCGTCGCGGAGGGTCGCGAGGGTGTCTCCGTGGAGGCGCTGCTTGATCGCCGCGACCGTGCCCCGGGTCTTGCCGACCAGCGGTGTCGCGATCTCGACGGCGCGGGCGACGACCTGCTCCTCGGAGGTCACCTCGTCGACGATCCCGTAGGCGAGGGCCTCCTCGGCGGCGAAGCGGTGGCCCCAGACCATCGCCTTGGTCGCCGCGCGCGGTCCGAGCTGGGTCTTGAGCAGCGCGTCCATGCCGGGCGTGAACGGGATGTTGATGTCGACCTCGGGAAGGCAGAAGAAGCCGCGGTCGTCACGCATGACCCGGAAGTCGTGGCACATGGCGAGCATCGCGCCGGCCGCGAAGGCGTGGCCGTTGATCGCGGCGACGGTCGGGATCGGCAGCTCGAGGACGCGGGCGAAGATCCGGCCCTGGACCCGTGAGACGTACGCGGCGAGGTTGGCCTGTCCCTCCGGGCTGCCGAGGTAGCCGAGGTCGAGCCCGTTGGAGAAGAACTTGCCCGTGCCGGTGGTGACGAGCGCCGCCGCGCCCTCGCTGCGCTCGACCTCGTCGAACGCGGCGTCGAGCGCGTCGAGCATCGCGATCGAGAACTGGTTGTCGTCGTGCTGCATCTTCAGGACGAAGACGTCGCCGGTCCGGGTCAGGTCGAGCATCGTTGCCTCGCGGGGTGCGTCGTGCGGAGAGGATCGTTCGTGGTCCGACGATAGGCGTCGGGATGAGCCGCCGACGCATCCGGCGCCGCGGCGGCGGGCGCCCGCCACGTAGGATCGCGCCCCGTCGTCCAAGGCTCGTCATGGTCACCTCCAACCCCGCCCTCGACCAGCTCGGCGGCTACCCGCTGGCGCGCGTCCAGGACCTCGCGGTGGCGCTTCGCGCGGACGGCGGCGTCGTCCATGACTTCTCCATCGGCGACCCGGACGAGCCGACGCCCGAGTTCATCCGCGACGCGCTCATCGAGGCCGTCGGCCCGGTCAGCCGCTACCCCACCGCGGCGGGCCCCCGGGACGTCCGCGAGGCCGTGGCGGGCTGGATGCGTCGGCGCCACGGCGTCGACGTCGACCCGGAGCTCAACGTCCTGCCGTCCGCCGGCAGCAAGGAGGCGATCTTCCATCTGCCGCTCGCCGTCCTCGACGCGAACGGCCCGCGACGGGGCGTGATCTGGGGCGACCCGGGCTACCCCGTCTACGGCCGCGGGGCCCTGTTCGCAGGCGGAGTCTCGGATCCGGTGACCATGACCGCCGACGGAGGTTGGCTGCTCGACCTTGCCGATCTCGACGCCGACCGGCTCGACCGCGCCTGCATCGTCTGGCAGAACTACCCCCACAACCCCACCGGCGCCATCGCCGACCTCGATCACTTCCGTCGTCAGATCGCGATCGCGCGCGAGCACGATCTGCTGTTCTGCTCCGACGAGTGCTATCAGGAGATCTGGTTCGACGAGCCCGCCCCGCCCAGCGCGCTCGAGGCCTGTGACGGCGACTTCACCGGCGTCGTCGCGTTCGTGTCGCTCTCGAAGCGCTCCGGGATGACCGGCTACCGGGCCGGCGCCATCGTCGGCGACCCGGAGATCATCCGACGTCTGCGTCTGCTCCGGCCCAACGTCGGCACGGCGTCCCCTCCGTTCGTCACGGCTGCCGCCACAGCGGCGTGGGGCAACCAGGGCCACGTCGACGAACGTCGTGCGATCTTCGGGGACAAGCGCCGCGTCGTGCTGGACTTCATGGCCGAGCGCAACATCGAGGTCAGCGGCTCCGCCGCCACCTTCTACGTGTGGTTCCGCGTTCCCGGCGGCGACGACGCGGACTACGTCGAACGGTTGCTGGCCGAGCGCATCATCGCCTCACCGGGCAGCGCGTTCGGCCCCGGCGGCGCGGGCTGGGCGCGCCTCGCCCTGGTGCCGACCGTCGACGCCTGCCGAGACGCCGTCCGAGCGTGGAGCGACGCGATCGACGCCGGACGTCTCTGACGGATCAGCCCTCGCGTCGAGCCGCGAGCCGCGCCCCGAGGATCGTGACCGCAACACCGGCGAACGCGAGCCCGACCGCGAGCGCGATCTCGGAGCTCACGGGCGCCCCGAGCGCGACGTCGCCGACGCCGTCCTCACCGGCCGGCCACGGCCAGAGCACACGAAGCGAGCCGAGCATCAGCCCGGTGAGCGAGGCCATCACGACGTCGCGGTGGTGATCGAGCAGCCAGGTCAGCACGGTGGAGAACCCGCCGAGCCCGATGCCCGCGCCTGCGCCCACGACGAGGATCGTCGCGATCTCGCGCTCGTCGACCGCGGCGATGACCGGCTCGTACATGCCGAGCATGAGCAGGATGAAGGAGCCGGAGATGCCCGGCAGGATCATCGCGACGATCGCGAGCGCGCCAGCGATGAAGAAGATCGGCAGCGCAGGGTCGGTGATGCCGCCGCTGCGCAGGCCGAGCAGGAAGAACGCCGCGACCGCGGTGACCGCCCCGACACCGATGGTCATCGCGTCGCGTCGCTCAACGAGATCCGCGGCCACGACGATCGAGCCGACGACGAGCCCGAAGAACGCTGCCGACATCGCGACCGGCTCGTCCTCGAGCAACGTGTGGAGGATCCCTGCCAGCGTGGCGATCGCGATCAGGATCCCACCGAGGAGCGGGACGAGGAACGCCCACTCGACGCGCTTGAGCCCGTCGATCGCCCCGCTGACGTCACCGCGCAGGAGCGTCGCGAGCGCCCGAGCACCTTGGCGGATGGACGCGACGAGGCGCTCGTAGATGCCGAGCACGAGCGCGACCGTGCCGCCGGAGACGCCGGGGACGAGGTCAGCAGAGCCCATCACGAACCCGCTGACGATCGTCGCGGGCGCCTGCGACCACGTGGCAGGGGTCAGCTCATGGGCGGATGGCGGGGCGGTGGAGATGTCCATGCCGCGAACGATACCGACGCGGACGAGGACGATGGCTGCCCGACACCCCTCCCTCGGACCGCGGCCATCGGGTGGCATCCTGACGCCGCACGCGACATGCTGCCCGCATCCCCGACGCTTCTCTGGAGCCCCTCCCGTGACCTCGCACGACGATCTCCGCGCCGCCATCGAGCGCGCCGCCGCCGACCCTGAGGGCTGGCGCACCGACGAGGCCCGTGAGGCGGTCCACGCCACCGTCGCCGCGCTCGACGACGGGTCCCTGCGCATCGCGGAGAAGCATGACGGCAGCTGGGTCGTCAACGCCTGGGCGAAGCAGGCCATCCTGCTGCGCTTCCGGCAGGCGACCATGGAGACCATGGAGGTCGGCGCGTTCGAGTACCACGACAAGTGGCCGCTCAAGACCGGCTACGCCGCGCACGGCGTCCGCGTCGTCCCGCCCGCCACCGCCCGCTGGGGCGCACACCTCGAGTCCGGGGTCATCCTGATGCCGTCCTACGTGAACATCGGGGCGTACGTCGGTTCCGGGACGATGGTCGACACCTGGGCGACGGTCGGATCGTGTGCGCAGATCGGCCGCAACGTCCACCTCTCCGGCGGCGTCGGCATCGGCGGCGTGCTGGAGCCCGCTGGCGCGCGTCCCGTCATCATCGAGGACGGCTGCTTCATCGGTTCACGGGCGGTCGTGGTCGAGGGCGCGTGGCTCGAGGAGGAGGTCGTCGTCGGCGCGAACACGGTCATCACGGCCTCCACCCCGATCATCGACGTCACCGGCGACGAGCCGGTCGAGTACCGCGGGCACGTGCCGGCACGGTCCGTGGTGATCCCGGGGACGCGCGAGAAGACGTTCCCGTCGGGCAGCTATCAGCTGCCGTGCGCGCTGATCATCGGCAAGCGCACCGCCTCGACCGACAACAAGACCTCGCTCACCGACGCCCTGCGCGAGTTCCAGGTCCAGGTGTGAGCGACGTCGTCCAGGATCTCGTCGAGCGGCTCGTCGCCCAGTGCGCGATCCTGTCGGTGACCAACGACGAGGCGGAGCTGGCGGACCTCGAGGAGCGGCGGTACCGCGCGCTCGGGGAAGCGGTCACGCGCGTCGGTGACTCGATCGTCGTCGACGGCCGCCGCGATGATGGTCTCGCCCGTCCGCACATCCTGCTGGTGGGGCACCTCGACGTCGTTCCGCCGACCGACGACGACCGGGTTCCTCGGGTCGAGGACCGCGCGGACGGCGCGGTCGTGGTTGGTCGTGGCACCTCGGACATGAAGTCCGGCAACGTCGCGGCGCAGGCGGTCTTCGAGGACCGCGAGCTGCGTGCCGCGTCACCGTTCGACCTGTCGCTCGTCCTCTACGCCCGTGAGGAGGGCCCCGCCGACGCGAACGAGCTCGCCGACGTCCTCGACCAGCTCACGTGGCTCGCCGACGCGGACTTCGCGATCGTGCTCGAGCCGACGGACCTCGAGGTCCACGCGGGCTGTCTCGGCGGCCTGCACGCCACCGTCAGGTTCACCGGGCAGGCCGCCCACTCCGCGCGGCCGTGGCACGGCGAGAACGCCGTCACCAAGGCGGGGGCGTTCCTGGCCGAGCTGCACGCCCGACCACCCCGCGACGTCGACATCGACGGGGTCGCCTACCGCGACGTCTTCACGGTCACGCAGGCGACGACGTCCAACGCGCGCAACGTCGTCCCGGACACCTTCGACGTGAACCTGAACTTCCGCTTCGCGCCGTCTCGCACCTGCGATGAGGCCGAGGTCGAGCTCCGGGCGCTGGTCGGCGACCGCGCCGAGGTCATCATCATCGACCGCGCCGCCCCGGCGCCGCCCGGTCTGACGAGCGCGCTGGCCCGGGCCTTCATCGCGGCTGCCGATCTGCCGGTCAACGGCAAGCAGGCCTGGACGGACGTGGCCCGGTTCGCCGAGATCGGCGTGCCGGCGCTCAACTTCGGGCCGGGGCTGACCACCCAGGCGCATCAGCGCGGCGAGTTCGTCCCCGTCCGCAACCTCGTCCGCGCCCATGACGTGCTGCGCAGGTTCGTCAGGTCTTCGATCGGCTGAGCGTCAACCGTCAACCGGCCGAGGGATGACGCGGCTCACGGGCCCGCTCACGGACCCCTCACCCGGTGACGGCGGCGGTGTGCCGAGGCTCGGATGCCAGCCCATGCTGTCGGCTCCCCCGGCGTGCCACGCCAGCGCCTGAGCGGTCGGCAGGACGGTCACGACAGCGTCGAGATCCTGCGCGATCCTGTCTGCTTGCTGCCCCATGCCCCATCCTCGCCGACGCGACGAACGTACGGCTCGCAGCACGCGAGGCGGCCCGTTCCGACCATGTCCTCAAGGTCTCGACGCAGGGCGCACAGACCTTGAGGCGATGTGTGTCACACCGGGCCCGTTCGGGCCGTTTCGTCGGGCCCGGGCATCCACCTGGCGCACCCTGGGTGCCCGAAGCGGACGTCAGCGGCTCATCGGACGTCGTGGTCCTGCTCCCCGAAGGAGAGCTCGCCGCGGCGGTACAGCATGACCCACATCGCTCCGTGAGCGAGGATGGCGAGTGACAGGAACGTGACCGCACCCCACTGACGGAAGCCGGCAGCCACCAGAGCGGCGATGACGGCGGTCGCGACGAGGATCGCACGGAGGGAGTTGAGGGAGTCCATGAGAGGCTCGCTTGCGGAGTTGCGGTGCCCGGACCGGAACGGACGAGGCAGGCACCCACGGTACTCCAGT
>CBDTYW010000078.1:0-13941 GCA_965364735.1 uncultured Nitriliruptoria bacterium
TCGCCGACGGCCACGGCGACCGCCTCGCCGACGCCGACCCCGACGCCGACGGCCACCGCGACCGCGTCACCGACGCCGACGGCCACCGCGACCGCCTCACCGACCGTCTCGCCCACTCCGACCGCCACCTCGTCGCCGAGCCCGACCTCGAGCGCGACCTCGTCGCCGACCTCGTCGCCGACCACGTCACCGACGCCGACCGACGCCCCGTCCGCGACGGACGTCGTCGCCGAGGAACCCGCCCCGTCGTCGCCCGACGTGACCGCGTCCTCGTCCGAGGCGCCCGCTCACGCCCCGCGGTCCACGACCTCGCCGTCGGACAGCGACCGGGTCGTCGCTGCGTCGGACGTGACCGACAGCGGTGGGACCGGGTTCTCGACGCTGATCGGCGTCGCGATCGTCATCGCCGCGCTCGGTGCGCTGGCGATGCGCCGCCGCGCGATCTGATCCGTCGGAGCGTTCCGGCGGTCTCTCGCCGATTCGCTCCACGACCCATCTCAGCCGACGGCAGCGGCGTCGCGGGCGATGTCGGAGCGACGATGGATGCCGTCGAAGTGGATGAGGTCGGCGGCTGCGTACGCGAGATCGCGGGCGGCGGTGAGCGTGGCGCCCCGAGCGGTGACGGTGAGCACCCGGCCGCCGGCGGTGACGAGCGTGCCGTCGACCATCTTCGTGCCGGCGTGGAAGACCTGGACGCCGTCCAGCGCGTCGGCGTCGGCCACACCAGTGATCGCGACACCGGTGGGGTAGGACTCCGGATAGCCACCGGAGGCCAGGACCACCGTGACGACCGCGTCGTCGTGCCAGGCGACGTCGACGTCGGCCATCGACCCGGTCGCCGAGGCCCACAGCAGATCGCCGAGGTCGGACTTGAGCGCGGGCAGCACGACCTGGGTCTCGGGGTCGCCGAAGCGGGCGTTGAACTCGAGCAGGCGCGGGCCGGCGAGGGTGAGGACGAACCCGGCGTAGAGCAGCCCGCGGAACGGGGTGCCGCGCTCGGCCATGACCTTGAGCACGGGGCGGAAGACGGAGTCGGCGAGCGGCGCCGCATGGCTGCGGTCGAAGCCGGGCAGCGGCGTGTATGCGCCCATGCCTCCGGTGTTGAGCCCTTCGTCACCGTCGTGGGCGCGCTTGAAGTCCTGGCTCGGGGTGAGCAGAACGACGTCCTCGCCGTCACAGACGCCGAAGAGGCTCATCTCCGGTCCGTGCAGGAAGTCCTCGATGACGATGGTGGCGCTGGCCGCCCCGAACGCCCCGTCGACGAGCATCTCGTCGACGACCTGCTCCGCCTCCTCGCGCGTCAGGCAGATCCGGACGCCCTTGCCGGCGGCGAGCCCGTCGGCCTTGACGACGTACGGCGAGGTGAACCCGTCCAGCGCGGCCTTGGCCTCAGAGGCATCGGTGAACGCCCCGTACGCGGCCGTCGGCGCGCCGGCTGCGTCCATGATCTCCTTGGCGAAGCGCTTCGAGCCCTCGATCTGCGCGGCGTCGGCCCCCGGCCCGAACGCGGCGATGCCGTTGGCCCGCAGCACGTCGGCGACCCCGGCGACCAGCGGCGCCTCGGGCCCGATCACGACCAGGTCGGCCTCGAGCTCAGCGGCCAGTGCCGCGACGGCGTCACCGTCGGTCGGGTCGACGTCGACGTTGCGCCCGACCTGCGCCGTCCCCGGGTTCCCCGGCGCCGAGATGACCTCGTCGACGCTCGGCGACTCCGACAGACGCCACGCCAACGCGTGCTCACGTCCGCCCGCGCCGATGACCAGTACCCGCCGACCCATGCTGTGCTGCCTTGCTCGTTCGGTTCACGACCCCGCCGAGCGTAGGCAGGCCCCCGCGAACGCCCCGCACCGCCCCGCGCGCCGCACACCGCATCGCGCCCCGTGCCCGCCCTTCGGTAGCGTCCGGATCACAGCCACCGCACCACCTGCAACGAGGAACGTCATGACTGCGCGCGTCGGGATCATCATGGGGTCGAAGACCGATCTCCCCATCATGGAGAAGGCGGCGAAGCTGCTGATCGACACCTTCGGGGTCGTGTGCACGCTCGACGTGATGTCGGCGCACCGCAACCCCGACGACGTCGCGGAGTGGGCGTCCGGCGCGCAGGAGGCCGGCTTCAAGGTCCTGATCGCGGGTGCCGGTCGTGCGGCGGCGCTCCCGGGCGTCGTCGCGGCGCACACCGCGCTGCCCGTCATCGGTGTGCCGTGCCTGAGCGACCACCTCGGCGGTGCGGATGCGCTGTACTCGATCGTGCAGATGCCGCCCGGCGTCCCGGTCGCGACCGTCGGGATCGACAACGCCAAGAACGCGGCGATCCTGGCCGTCCAGATCCTGGCGCTCAGCGACGCCGATCTGGCGGCGAAGCTGGACGAGTTCCGCGCCGCGCAGAAGGTCGCCGGCAAGGAGCACCGCGTCTACGACGGGTCGACCGGCTCCTCCGTCGGCTTCTCCGCCGGCTGATCACGGCTGCGCGACCGGGTCACGTCCTGACATCCGAACAGCCCGGCTCCGCGCGCCCGCGAACGTTGTGCGCACGTTGAAGGGTCGAAGCGCCCGTGCTGCACGGCCATGCGGGACCAGAGGGAGGGGCCGTTCGGACGTTTCCGTCGAGATGCCGAGACAGGACGGAGGCAGGGCGCCCGGCTCCCTTGTCGGATCGTTGCCCGCTGGTTAGGGTCGACGCGTGGGGTTTCTGTGTGGGAGATCCCCGAGCGAGTACTGCATGTCTACCTGTGGACGTGGTGAGCCCATTTCGCTCACCGTTGAGCAGACGCCTGTCGGTCGGATCCTGATCGCGGCGTCGCTGCACGGAGTCATGCGCGTCGACGTCCTCGGGGAGCGCGACGTCGCCCCGACGGTGCGCAACCTCTCGCACCGGCTCGAGGCGCCGCTCGACCTGGACGGCTCGCCGATCCTCGAGCAGGCCGTCGAGGAGATCCGCGCCTACCTCACGGGCATGCGCCTGACCTTCGACGTCCCGCTGGACCTGCGTCTCGCCGGCCCGCGCCTGCGTCCCGTCCTCGCGGAGATGACCACGCTGCCGGCCGGTGCAGCAGCCACGGTCCGGCAGTTCACGTTGACCGCGTCGAGCACGCGTCGCCGCAGCCTCGTCAGGTCCGCGATCGCCGTCAACCCGCTCGAGCTCCTCGTCCCGGCGCACCGGATCATCGGACGTGGCGGGGTCCGTCGGGAGTTCGCCCCCGGGGCGGACGTGCAGCGCTACCTCCTCCAGATCGAGGCCGCGGTCGTGCGCTCGCGTGCGTTGGCGTGGGACCACTCGCACCTCGACGCCTGAGCGCGCGTCCAGGACGTTAGGATCGGGCGCCTCCCGACCGCTGGATCCCTTCATGCAACTCGACGGCCTCCGACACCTGCGCTCCGGCAAGGTCCGCGATCTCTACGAGGTCGACGCCGACCACCTGCTGCTCGTCGCCTCCGATCGTGTCTCCACGTACGACTGCGTCCACCCGACGCTGATCCCGGACAAGGGCAAGGTCCTCACGGGGGTCTCGGACTTCTGGTTCTCCCAGATCGCCGACGTCGTCCCGAATCACCTCGTCTCGATGGATGTCGCGGACTTCGGCGACGCCGCTCAGCCGCACGCCGAGGCGCTGCGCGGACGCACGATGCTGACCCGACGGGTCGACATCATCCCCTTCGAGTGCGTGGTGCGCGGTCACCTCGTCGGCTCGGGCTGGAAGGAGTACCAAGCGGACGGCACCGTCTGCGGGATCCGTCTGCCCGAGGGCCTCGAGGAGGCTTCGCGACTCGACGCCCCGATCTTCACTCCGGCCACCAAGGCGGAGCAGGGTGATCACGACGAGAACGTCAGCTTCGAGTTCATGGCCGGCAAGCTCGGCGACGAGCTCTCCGAGCAGCTCCGCGACCTCTCGATCACGCTCTACTCGCGTGCCCGCGACCACGCCGCCGAGCGCGGCATCATCCTCGCGGACACGAAGTTCGAGTTCGGGATGCTCGACGGTGAGGTCGTCCTCGCCGACGAGGTCCTCACCCCGGACTCCTCGCGCTACTGGCCGGCCGACGCGTGGAAGGTCGGCACCAACCCGCCGAGCTTCGACAAGCAGTTCGTCCGTGACTACGCGTCCTCGACCGGCTGGGACAAGAACCCGCCGGCCCCGGCGCTGCCCGACGACGTCGTGACCGCGACGCGCGCGAAGTACATCGAGGCCTACGAGCGCATCACCGAGCTGTCCTTCGATGACTGGCTCGCCCGCTGAGCTCCGGCAAGGACGACGCCGACCGGCTCCTTCGTGACCTCGCCAGCGAGGTCACGGGTGAGGTCGACGACGTCATGCGCGCTGACGCGGAGGCCGCCGAGCACGACGCGGCCACCGCGGCGCTTCGGGAGCGGACGCTGATCGACACGATCAGCCTCGCGGCCACCTCGTCGTCGCGGCTGCGGCTGATCTTCGCGGACCAGGAGGTCCATGGAGAGGTGATCGGCGTCGGTCGTGACGTCGTGTCCGTGGCCGTCGCGGACTCGCGGATGGATGTCCGGCTCGCCAGCGTGCGTGTCCACGAGCCGCTGCCCGGTGGAGCGCCGATGGTCGGCATCACCGCCGCGTCGTTCCTCGGACGGCTCCGTGAGCTCGAGGCCGAGGCCGCGACGGTGACGATCCATGTCCGTGACGGGCATGTCGACCGTGGCGTCCTTCGGGCCGTCGCTGCGGACCACGTCGTGATCCGTGACGCGGACCGGGTCGCCGTCATCCCGTTCGTGGCGATGACGCACGTGGTGACGCCGCACCGGTGACGGTCAGACGGACACGCGTCCCGAGCGGGGCGCGAGCAGCGCGATGAGCGCCACGCCGACGGTGACGGCCGAGATCAGCGCCGACGCAGCGACGGAGCCGTTCGCTGCGGTCCGAGCGGCCAGAGGGGCGCCGAAGAGCGAGCCGATCACGCGGCCCGAGCCGAGCGCGACGACGACGCCACCGAGCATCCTCGGCCGCTCCGCCGCGTCGACGAGGGTCGCAGCCAACGCGATCCCGGCGACCACCGCGACCTCGAAGCCGAGCAGCGCCAGCCCGAGTCCTGCCAGACCGGGCACCAAGGATGCCTGACCGGCCGAGAGCAGCAGCAGCCCGCCCGCGCAGATGCCGAGCCCGACCGCGAGCGTGCGCCGTGCCCCGAACCGGTCCGCGAACACGAACGTCAGCAGCTCCCCGCCGAGCTCCAGCACGCCCAGGGCGATCGACAGCGCCCCGATCTCGACGACCTCCAAGTTGAAGCGCGTCTCGAGCCAGCCGCCGTACGAGACCAGCGTCAGCTCGATCGCCGCGACGAACAAGAGCATCGTCGCGAACATCGACCAGGCCGCGCTGGGCAGCTTGGGCTTGCGGCGGCGGCCGGCGGCCGCCGCGACCGCGCCGTTCTCCTCGGCCACGGGTGTCCGGTCCGTGAGCCCACGTCCCGCGAACGGGACAGAGCCGAGCGTGAGCACGGCCGCCGCGAGGAACGGGGCTCGCCAGCCGAAGCGCGAGATCAGGACCCCCGCAATCGGCACTCCCAGGAGGATCCCGCCCGCGAACGGCAGCTCGAAGACCGCCAACGTCCGGGCACGGGTGCTCGACGTCGCTCGACCCGCCAGCGTCGACTGGGCTGCGACGTCGTAGATGGATCGCGCGATGCCGAGCAGGGCGAAGCCGAACAGCGCGACCGGCAGCAGCCCGGGGACCGCGACCGCGACCAGCCCACAGGTCGAGAGCACGAGGCCGAGCTGGCCCTGCCACGCAAGCGACCGGCGGTCCAGCAGCGGCCGCGCCGCGACGATGCCGAGCGTCGCGAATGATCGCGTCGACAGCAGGAGGCTGCCGGTCCCGACCCCGACCCCGAGACCGCGGCTGATCTGCGGGAGGAAGGGGTAGGCGAACCGCTCTGCGCTCGTGAGGACGAGGCGGATCAGCGTGAGCGTGACCAAGCCCTCTGGCAGCCGGCGGCGGCCGGTGGGATCCGAACCGCCGCCGACGTCGTCCTGCTTCATCCGAGCGAGATCGCACGGCCGGTGGTCAGCGCCTCGACGATGGTGGCCGCCCCGACGATGCGCGCGCCGTCGACGAGGTCCATGTCCCCGGTGATGCCGCGCTTCGTCGTACATGCCGAGCACAGCCAGATCTCGCCGCCGGCCGCCACGAGCTGGATCTGGAGATCCGCGAGCGTCGGCATCCCCTCGGACTCGATCTCGGCGGCGCGCTCCGGGATCCCGGTCCAGACGCCGTCGATGGTGCAGACGACGATCGCACGCTGGCCGGAGATCGCCGCTGTGGTCGCAGCGATGTACGGGACGGTGGCCCGTTCGGGCTCGTCCGACCCGTGCGTCACGGTGAAGATCAGGGTTTCGGGCATCACGGTCGCCTCCGGACGGCACATCGACGCGACGGTACGTGGGTGCGCACCTGTACGACAGTCCGTGGACGATCTCCTATCACTGTCGTAGAGTCCCCGCCCACGGCTGAGACCTACGGCCGCGTACCTGTTCCGACGGCGCTCCGGCGCCGTCGCCCGTACGACATCGACATGGGGAGAAACCCAGACATGCGTTCCACTTGGATGCGTAGAGTTGCGTCCGCCACGGTGCTTTCCGTCGCGCTCGCAGCCTGCGGCGGCGGAGAAACCACCACGGACCCGTCCACCGAACCGACCGACACGACGTCGCCGTCCGAGACCGAGGCCCCGACCGGCGCCAACGTCGACGGCCAGCTGACCGTTGGGATCCTGCTTCCGCAGACCGGCGACCTCGCCGTGCTCGGACCGCCCATGTTCGAGGCCGTGCGCCTCGCAGCGAGCCAGATCGAAGAGGCGGGCGGCATCCCCGGCCTGACCTTCAAGGTCGTCGAGTCCGACTCGGGCACGAACGAAGACGTCGCGAACGGTGCAGCGGACACGCTGATCCAGTCCGACAACGTCGACGCCATCATCGGCGCGGCCTCGTCGCGCATCACGCTCTCGGTGATCGACAAGATCACGGGCGCTGGCATCGTCGAGTGCTCGCCGTCGAACACCGGGTCCTCGCTGACCGCGTACGACGACAACGGCGGCTTCTACGTCCGCACCGCTCCGCCGGACAACCTCCAGGGCCCCGCACTCGCGTCCCGCATGGTCGCTGACGGCGCTTCCGCCGTCGCCGTGATCGCGCTCGCTGACGAGTACGGCCAGGGCTTCGCAGGCTTCCTCAAGACCAAGCTGGTCGAGGAGGGCGCCGACATCGTTGCCGACGTCGCGTACGACCCGAACGGCTCGGACTTCGCGGCCGACGTCCAGAAGGTCATCGACGCCAGCCCGGACGCTGTTGCGCTCATCTCCTTCCCGGAGACTGGCAACAAGATCCTCCAGGGCCTGCTCGAGAACGGGATCAACCCCGGGCAGATCTACACCGCTGACGGCATGCAGTCCACGGATGTCATCTCCGGCGTCTTCCCGGACGGTGACGGATCCGAGCTCAACGGCATGACGGGCACCGCCCCGTCGTCGCAGGGCTCCGAGGCCTTCCAGACCGCCTTCGCGGCGTTCGCGCCTGAGGGCACCGCGCAGATCTTCTCCGCGCACGCCTACGACTGCATGATCATCATCGCGCTCGCAGCTGCGGTCGCTGGCACGGACGACCCCGCCGCCATCCAGAAGGAGCTCATCAACGTCACCAAGGGTGGCGAGAAGTGCACGGACTTCCCGTCCTGCATCGAGCTCGTGAAGGCCGGCACGGACATCGACTACGACGGCGCCTCCGGGCCCGGCGAGTGGGCGGACGCCGGCGAGCCGGCTGCCGGTACGTACGAGGTCTGGGAGTTCCGTGACGGAGCTGTCGCGACCCTCGACACCGTTGACGTCAGCTGACACGCAGCACAGCAACCCGTTCGGGGCCCGGCCGCATCACGCGGCCGGGCCTCGGCCGTTGTCCGGGGTCCGCGTTGCGGCTCGCAGGCTCAGGCCGGTGGAAGCAGCAGCGCGACCGTGTCCGGCGTCGGCTGTGCCAGCACGGCGTCGCGCCCGTCGAGCGTCGTGAGGGCAGTCCGGATCTGTGGGGCGCTCGCGATGATCAGCGCCCGCCAGACCTCGCGGCCGGAGTCTGCCTCGAAGCGCACGACGTGGCTGCGCGAGCCCAGATAGACGTCGCCGGTGGTGCCCACGCCGAGGATCTCGGCTGGAGCGTCCGCCGGCCATGCGTGTGGGTCGCCGACCGACGCGCCCGTCGCCGCGTCGTAGCGCTCCAGCAGCCGCTCGCCGGTCTCGCCCGGCCCGCGTCTCAGCACGTACACGAGGTCGTCGGTGGCGAACACGTCCAGCACGTCCGGCGCGATCTCGTCGGGCGGCGTGCCCCAGCTCCTGAGGCCTCCTGAGTCTTCGATCCACGTGACCACACGATCACCGCTCGACCAGACGACTCGCCCGTCCGACGACCATGAGAACGACGTCGCCTCGGTGCTGAGGACCTCGACGCGGTCCGGCGTGACGAACCGCAGGAGGCCGAGCTCGTCGAGGGTGACCATCCGGATCTCGCGGTCGGCGAGCGGCACCAGGTCATGGCCGGGCGTCGCTCGGACCTCGACCTCGGTGATCGTTGACGGCGGGCCGTCCCGACGGATGACCTCCTGGAGGTCCGTCGAGATCCAGCGGATCTGACCGTCACGCTGGATGGTCGCGATCATCCCCCGCACGGCGTCGAAGCCGGACATCGGCCCGTTGGTGTCCAGGCGAGCCCGGACTCCGGTCGGGAAGCCGTCGAAGTCGATCTCGACGAGCTGGATCCCGGCCTCGGGCGTGTTCTCGCCGACCGTCACCATCGCTTCGGGGCGTGCCTCGCTGCGCGCGATGAGCCGCGGGGCGTTGAGCCCTGCGTACCGGATGGGCTGGTCGCCGGGGGTCAGCGACTCACCCGTGCCCAGCGCGAGCCGTTCGACGAAGACCTGGTCGCCGTGCAGGCCTGCGAGGCGGACCTGCCCGTCCTCGGCCGCCATGGCGGTCAGGGTCGTGGCGGGAAGGCGGGTCGCCCATCCGTCACAGGGCCCGGGCGTGGCGTCGACGACGCAGACGAGCTCGTCGTCGCCCAGCTGCGCCGGTTCAGGGACCGGGGCCGGGCCGGACCCGTCCGCGGAGAACAGCGGCGACGGGGCGAAGTCGGCCCGCTTCGGCGGGGTCTCGGTCGGCACGGGCAGGCCGAGGTTCGGGGTCAGCGTCGGGGTGGCGTTCGGTGGCCCGTCGGCACCGTTGGCCCGCACCGCCAGGTACGCCCCGCCGAGGACGACCGCCAGCGCAGCGACGGCGAGGCGACGACGTCGGCGCCCCGACGAGCCGTCCAGGACCGTCCTTCCCCAGCCGTCCGAGCCGGCATCGACGTCGTCAGCTGGGGTGAGGTCAGCCGACGCCCGGAGGGCCCGTTGCGGGTGGGCGTGTCCGCAGCTGCCGCACCACCGGGCAGAAGCCGGGACCGGTCGGCCGCACTCAAGACACGGCGTCGCGGTGCCCCCGGGCGCGTCGGCCTCGGTCATCGGTGTCTCTCAGCCCGCCTTCGCAAGGGTGCCGAGGTAGAGCTCGATCACCTCGGGGTCGTGCAGGAGCCCGGCGCCGGTGCCGGTGTAGGCGTTGGAGCCGTCCGCGAGCACGTAGCCACGGTCACAGATCTGCAGGCAACGCCGAGCGTTCTGCTCGACCATGAGGACGGAGACGCCGGTCTGGTTGATCTGCTTGATGCGCTTGAAGACGTCCGTCTGGTTGGCGGGGGAGAGCCCTGCGGATGGCTCGTCGAGCAACAGGACCGACGGGGAGGTCATCAGCGCGCGGCCCATCGCGACCATCTGTCGCTCGCCGCCGGAGAGGTCGCCGGCACGCTGCTTGCGGCGCGTCTCGAGCAGCGGGAAGAGCTCCACGACGAATGCGAAGCGCTCCTCGAAGCGGTCGCGCGCCAGGTAGGCGCCCATCTCGAGGTTCTCCTCGATCGTGAGCGCGGGGAAGACGTTCTGGGTCTGCGGGACGTAGCCCACGCCCTTGGCCACGAGTTCATGGGCCTTCATCGACGTGATGTTCTGGCCGTCGAGGGTCACGCTGCCGGCCCGCACGTCGACGAGCCCGAAGAGCGCCTTGATCAACGTCGACTTGCCCGCGCCGTTGGGGCCGATGATGCCGACGAGCTCTCCACGGCCCAGCGTCAGCCCGGCGTTGTGCAGGATGTCGACATCGGGCAGGTAGCCCGCGACCAGGTCCTTGGCCTCGAGCAGGAGGTCGCCGTGGACGGGGCGTCCGGAGCGGGCGATCGTGTCGATCTCCTCGGGCGTGCGCGTCTCGTCAGCCCTGATCATGCGGCTTCCTCGTCCTCGTCGATGTCGCCGCCGAGGTAGGCCTCGATGACCGCCGGGTTCTTCGCGACCGCGTGAGGCGGGCCCTCGGCGATGATGCGGCCCTGCGCCATGCAGACGACCCAGTCGCTGATGTCCATGACGACGTCCATGTCGTGCTCGACGAAGACCACCGTCATGCCCGCGTCACGCAGGCCCTTCACGTGGCCGAGCAGGGACTGCGTGAGCGCGGGGTTCACGCCGGCCATGGGCTCGTCGAGCATGACGAGCTCCGGCTCGACCATGAGCGAGCGGGCCATCTCGAGGAGCTTCCGCTGCCCTCCGGAGAGCGTGCCGGCGTACTCGTCGCGCATGTGGTCCATCTTGAAGCGCTTCAGCAGGACGTCGGCGCGTGCCTCGGTCTCGGCCTCGTACTTCTTCCAGCGGACCGGGATGAGCGCCGAGAGCATCCGCTCGCCCGGGTGATGGGCCGCGCCGAGCTTCATGTTGTCGAGCACCGACAGCTTCGTGAGCGCCTTGGTGAGCTGGAAGGTGCGGACCATCCCGGCGTGCGCGACCTCGTGCGGCGGCATGCCGGACATCTCGGTGCCGTTGACCTTCCACGAACCGGTGTCGGCCTGGTCGAAGTTCGTCAGCAGGTTGAAGAAGGTCGTCTTGCCGGCACCGTTCGGGCCGATGAGGGACGTGATCGATCCGCGCTGGATCTCGAGGTGGTCGACGTCGACCGCGCGCAGACCGCCGAAGGATCGGCTGACCCCGTCGACGACGAGGATCGGGTCCGGCTTCTTGACGCCGGGGACCGCGGAGACCGGCGCGAGCGCAGCGGTCATTGCGACCTTGGCCGGCGTCGGGGCGTCGGGGTCGGCCGGGTCGATCTCAGACGGGGGCATGTCAGCGGGACTCAAGGAGCATCTCCTCCTTGGATCCGAAGATCCCTTGAGGTCGGAAGGCCATCAACGTGAGCAGGAAGAGCCCGACCATGATGAAGCGGATGGCCGCCAGGTTCGACGACGACGCGAGGCCATCGGGGAGGAAGCCGACGTTCTGCACCAGCTCGGTGAGCAGGGTCTGGGAGCCCTGGATGATGAACCAGAAGATGATCGAGCCGACGATCGGGCCGAGGATCGTGCCGGCGCCACCGAGGATCAGCAGCGCGTAGAAGAAGAACGTCAGCAGCGGGACGAAGGAGTCCGGGTTGACGTTCTGCTGGTCGAGGGCGCGCATCACGCCAGCGAGCGAGCCGATCATCCCGCCGAGCACGAGCGACTGCATCTTGTAGGCGAACACGTTCTTGCCGAGGCTTCGGGCGGCGTCCTCGTCCTCGCGGATGGACTTCAGCACGCGGCCCCACGGGCTTCGGGTCAGAGCCCAGATGAGCCACGACGTGAGCGCGACGAGCGTCCAGGTCGTGATGATCACGTACAGGGCGCGTTCGGTGAACAGGCTGCGGCCGAGGACGTTCAGGCCCCCTTCGAAGAACCCGTCGACGTTGAGCTTGACCGTCCACGTCTCCCAGAAGTCGTAGAAGCCGTCGGCGAACTTCTGGATGCCGAAGACGCCGCGGGTGACGGGCGCGAGGGCGCTGGAGCGCACGAGCAGGCGGACGATCTCGGCGATCGCGATGGTCACGATGGCGAGGTAGTCGGTCCGGAGTCGCAGCGTCGGGATCCCGATGATCAGCGCAAGGATCGCCGCGACCAGCATGCCGAGCACGACGCCGATGACGATGACCAGGATCGGCGGGAGCCCGCCGAGCAGGCCGTTGAGCGCGCCCCCGGGGCCGGTCTCCTCGACGGTGATCGCGACGCTGTAGGCGCCGACGAGCAGGAAGGCGACGTGGCCGAAGTTCAGGAGGCCCGTGAAGCCGAAGTGCAGGTTCAGACCGACCGCTGCGAGGGCGAAGATGGCTCCGTTGACGCCGATGGCGGACCGGAGCCCGTCGACGATGATCGCGATGATGTCCATCAGCCGAACCTCTCCGCCGAGCCCAGGATCCCTTGCGGGCGGATCATCAGCACCCCGATGAGCAGCATGAAGGCGAAGACGAGCTTGAACTCGACGCTGAAGAACAGGGTCGAGACCTCGGACGCAACGCCGACGACGAGGCCGCCGACCATCGCTCCGTACGCCGTGCCGAGCCCGCCGACGATGATGCCGGCGAACATGAGCAGCAGGAGCGCGAAGCCCATGTCGTACTCGACGGCCGCCTGGCTGAGTCCCTGGAGGACGCCGCCGAGCCCGGCGAGCGCGCCGCCCATCACCCAGACGGTGAGGATCACGCGCTCGACGTCGATGCCGGACGACTCCGCCAGATCCTTGTTGTCGGCGACGGCCCGCATCGCCTTGCCGAGCGTCGTGCGCTGCAGGAACAGACCGACCGCGGCGAGCACGACGAGCGCGACGATCATGATCGACAGGTCGCGGGGCGCGAGCGAGATCGGCCCGAACGTCAGCGGCGTCGTCTGCACGGCGTAGTCGAGGTACTTCTTCGGGGCGGGCCCGAAGACCCCGCTGAGCAGGAAGACGTGGCGGATGAAGAAGCTCAGCCCGATGGTGATGACGAGCATCGACACGAGGCCGGTGCGGCGTCGTCGCAGCGGCCGGAACGCCGCGAGCTCGAGCGCTCCGCCGAACACACCGCCCATCGCGGTGGCGACGACGGCGCCGAGGATCAGCGGAAGCCCGAGGTTGCCGTTGACGACGTAGGCGACGATCGCACCGAACGTCACCAGCTCGCCGTGCGCGAAGTTGACCAGCCCGGTGACGCCGAAGATCAGGCTGAGGCCGACCGACGTCAGCGCGATGATCGATCCGAGCTTGATGCCCTGGACGAGCAGGCTGACGAACCGCTCGAAGAACGTCCGACCCGCCTGGGCGTCTCCGGACACCAGCGGGAAGAGCAGGCCGCGGGTCCCGTCCTCGACCGTCACGGTCTTGGCGGGCTCGTCGATGTCGCGCAGCGTGATGCCGGCGGGCAGGGTGGTGACGTCGACCTCGACGGTGTAGTCACCGTTGCCGTCGACAGGCTGCGCCCAGTTGCCGGTGTCGTCGGTGACGACGGTCCCCACGACGGCGCCGCCCGCGTCGGTGATCGTCAACGTGACGCCGACGATCGGGTTGCCGTCGGCCTGGAGTCGACCTCGGAGACCGGTCTCGGCCTGGGCGAGGATGAGCCCGGACGTCGATGTGGCCGTCGTCGTCGCGGTCGTGTTCGTCTCGGCCGCGGCGTGCTGGACGGCCCACGGCACCACCAGCAGAGGCAGCGTCAGGGCGAACAGCAACAGCAGTCGGACGGTGCGGACGCTCACGCTGAGCACCATGCCTCCGGGTTCGGTCGGGGTCGAGGTCGGACGGTCGTGCTGCATGGTGCAGGATCGCGCGCCCGGGGCGCCGACACCGGTGCCGGTCGGTTGTCGCGGCTGGGGTCGTTCCCGCTACGCAGCGAAGCCGCTTCGCCGTGCCCACGCCCGCTTGCGTGGGCCGGGTGTCGCATGCGCGTGCGCTCAGCGTGCGTCGTCTGGGATGGCGCGGATCGCCTCGTCGCGGATCTCGCGGGCGGGGCGTCCGGTGGCGGTGGCGGCGGCGATGACGTCGTCGGCTTCCGGGGCCGCGGAGGTCGTGCCGTCGGGGCGGC
>CBDTYW010000079.1:0-13741 GCA_965364735.1 uncultured Nitriliruptoria bacterium
CCGAGCAGCCCGTTGCGGCCGAACGCCGCCAGCAGCCCGAGGCCGGCCACGACCGGGGGGACGACCAGCGGGATCTCGCCTGCGGCGCCGGCGATGCGTGCGATCCAGCCCTCTCCACGCTCGGCGACCAGCGCGAGCGGGATGCCGAGGAGCACCGCCAGGCTCGTGGCGATCGTTGACGTCACGAGCGTCAGCCGAAGCGCGGTCCGGACTGCTGGTGAGCCGAGCGCGGCGGGGATCTCGGTGAGGCCCCCGCGGACTGCGAGCGCGACGATCGGCGCGGCGAGCAACAGCACCGCCAGACCGGCCAGGCCAGCGACGAGGCGCCCGGGAGCGAGGGTCGCTCCGCCGCGTCGGCTCACTTCTCGGCGATGGTGGCCATGGCGTCGGTGGCCGTGTCGAGGAAGCGCAGCAGCTCCATCGGGAGCGGGAAGATCAGCGTCGAGTTCTTCTCCGCGCTGACCTCGGCCATCGTCGACAGCACGCGCAGCTGCATGGCTCCGGGGGCGGTCGCCATGACGGTGGCCGCCTCGGCGAGGCGGGTCGCCGCCTCGAACTCGCCCTGTGCGTGGATGATCTTGGCGCGGCGCTCGCGCTCAGCCTCGGCCTGTCTCGCCATCGCCCGACGCATCGATTCGGGCAGCTCGACGTCCTTGACCTCGACGAGGGTGACCTTCACGCCCCACGGATTCGTGAGCTCGTCGATGATCGCCGCGAGCCGATCGTTGATGTCGTCGCGGTTGACGAGCAGTTCGTCGAGCTCGACCTGACCGAGGATCGAGCGGAGCGTCGTCTGCGCGACCTGCGAGGTGGCGAACAGGTAGTTCTGGACGTTGACGACGGCGTCGACCGGGTTGATGACGTTGAAGTAGGTGACCGCGTTGACCCGGACGGTCACGTTGTCCTTCGTGATGACGTCCTGGGGCGGGATGTCCATCGTCACGGTCTGCAGGTTCACCTTGACCATCTTGTCCACGAACGGCAGGAGGAAGAAGAGCCCCGGCCCCTTGGCGCCGATGATGCGGCCGAGCCGGAAGATGACGCCGCGCTCGTATTCGTTGACGATGCGGATCGCGGAGCTGAGCAGCCCGACGAGCACGACGAAGGCGAAGATCAGGCCGGGGAGGAAGTCGGGCATGGCGGGCCTCTCAGAGGATGGTCGGGGGGGTCGGGGCGGGCACGGAGTCCGCTGGCGCGACGATCAGCGTCGTGCCGTCGAGCCCAACGATGCGTACCACCTCGCCGACGGGGAGGTCGGACACGGAACGGATGTGCCACCAGGTGCCGTCGAGCCGGACGCCCAGGCGGCCGCTGGCGCGGGTGGCCAAGGTGGCGGTCGCCCCGATGAGCGCGTCCTCGCCCGCGCCGTCGCTGACGCGTGAGCGTCGTATCGCGATGCCCGTGCCGACGACGACGGCCAGCATGGCGAGCGCGGTCGGGACCAGGACGCCGAGCGAGATGCCGACGCCGGTCGGCTGCTGGAAGAGGAAGAGCCCGCCGAGCACGAACGCGACGGTCCCTCCCACCGCCGCGACACCGACGCCGGGCGCGAGGAGCTCGGCGACGAAGAGGCCCGCGGCGAGCACGAGGAGCAGCGTGCCGGCGTGGTTGACCGGGAGGACGCTCAAGGAGAAGAAGGCGAGGACGAGCATGATCGCGCCGATGATCCCGCCTGCGCCGAGCCCCGGGTTCGCGATCTCGTAGAGGATCGCGAGCGTGCCGAGCGAGATGAAGATGAAGGCGAGGTTCGGGTCGGCGATCGTCTGGAGCAGGCGTCGTGTCCCGGACATGTCGAGCTCGACGAGCGGGGCGTCCGCGGTGGCGAGCGTCAGGGACCCGCCGTTGGCGAGCGCGATCGTGCGTCCGTCGATCTGTTCGAGGAGGTCGTCGAGGTCCGTCGCGATGAGGTCGACCGCGCCGATCGCAAGGGCCTCCGTCGCGGTGATCGATCGACCGTCGCGGACCGAGTCGACCGCGAAGCCGACGTCGCGACCGCGCGCTTCGGCGATCGCCTCCGCGTAGGCGGCGGCGTTGTTGACGATCTTGTCGCCGACCTCCCCGCCCTGGACGTCGACGGGGGTCGCGGCACCGATCGTGGTGGCTGGTGCCATGGCCGCGACGTGTGCGGACAACGTGATGAAGGTGCCGGCGGAACCTGCATCCGCGCCGGACGGCGACACGAAGACGATGACCGGGATGGGGGAGTTGAGGAACGTCTGGACGATGGTCCGCATCGACGTGACCAACCCGCCCGGCGTGTCGAGCTCGACGACCAGCGCATGGTGGCCGTCGATCGCCGCGATCGCGACGGTGTCGCGCAGGTGGTCGGCGATGACGGGGGTGATCGCGCCGCGGACCGACGTCGTCGCGACGGCTCCGGACGTGCCACGAGGATCTTCGGTGGCCGCAGCCAGGGACGCGACGCCGAGCGTCGTCACCGCCGCCAGCAGCAACGCCGCGACGAGTGACCGCCAGCCGGAAAGGAAGTGTTCGCTCATGTGGACAAGTGTGGCAGACCGGTCCCGCTCACGGTCGGCCGGTCGGGCACAACCGTGCGCTGCAGGTGCCGGGCTTCATCGTCCAGCCCGGCGACCACAACATCGTCGTCGCGCAGCCATCGCAGGAGGACCCGGAGCGCTCTGACGACGGGTTCGCTGCGTCGATCTCCTCGGATCAGGACCACTCGGTCTGGTTCGCCACGGGCGCCGTCGACTTCCGCGACCGCGACGACCTGACGTCGTTCTGCACCATCACCGGGGACGACACGCAGAAGTTCGGCGACCGCAACGACGACGGCACGCGTCAGTACAACCAGCCCGGCACCTTCCGGATCAGGAAGGGCGGCTCCGGCTGCTGATGCGGCTACGGTCGTGCGGCTCAGCCGTACGACTCCCGGAAGCGCTCGCCTGATGTCTGGTTCCAACGGTTTCGCCGCCCGCGCCATCGGTGCGGAGAAGACCTACGGCGAGGGCTCGACGGCGGTCCACGCGCTGGCCGGCGTCGACCTCGACATCCCGCGTGGTGAGTTCACCGCGATCATGGGCCCGTCCGGCTCCGGCAAGTCGACGCTGCTGCACTGCCTGGCCGGCCTCGACCGTGTCACCGGCGGGAGCATCGAGCTCGCCGGGCAGAACGTCGCTGACCTCAACGACAAGCAGCTGACGCTGCTGCGTCGCGAGCAGGTCGGCTTCATCTTCCAGGCGTACAACCTCGTCCCGACCCTCAACGCGACCGAGAACATCACGCTGCCGATCGACCTCGCCGGCGGCAAGGTCGATCAGGCCTGGTTCGACCAGGTGGTCTCGACGCTCGGGATCGGTGACCGGCTCACCCACAAGCCGTCGCAGCTCTCCGGCGGCCAGCAGCAGCGCGTCGCCGCTGCCCGCGCGCTGGTGTCGCGGCCGACGGTTGTGTTCGCCGACGAGCCGACCGGGGCGCTCGACTCGAACTCCGGCGCGGAGCTGTTGCGCTTCCTGCGCAGGGCCGTCGAGGAGTTCGGTCAGTCGATCGTGATGGTCAGCCACGACCCCTCCGCGGCTTCGTACGCGCAGCGACTCCTGTTCCTTGCGGACGGCAAGGTCGTCGACGAGATGCGTGAGCCGACCGCGGACAAGGTGCTCGACCGCATGAAGCGGCTCGAGGACGACTCGGCGGTGAGAGCTCAGGACGCCTGATGCTCCGCGTCGCGCTCAAGTCGATCCTGGGCAACAAGCTGCGCTTCGCGCTGACCGGGTTGGCCGTCGTCCTCGGCGTCACGTTCGTGTCGGGCGTGTTCGTCCTGACCGACTCGATCTCGCGCTCGTTCAACGGGTTGTTCGACGAGATCAACGCTGGTGTCGCGGTCTACGTGAACCCGATCAGCGAGGTCGAGGCAGAGATCGGGGGCGGCGCTGGCATCGTCGGTGGCGCCTCCCTGCCGGAGGATCTCATCGAGGTCATCGAGGCCGTGGAAGGTGTCAAGACGGTCGTGCCGTTCGTGCAGGCGTTGGCGCTGATCGTGGATGACGAGAACGTCAAGATCGGTGCGCAGGGTCCGCCGAACTTCGGGTTCTCGTGGTCGGGTGTCGGACCGCTGCGGATCGCCGCTGACGACGGTCGTGCACCGCTGGCCCCGGATGAGGTGGTGCTCGACCGCGGAAGCGCCGAGACCCTGGCGATGCGTCGGGACATCGACCTCGCCGCTCTGCTCGGCCAGTCCGTGACGATCGTGCTCGGCGAAGCCGGACCCCGGCAGTTCACCGTCGTCGGGTTCTCGACCTTCGGTGAGACCAACAGCCTGCTCGGCGCGACGACGGCAGCCTTCGAGGTCGAGACGGCGCAACGGCTGTTCGGCAAGGAAGGCCTCTACGACCAGATCGCCATCCTCTCAGCGCCGAACACCAACGACGACCTGCTGCGCGACGCGATCGGCGCCGCCATCAACGCAGGGCAGGCAGCCGACGATCCGCTGTACGAGGTGCTCACCGGGGCGGAGCAGAACGACTCCGACATCGCCGACGTCCAGGAAGGCCTCGGATTCCTGACGACCGCACTGCTTGCCTTCGCAGCCATCGCGCTCTTCGTCGGTGCCTTCATCATCGTCAACACGTTCTCGATCGTTGTCGCCCAGCGCACCCGCGAGTACGGGCTGCTTCGCGCGGTCGGCGCGACCGGGCGGCAGATCCAGGTCGCCGTCATCATCGAGGCGTTCGTCGTCGGCATCACCGCTGCGACCGTCGGCTTGGTCGCTGGCATCGGCCTTGCTGGACTGCTGCAGACCGTGCTGGACGCCGCGGGGATCTCGATCCCGTCGTCCGGGATCGTGGTCAACCCGCGGACCGTCGTCGCGAGCTACGTCGTCGGTGTCGGGGTGACCATTGTCGCGGCGATCTCGCCGTCGCGGCGAGCTGCGCGCATCAGCCCGATCGAGGCGCTGCGCGACTCCGGTCCGGACACCGGCGGCGCGATCTCGGCCCGACGCACCACGGTGGGGCTGGCCATCGGTGTGCTCGGCGGCGCGCTGCTGTTGGTCGGCCTGCTCGTCGTGTCGGAGGTGTCGCTGGTCGGGCTCGGCATGGCGCTGACCTTCATCGGCGTTGCTGTCCTCGCCCCGCACGCCGCGCGACCCGTCGCACGCACGCTCGGCGCGATCCCGGCGAAGCTCGGGGTTCCGGGTCGCCTCGCACAGCGCAACGCCGAGCGCAACCCGAAGCGCACGGCGTCGACGGCGTCCGCGCTGATGATCGGCGTGGCGCTGGTCGCCTTCTTCGCGATCTTCTCCTCCTCGGCGCTCAAGTCGATCGATGCTCTGCTCGAGGAGCAGTACTCCGCGGACTTCTCGATTCAGGTCGACTCCGGCTTCGGCCCGCCGCAAGGGATGCCGAAGGCGTTCGCCGCGGAGCTGCGCACGAACGACGACGTCGGCGAGGTCGGCAGCTTCAGCGTCACGAACATGCTGCTGCACCGAGCCGGTTCGTTCGCGACGGGCGGGGCAGACATCGGCAGCACGCTGGTCGGTGGTGTCACGGTCAGCAACCTCGAGGTCTTCGTGACGGTGGGAATGGTCGAAGGGGCGGCCCTCGACCTCACGCAGCCTTCCACGGTCCTCGTGGACGACGAGGTTGCCGAGCAGTTGTCGATCGGTGTCGGGGACACGATCACCGGCTCGTTCGCCTCGTCACGTGACGTCGAGCTCCGCATCGTGGGGATCTTCGCCAACGACGAGATCCTCCAGCCCGCGGGCGCATGGCTCATGGACGAGGACCAGCTGTCTGTGTTGGCCGGCGGTCTGCAGGACCTGACGATGTCGGTGAACGCACCCGAGGGTGGTTCGCCCGAGGTGACCCGCGCAGCCATCGAGGAGATCGCCGCGGCCTACCCGGGCGTGGAGGCGCTCAACGAGGCCGAGGTCCGTGAAGAAGCACGCGCGCAGGTCAACGGGGTGCTCAACGGGCTGACGGTGCTGCTGTTCCTTGCCGTGATCATCGCGGTGATCGGGATCATCAACACCCTCGCGCTCAGCGTCTTCGAGCGCACCCGCGAGATCGGGCTGCTGCGAGCGGTTGGCATGGTCCGTCAGCAGGCGCGCGCGATGATCCGTTGGGAGGCGGTGATCGTGTCGGTGTTCGGGGCGTTGCTCGGGATCGTGGTCGGCATCTTCTTCGGCTGGTCGATGGTGAAGGCGCTGGCCAGCGCCGGCATCTCCGAGTTCGACCTCCCGGTCGGACAGCTGGTCGGCTACGTGGTGGCCGCCGGCATCGCGGGCGTCATCGCCGCGATCCTCCCGGCCCGCCGGGCCGCGCGGCTCGACGTCCTGGACGCCGTCACGAGCGAGTGAAGCCGTACGCGAGCCAGGTCTCGTCGGCCTCCAGCAGCGCGTCGAGGACGGCGCGGTCCGCGGCTGATGCGTCGCTCCGGATCAGCACGACGGACGTCGCGGTCATGTCCGCGCGGAGCGGGATGAACGTGATGTCGTCGGTCCGTCCAGATGCCGCGGTCGCGTAGACGATCGCGGCGTCGGCCTCGCCCGAGGCGACCTTCGCGAGCGTGAGCGCCGCGGAGGTCTCGAAGGAGTCCACGCCGGCGTAGAGGTCCTCGAGTGCGTCCGGGGTCACGACGCCGTCAGCGAGCTCACGAGCAAGCAGCCGGTCGGTCCAGGTGCGGAGGGGTACGCCGAGATCGGCCAGCACCACGACGAGGTCGGGATCGGCGAGGTCTGTGAGGGTGGTGACCTCACCGAGCGCTCCCGGTGCCACCGCGATCGCCAGCGGGCTCGACACCAGCGGGATCGGGGATGCGAACCCACCGTCGCGGGCGAGCTCCTCCCCGATCTCCGGGTCGGCGAGCAGGACGAGGTGCGCATCGACGTCGCGGGCCTGGGCGGCGAGGACCTGCGAGGCACCTTCGGACAGCGTCGCGTCGAGGCCGCCGTCCGCCAGGATCTGCGTCACCGGGAGCATCAGCGACGAGGCGACGAGCACCATGGGTCGATCGTCGGCGGACGCGCAGGCCGGGATCATCAGCACGGCGACCAGGACTGCCGTGAGCCGGCGAGCGATCATGCCTCGGCCGCGGGGGAGAGGATGGCGGCGGCGAGGACCTGCTCGATGAGGTCGATCAGCTCGGCGCGGCTGACGAGGTCCTGCTCGAGCCAGGCGATCGCGGTCTCCTCGACGAAGGCAAGACAGCCGCGGACCGCGAGGGGAGCGGCCGGGGCGAGCGGCCAGCCGAGGTCGCCGGCGATGGTGAGGACCCGCTCGGTGATGGTGGACTTGACCCGCTCGGACACCTCGCGCATGTGCTCGTCCCCTCCGGCGGCGCCTCGGACGATCGCGATGTACGCCGCGCGGTTCTCGGAGATGTGGTCGACGTAGCCCGAGAGCCCCTCTCTCAGCGCGACCATCGGGTCCGTGACGGTGGACCCGTCCGCGGGCAGCACCACATCGAGCAGCCCGCGTGCTGCCTCGGCGACGATCTCGGCGAGCAGCGCGGACCGCGAGGGGAAGTAGTGGAACAGCAGGCTGCGGGAGATCCCGGCGCGTGCGGTGACCTCATCGAGGCTCAGCTCCTCGAAGCTCGTCGCCGTGACGAGGTCCCGGCCGATCGCGAGCAGCTGGGCGCGACGGTCTTCGCGGGACATGCGTGTCGTGGTGGTCATGCGGGGAGCGTGGCAGGTTGTTGACATGGTGTCAACGAGATCGCTACGGTCAGCCCCTGTTGACAGAAGGTCAACAGAGGCCGAAGGCTCCCCGTGTCCGTCCTGCACCGCCTGTTCCCCCGCGAGCACACCGACCTCCGCGGCAAGGTCGTCGTCATCACCGGTGCCGGCTCCGGGATCGGACGGGCGCTCGCGGTCGTCGCGGCGGGGCGTGGAGCGAGGCTCGCGTTGTCCGACGTCGACCTCGTGGGCCTGGGCTCGACGGCGGCGCGGTGCCGGGCGCTCGGGGCAGAGGTGCTCGAGGAGACGCTCGACGTGCGTGACCGCAACCTGATCCGTGCGCACGCCGAGTCGGTCGTGGAGCACTTCGGTCAGGTCAACGTCGTGATCAACAACGCGGGGGTCGCGCTCGGAGCGACCGCTGAGCGGATGAGCGAGAAGGACCTCGACTGGGTGCTCGACGTCGACCTCCACGGCGTCATCGACTCGAGCCAGATCTTCCTGCCGCACCTGATCGCGTCCGGCGAGGGCCACCTGGTCAACATCTCGAGCGTGTTCGGGCTCATCCCCGTGCCCTCGCAGTCCGCCTACAACGCCGCGAAGTACGGGGTGCGGGGCTACACCGAATCGGTCTCCATGGAGCTGCGCGCGTCCGAGCACGACGTCTGGGTGCTCTGTGTGCACCCCGGTGGCATCCGCACGAACATCGCGCGGAACGCCCGCACCGAGGGCGGCGACGCGAGGTCGATCGCCGAGAGCTTCGACCGCGTCGCGCGCATGGAGCCGATGCGAGCCGCCCAGATCATCATCGGTGCGGTCGAGCGTCGCCAGCGGCGCGTGCTCGTCGGCGCCGACGCCTGGGCGCTGCACACGCTGCAGATGCTCGGCGGCGTTGGCTGGCAGATGGCCCTGGAGGCCGTGTCACGCCGCCTGCTGAGCAAGGTCCTGGGGGATGAGCAGGACGCGCCGTGAGCCACCTCTCGGTCATCATCGTCGGAAGCGGGTTCGCGGGGCTCGGCATGGCCTTCCGGCTCCGCGAGCGGGGGATCACCGACATCACGATCCTCGAGCGCGGGGACAGCGTTGGTGGCACGTGGCGGGACAACACCTACCCGGGTGCGGCGTGTGACATCCCATCTCACCTCTACTCGTTCTCCTGGCACCCGAAGGCCGACTGGTCCTGCGCGTACGCCCGCCAGCCGGAGATCCGCGCCTACCTCGAAGAGGTCGCGGCAGCCCACGACCTCCATGCCCTCTGCGAGTTCCACACCGAGATGGACCAGGCCGAGTTCGACGAGCGCACCGCGACGTGGACCATCACGAGCACGGACGGACGGCGGTTCTCCGCGGACGTGTTCGTGTCCGCGGTCGGAGGGTTGAAGGACCCCGCCCTCCCGGATGTCGAGGGGCTCCATCGCTTCGCCGGCCCCATGTTCCACTCGTCCCGCTGGGACCACGACGTCGACCTCGCCGGCAAGCGCGTCGGCGTCATCGGCACCGGCGCTTCCGCCATCCAGTTCGTCCCCGCGATCGCCGACGACGTCGCGGCCATGACGGTCTTCCAGCGGACGCCTCCCTGGGTGAAGCCACGCGCCGACTTCACGTACCCGGCCATCGTGAAGGCCGCGTTCGCCGGGGTCCCGCGACTCCGTGCGGGCTACCGAGCCCTGCAGTTCATCCTCAAGGAAGCCGTGCACCCGCTGGTCTTCGCCCGAGAGACCCCGGTCAGCAGGGCCGTCCAGTCGTCGCTGGCACGGCTGATCCGGGCGCAGATCGATGATCCCGAGCTCGCCGCCGCCCTCACGCCCGACTACCGACTCGGCTGCAAGCGCGTCCTGATCTCCAGCGACTGGTACCCGACGCTGAACCGCCCGCACGTCGACGTCGAGACCCGCGGGATCGCTCGGATCACCGAGACGGGTGTCGTGCTCGCTGACGAGGCGTCGCGGGACTTCGACGTCCTGATCCTCGGCACGGGGTTCACGGTCGATCGCCCGCTCGGCGACGCGGAGGTCATCGGCGTCGACGGGCAGAGGCTCACGCAGGCGTGGGGAGCGCGCCCCTCCGCCCACCTCGGGATCACCGTCGCGGGCTTCCCGAACGCGTTCCTGCTGCTCGGCCCGAACACCGCGCTCGGCCACAACTCGGTGGTGCTGATGATCGAGGCGCAGGTCGACTACGTCGTCCAGGCGTTGGAGCGCCTCGACGACGCAGGTCGCGGCGCGACCTTGGAGGTCCGCGCCGAGCGTTGCGCCGCGTTCGTCGACGAGATGGACGGACGATCAGCGGGAACGGCGTGGGCCGCCGGCTGCCGCTCCTGGTACCTGGGGCCGGACGGCACCAACTTCACGGTCTGGCCCGGCACGGTGCGGCAGTATCAACGGCGTGTGCGGCGCTTCGACAGCGAGAGCTACTCACTGAGCAGCACGGCGTGCCTCACGTCGTGACGTGATCCAGGCTCCGAGGAGCACGAGGCCGGTTCCCGCGATCGCCACCGGGGCGATGTCATCGCCCCGCAGCGCGACGCCGAGCGCGATCGCCACGATGGGGACGAAGTAGATCGCGATCGACCCGCGTGGGGCGCCGACGCGACCGACGAGCGTCGTCATCGCGACGAAGGCGAGCCCCGTCCCGAAGATGCCCAGCGGGAGCATGGCGAGGACCGCGCCGGCGTCGAAGGTCGATCCCGGGAGCTGCCAGAGCCCGACCGGGACGATCATGGTCAGCGCGAACAGCATCGCACGCAGCGCCACGGCCGGGCCGCCGTAGCGCTGCTGGAGCGGCACGGCGAGGTTTGTCACGAGGCCGTAGAGGAAGACCGCGGTCAGGACCAGGAAGGTCCCGAACGCCGTCGAGGCGTCCTCGCGGATGCCGGGCAGGGAGATCGCGACGATCCCACCGAAGCCGATCGCGAGGCCGATGAGCTGGGTACGTCCCGGGAGGCGCCGCAGCAGCAGCGTCGACCAGAGGGCCGTCGTCAGCGGGACCCCGCCGTTGAGCATGCCGGCAAGCGACGAGCTGATGTGCTGCTGCGCGATCGGGAACAGGAGCAGGGGGATGCCCATCCACAGGTAGCCGACGACGGCGAACCGGGGGAGGTCCTCGCGGTCGATCGAGATCCGTGCCCGCGGCACGCAGGCCAGCGTCGCGGCGCCGAGGCCGACCCGGGCCAGCGTCACCACGCCCGGGCGCAGGTGCTCGAGCCCGATCTCCATCCAGAGGAACGATGAGCCCCAGATGACCGCGACAGCGCTGAGCAGCCCCCACTCCGGGGCCCCGAACGCGTCCGTGCTGAGCCCGTCGCCTGCCTGCAGCACCCTGCGGCGGCCGGGAGGCGTTGTGGTGGTCTCCACGGGGCTCCGAAGCTCGTGATGACGCCATCCTAGGCCCCGTGTCATCGTCCGAAGGGTGTCCGATGTCCGCACGGGTGGACGCCCGCCCTTGTCTTTGCGAGTGATGTCAAGCAAACTGCTCACTGTTGCAAGCGGTCACTCCGCTCAGCGCCCCACCTGCACCCCAACACTGTCGAGCCGTTGCGTTCTGCCCGTGTCCTGTCCGCCGTGCTCACCGCCGGCGTCCTCGCCTCCGCCGCCTCTGTCGCGGTCGCCGGGTTCCCCTTCGTGGAGTCCGCCGAGCCGCTCGTGATCCGTGCTGCGTCGCTCGAGGTCGAGCTCGCCTCTGCCGAGGTCGCCCAGCAGCACCTCGTCACGATCGTCGACGACGAGATCGCCAGCACGAGGCGGGGGCTGGCCCTCGCCACCCGTCTCGAGGTCACCGTCGACCGCGTCGACGACTACATGGCCGAGGTGAGCGAGGACGTTCGCCGCGAGCGGATGGCAGCGACGTGGGATCGCCTTGCCGACTGCGAGTCCGGCGACTGGCACAACGGGCAGCCGCTGCCGGGAACCCGCCGCTGGGACTACGGGCTGACCTTCTCGCACGGCGACATCTTCGAGGGTGGCGTCAACTTCCACCCGCGCACGTGGGACCAGTACCGCGACGACGACATGCCCGGTCACGCTGGGCAGGCGACGCGGGCACAGCAGATCGCGGTGTCTGAGCTCGTGCTCCGCGACCAGGGCTGGGGTGCGTGGCCGGTCTGCAGCCGAAAGCTCGGGCTGCGCTGAGGCTCAGGCTTCCCGAGCCTGCACGCGCTCCGCAGCGTTGCGCGGACGCATGCTCGGTCCGGGTGCGTCCGTTTCGCGTCGCTGCGGCAGGATGATGCTGACGCGACTGCCGATCTCCGGCAGGCGTTCGAGGAGCATCTTGCCACCGAGCCGGTGCACGACCTTGTCCGCGGTGTACAGCCCGATGCCCAGCCCACCATGGCTTCGGGCGTCGCGTGAGTCGCCTTGGCGGAACGCCTCCACCGGTTGGTCGAGCATGACGTCCGGGAGCCCCGGGCCGCGATCGATCACATCGATCCGGAGCGTCGCGTCAGCACGGTGGGAGATGAGGACGACTTCGTCCTCGGAGAACTTCAGGGCGTTCTCGATGATGCAGCGCAGCGCGAGCGTCAGGTCCCCGTCGTGGGAGACGATCTGACGGGCGTTCGCTGCCATGTCCGTCGACACCCGCTCGGCCGCTCGGCGCCGGGCCAGCTGCTCGATCACCGTCGTGCAGGTCGAGGGCAGGTCGATGATGCGCTCGATCGGGTCGCGGTCGACCGGCGAGCCCTCGGCCGCGGCGAGCACCGAGTCGATCAGCGTCTCGAGGCGAGTCGCGTTGCGCGCGAGCGCCGTCAGCAGGTTCATCCGGACGGCGTCCGGGATGGACGCGTCGGCCAGCGATGAGACAACTCCGCGGACGATCGACAGAGGGGTGCGGAACTCGTGGCTCACCGCTCGGATCACGGCGTTCTGTCGAGCATGCAGCTCGGCCCGCTGTCGCTCGAGGTCGGCTGCCAGGCGGGTGAGACGAAGCCGCTCGGCCTCCAATGACTGGGGATCGAGTTTCGACGGAGACGCGCCCAGCTGTGTCACGGCGGCCCCGACTTCGTCCAGCGACGAAACACCTGCCATTCCTCTCATCACAGCTCTACCCTTGGAAGGGACACTCACGTGGCGTGTCGCAGGCGGGACTGTAGACGCTGTGTACAGCCTGTGGGTAAGAATGGGACAACGTCTTGAGAACCGGTGGAGAGCGTGCGCGTGGGGCTTGCCGGCCGAGCGTTCCGCGTCCAGATGGTCCGGACCCGTAGGCTCACCGCACGGGCCTGTAGCTCAGCTGGTCAGAGCACCCGGCTCATAACCGGAGGGTCGCGGGTTCGAGCCCCGCCGGGCCCACGAGGGCGCGTTCCAGGTCGTGTCGGGTGATGTCGCGCCATCGTTCACGGGTTGAGGGGGTCGCGGCGGCCGGCGTTCGGCTGAGCAGGGGCTCATCCGTCGCGGTCGAGGATGCTGTCAGCCCAGGTCTGGGCGCGGGCGCGGGCGCTCGCGAGGCGTTGCTCGAGGTCGTGGTCGTCCGCGTACTGCTCGATGCGCGTCCTCGCCTCCGCGACGGCGGCCGCCATGCTCGCGCCGTACTGCTCGATGTGCGCGCGGGCGGTGGCGGTCGGAGATGCGGGTGCCGGGTACGGCGGCCACCAGACCGCGGACTCGTCGCGCTGGGGGTAGTCGAGACGCAGCTGCTCTGACCGGTCGAGGAACGTCGCGGCGATGCGACCGGTCAGCTCCTCCGCATCCTCGTCAGGATGGAGGCGAACCACGTCGAGGGCGATCTCGACGACGACGTTGCGCTCGGCGGTCCGTACCACGGGGGAGAAGGCCCGCTGCGCCCCGAAGTGCGTCACGACGAGGACGTCGGCCCCGCCGTCGATCGCCAGGCGCGCCGCCCCGCGACGCAGTGGCAGGAGGGTGCCGTCGTGGGTGACGGTCCCCTCGGGCGCGAGCCCGATCGTGGCACCAGAGCGCAGCCGCTCGACCGCGACGGCGTACGCCTGATCGCGCCCGCTCCCGCTGCCGCGCGCGACCGCGGGGTCCTGCGCGATCAGGGTGTCGCGGATCACCTTCACGTAGGCCTGCGCGTTGGGCACGCTGAGCCAGAGGTGCGGGTCGATCTCGCCGTGCACGTGCGCGCCGAGGACCGCCTGCGGCAGCTGGTGGA
>CBDTYW010000080.1:0-13619 GCA_965364735.1 uncultured Nitriliruptoria bacterium
CGACCACGAGGACGCGTCGGCCGTCGACGGCCATCGCGGCCGCGAGGTTGATCGCCGAGATCGTCTTGCCGTCCCCCGGGTTGGGCGAGGTGATCAGGATGACCTTCGCGCCCATCTCGCGCAGGCGCGCCTCGAGGACGGACACGGCGGACTGGATCGCGGCGGCGATCTCGGACGACGGGTGGTCGAGCGCCGGGATCGGGCCGAGCTTGCGGACCGAGAAGGTCGGGATCTCGCCGAGCGCCGGGATGCCGAGCAGGCTGGCGACATCGCCGCGGTCGTCGATCCGCTCGTTGCGGTTGGACAGCGCGCTCACGAAGGCGAGCCCGAGGAAGCCGCCGAGCAGCATCCCGATCGCGAGGTTGATCGTCGGACGCGGCGAGGACGGGTGCTCCGGGACCTCGGCAGGCTCGATGAAGTCCACGCCGTCGGACTGGAGCTCACGGTCGATCAGCAGCTCCTGGGAGCGGGCGCTGACCGCCGCTGCCTCGATCTGCTTCTCGATGCGCTCGCGGGTCAGCGCGTCGTACTCGGGGTTGGTGTCGAGGGCACGCTGGAGCTCGAGGAACGGATCGATCGGCTCGAAGGTCCGAGCGTCGAGGGCCTGGACCTCGGCCTCGGCGTCCAGTCGGAGGTTCTCGAGCCGTGTCTGCAGGACGGCGATCTGCTCGACGAGCCGCGCCTCGTAGGCGTCGAGGCTGCGCAGGGCCGCGTCGGTCCGCTCCCTCGCGTCGATGTTGACGAGGTTCTGGTAGCCGGCGGCGACCGCGTCGGCGATGAGCTGAGCGCCCTTCGGGGAGCGCGTGGTCGCCGTGATCGTGATGAGGTCGAGGTCGGTGGCGGCGCGGACGTCGATCTTGTCGCGGACGTCGTCGGCGTTGATGCCGGCGAGCTCCTCCGGCAGGTCGATGACCCGTTGGATCTCGACGACCGCGAAGCGGGCCACGCCGAGGGAGCGGGCGCGCTCGACCTCGTTGCGGAGACGCCGCTCGTAGTCGATGCGGTCGACGCCACCGAAGACGCCGCCGTCGGGTGCGGCGAGGAGGATGCTCGCGCTCGCGCTGAACCGCTCCGGCTGCTGGGACGTCCAGAGCTGGGCGAGGATCGCACCGATGACGACCGTCGTGACGATCACCCACCAGTGACGGCGCAGCGACCGACCGAGGTCGTCGTCGCTCGTCCGAGGGGTCATCGATGCGGGGAAGACGGTCGAGCCCACGGGGCCCTCACGGCCATCGTCTGGCCGGGAGCCCGTGTTCGGACGTAGGTCGGTGACCACGTTCCCCTCGATGCGATGTGTTGGATGCACATCCAACGTGTGCGGAGGGCACACGATACCGCCGTTCCGGGCACCCTCGACCGTGACGAGCGGCCGTTTGGCGGAAGACCCCCGCTCCCTGCACAATAACGTTACGCGTCCGTTCGCCCACCGCGCGCGACAAGGCTGCTGCATGACCGACCCCTCACAGCTTCCCGACTTCATCCTGGTCGGGGCGATGCGCTCGGGCACCTCGTCGCTCGCTCGCTACCTGCGCGACCACCCCGGCATCCACATGCCCGCGACGAAGGAGCTGCACTTCTTCGACCGCGCCGAGCCGATCGACGACGACGCGATCGCGTCCTACGCGGAGCACTTCCGGCCAGCCAACGCTGCACAGATCTGCGGGGAGGCCACGCCGAGCTACCTCTACCTTCCCGAGGCCCGCGAACGGCTGGCCCGACACGTGCCGGACGCGAAGCTCCTCGCGATCATCCGCGAGCCCGTCGCGCGTGCCTACTCCCACTACTGGCACGAGAGCGAGCGTGGCCAGGAGCCGCTCTCCTTCGCCAAGGCGGTCGCCGCCGAGCCGGAGCGGCTGCGCACCGGGACGATCGAGGAACGGCTCGCCTGGTCCTACACCGACCGCGGCCACTACGCCCGCCAGATCCGGGCCCTGCACGAGCTCGTCCGCGCCGACCAGGTGCACGTCACCTTCTTCGAGGACCTGAAGGCGGACCCGAACGCCGCGTTCGCCGACGTCTGCCGGTTCCTCGACGTCGAGGTCGTGCAGCCGGCGATCGTCGGCAAGCAGGTCAACGCGTTCACGCGCGTGCGGTCCAAGCCGCTCCAGCGCTGGGCTGCAGAGCTGCCGAAGACCGGCGCCGGGCTGTTCGCGCGCAAAGTCGTCGGCAAGCTCAACACCACGAACGCGGCCTACCCGGAGATGAAGCCGGCGGTACGCGAGGAGCTGCGGGCACGCTTCGCCCCGGGCAACGCCGAGCTGGCCGAGCTCCTCGGCCGGCCGGTCCCGTCCAGCTGGTCCTGACCGCGAGGTCAGTCGGACTCGCGGAACCACTTCACGGTGCGAGCGAGGCCATCCGCCAGCGAGACCTTGGCCTCCCAGCCGAGCTCGCGGCGCGCGATCGTCGTGTCCGGCTTGCGGACCTGCGGGTCGTCGGCCATGCGCTCGGTGTAGATGATCCCGGGGCTCGTGCCGCACGCGTGCTGGATCGCCTCGGCGAGCTCGGTCATCGAGACCTCCTCGGGGTTGCCGAGGTTGCACGGGCCGGTGTAGTCCGAGACCAGGAGCCGCAGGAAGCCCTCGATGAGGTCGTCGACGTACTGGAGCGACCGGGTCTGCTTGCCGTCGCCGTGGACGGTGAGCGGCTTGCCCTCGAGCGACTGCGAGATGAACGTCGGGACGGCGCGACCGTCGTCCTTGCGCATCCTGGGCCCGTAGCAGTTGAAGATCCGCGGGATGCGGATCTCGACGCCGTGGTGGCGGTGGTAGGCGTAGGCGAGCGCCTCGGCGAAGCGCTTGGCCTCGTCGTAGCAGCCGCGCAGCCCGATCGGGTTGACGTGGCCCCAGTAGTCCTCGGTCTGCGGGTGGACCTGCGGGTCGCCGTAGACCTCGGACGTCGACGCCAGCATGAAGCGCGCGTTCTTGGCCTTCGCGAGGCCGAGCGCCTTGTGGGTCCCGAGCGAGCCGACCTTCATGGTCTGGATCGGCAGCTCGAGGTAGTCGATCGGCGAGGCGGGGGACGCGAAGTGCAGGACGTAGTCGAGCTCGCCCGGCACGTGGATGTAGTTGGTCACGTCATACTCGATGAACGTGAACCCACCCTTCGCGAACAGGTGCTCGATGTTGGCGACCCGCCCGGTGAGCAGGTTGTCCATCGCGATCACCTCGGCGCCCTCGTCGAGCAGCCGCTCGCAGAGGTGTGAGCCGAGGAAGCCGGCAGCCCCCGTGACGAGCGCGCGCTTGCCCTCGAGCTCGAACGCGGGGACCGGGCCGAGCGGGACGTCGGTCACCGGCGCACCTCACGGCGGCCGAAGCAGCGGTAGGTGAGGCCGACCGCGTCCATGTCCTCAGCCTCGTAGATGTTGCGGCCGTCGATGACGATCGGCCATGCGAGCGCCTCGACGAACTGCTCCGGCTGCAGCTTCTTGACCTCATCCCACTCCGTGGCGATCACGACGGCGTGGGCGTCCTTGCAGGCCTCGATCGGGTCGTCGAACGCGACGAGATCAGGCAGCTCGCGCAGCGCGCCCTCCATCGCGACCGGGTCGTACATGCGGACCGTGGCGCCCTCGGCGATCAGCTGTTCGGCGAGCCACATTCCCGGCGCCTCACGGAGGTCGTCGGTGCCCGGCTTGAAGGCCGCCCCGAGGATGGTGACGGTCTTGCCGGTGAGGTGCCACAGCTCGTCGCGGAGCATCGTGAGCACGGCTTCGCGCTGCTCGTGGTTGATGCGTCGCGTCTCCTCGAGGAGCGTGAACTCGTAGCCGACGGAGCGGGCCAGGTGCGCGAAGGCATCGACGTCCTTCGGGAAGCAGGAGCCGCCATAGCCGAGCCCGGCGTGCAGGAACTGCCGGCCGATCCGCTGGTCGTGGCCCATGCCGTCCGCGACGACCTTGACGTCGGCGCCGACGCGGGCGGAGATCTGCGCAACCGCGTTGATGAAGGAGATCTTGGTGGCGAGGAAGGCGTTCGAGGCGTGCTTGATGAGCTCTGCGGTCGCGCGGTCGGTCTCGATGAAGGGGCAGCCGACCTCGTCGAGGACGGGCTGGTAGACCTCGCGAAGTCGCTGGCCGGCCCAGGCGGACGGGACCCCGACGACCACACGGTCCGGACCGAGGGTGTCCTCGACGGCCGAGCCTTCGCGCAGGAACTCCGGGTTCGAGGCCACCTCGACGCGGTGGGTCGAGCCGAGACGCTTCTGCTCCATCGCGATCATCTGGGTGAGCCGGTCGCCCGTCGACGCCGGGACGGTCGACTTCTCGACGAGGACGAGATCGCCAGCGGAGTGGGTGGCTGCGAGCGTCGCGACCTGCTCGACGAAGACGAGGTTGGGCGAGCCGTCGGCCTGCGGCGGCGTTCCGACGCAGATGAAGGCGACCTCGACATCCTCGAGCGCCTCGGCGACGTCGGTGGAGAAGGTGACGCGGCCGGACGCGATGCCCTCGGCCAGCAGCTCCGGGAGGCCGGGCTCGTGGAACGGCACCCCACCGTCGATGATCGTCTGGATCTTGGCGGCATCGGCGTCCATGCCGATGACCTCGTGGCCCCAGCGCGCGAGGCAGGCGACCGTGACGAGGCCCACGTGGCCCACACCGATGACGGCGGTCTTCATGCAGTGTCCTTCTGGAGGTGTCGCGTCAGCGACCGGGAGACGAGCGGGCCCGTGGCAACGGTGGCCGAACCGACGGGTGGCTGCAAGTCAGCCCCGACAACGCCCATCAATGAGCGCCGGTTCGACCACAGAAAGTAGCCGACGCCGGGAACATCTTGGAGCGACGCCCCGCAGAAAGCGTGTCCCCGCGCGCGCAACGGCGTGACGCTCACGCTCGGTCGCGATCCTGCCGACAGAGCGTCATCCACCTGGCCTGAGACCTCAGCCGCCCGTCCCGCAGAAAGCGTACGGGCCGCACGATGTGCGGCCCGTGCGAAGAACGTCCCGTCAGGCGCTGACGGACTCGGTGCGGCGGCTCGCCGCCACGGCCGTGCCACCGGCTGCGACCAGCGCGGCGCCGGCGAGCAGGAGGATGGCGCTGTCCATGCCCGTGGCCGGGAGCTGCCCAGCAGGAGCCGGGTCCGGGTCCGGGTTCCCGTCGGGGCCCGGGTTCGTCACCGTGGTGGGCTTGACGGCCGGCTCTTCACAGCCGACAGCGCCGACCGGGTAGCAGGACTGGGCGGAGGCCGCGGTGGCGGACATCGCGCCGAAGGCCGTCGCGGCAGCGACGGTGACGATGGTACGAGCGAGACTCTTCATGGCGGTTTCGTTTCCCCGGCGGGCGTGACGACGCGTAGTCACAACTGGTGCAGCGTACGTCGTGTGCCCGATGCACGCGACGTCCAGACATGGTCATCGTGCCACCGTCGGTCAAAATCGCACGCTCGGCGCGCGACATGTTGGAAGATGAGCGACCATTGCGCACTCAGCGGCCGTTCGGGCGAGCAACCGTCACCCAGCGGCGTCGTCGATCGGAGAGAAGGCGATCTGCAGGTCGAGGCTGCCCCGCGGGGTCCGCTCGATGATGACGCGGCCATCGACGACCTCCGCGTTGTTGGGCAGGCCGGTGGCGACGAAGCCGTCCGGCACCTCGACGGAGATCCTCACCTTGGGTGGCGTGATGGTCCGCTGACCGCGGAGGCCGAACCGGTAGACGATGCCGCCGTCCGGCGTCGTCTCCCAGACGCCGGGCTGCACGTACTCATAGATCAGGTGCGCGCTGGAGCGTGCCGGGACGGACACGAACGTGTCCACAACGACCGATCCCAGCTCCGCCGTCACGCGATCCACGAGGTCGGTCTGGATCTCCTCGCCGCGCCCGGATCGGTAGTCGCCGGTGAGCAGCAGGGACTCCGGCGCGGTGGCGATGAAGCAGTCATCGCCGCAGAACAGGCTCACCAGCCGGTACGACTCGCCCGCCAGCAGGAAGGGCTGGTTGGGGCCGATCACGTAGCGCGGCACCCCGGCAACCGGCGCGCGGTTCTCCAGCTCGACGCGCAGCTGCGTCCGGGCCCCTCCGTCGGCACGAAGGTTGATGCTCAGGTCCAGATGGTGGCGGACGTAGTAGTCGATCTTGTTGGCGCTGGCACTGTTCGTGACCAGCGCGATCCCGCCTGGCTGCAGCGCGAAGGCGCCTGCCACGCCCGCCCTGGCGAGCACGTCCTGGGTGGCCGGGTCCGAGGCGTGCATCTGCAGGTGTCCGTCGATGGCGAGGTCGGCCAGGAGCCGCGCCGTGTCCGGCAGGCGGTCGGCGTCGAGACGACCGAGGAACGCCTCCAGCGTGGCGGCCGCGACGGCCCCGAGCACCTGCTGGCGCTCGGTCGGGTCGTCGATGTCGCGATACGCCCCGTTGGTCACGTAGTCGACGACGTTGTCGGCGTCGAGCTCGATGAGCCCCGGGACCTCGACGGAGCCCGCGACCCCCAGGAGGGCCTCGTAGGCGAAGGGATCGACGGCGATGACCCCGTCGAGCCGCTGCTGGAACGCGAGCTCCCACAACCGCTCGTACACGAGTGCCGCGCTCGGGAAGTCCGGGGTCAGGTTGACGTTCTGCCACGCGCCGGTCCCGCCGTATCTGCGGTACCGGCTGAGGTAGTCCCCGTTGGGCGGCTCGACTGCTTCGGGGCCGAGCTCCGGCAGGTCGAAGAGGCTCGCGAAGTCCCCGATCTCGAGCTGGCCGTCATTGATCGTCGCCAGCGCGTACGCGCCCAGGTATCCGCCGGTCCCCCGGAGCTCGGCCGGGTTCGACGCGAAGAGGAGGAACGTCCGCGGGGACTCGGAACCGAGGAGCGGCGGGAGCAGGCGGGCGACGTCGGCAGCGAGACGCGACTGCTCCGACAAGGGGACGACGAGGTCGGAGAGCTGGTCGCGCTGCCGCGCGATCGGACCGACGAGATCCTGGTCGTAGGACGACGCGACGAGCACCTCGACGTCGCGCACAGCGTCAGCGAGGCTCCCGAGCGGCTCGGCGAGGCCGGCGAGCGGACGAACCGGGAGCCGGCCATCTCCCTGTTCGTGGTCAGCGAGGGCCGCTTCAGCCGCCGCGAGCGCGACCTCGCCCGCCGTGGATGCGGCCACGGTGGCATCCAGCAGCCGGCCGCCGAACCTGAGGTCGTCGCCGACGATCGGCAGCCACCGCACCGGCGCGACCCACGGGCGCCCCACCGCTGCCGACGCCCCGGCGAGATCGTCCGAGGCATCCGCGAACGCCGAGCGGGCCGCGGTCACATCGCCTTCGACGACGAGGTCGCGGGCCGCGATCAGGTCCTCACGTGCCGTCGCGAGCCGACCCGGCACACCAGAGAGGGACACACCGACGGCCGTGACCCAAACAAGCGCGGCGAATCCGGTGAACAGGACAACTCGACGCCAAGACCTGGGTGCCGGCCGGCCATTCGCGGGCCCGTCGGCCGCAATCACCTCACGCCCCCGACCTGAAGCGTGCGCGCCCCGCGCGGTCGACGTGGCCCACATGGGCCATTTCGCTCAACGTACGGCCGGTCGCCTGATGAGCACCCACGGAGCGCCACCCCCGACGACTCCCCGTGGCCACAACGCGTGTGCACGACCAGTCCCACCTTGCGTAGTCCAACCCTGCGGAACGTGACCATATCGCGGCCATGAGCGCGACAAGCGACCATATACGAGCGGCCAACGCCCATTCCGCTTCTCCGGGTATCCGATCACGTTTGACGGTGATCTGAGCAGTGACGAGGCCCGCTCGCAGGCCGACCGATCCGAGGGGCCAACCATGACAACCACCCCAGCAGATGAGGCATCATGTGGTGGTACACCTAGTGAACAGCACATCGGCCTTCCCAGCGTGAGCCAGGATCGCGCCGCATGCACATCCAGCGATGCAGCATGGAACGAACTGAACCGACGAGGGACACCGACACTCGGTGCGTGGGCGCGGCTGAGAACTGAGGGCGAGGGGACTGCAATGGCAACCGGGGATGGGCTGAGAGAGCCCGTGATCGACCTCGAAGGGGGCGACACGAAGCTGCTCGACGCCACGAGCTTCTACGCGCGCTGGCTCAAGCCGGCCATCGACCGCGTGGCCGCCCTCGTGCTGCTGATCCTCCTGTCGCCGATCATGGTGGCGGTTGCCGTCGCCGTCCTCGTCACGCTCGGCCGTCCGCTGCTCTACCGCCAGGAGCGCGTCGGCCGCGACGGCCGACCCTTCACGATGCTGAAGTTCCGCAGCATGCAGCACGACCGCCGTGGCGCGGACGAGCCAGACTTCGACGCCGGCTGGGACGGCACCGACCGACGCCTCACGCACAAGACCCCCGAGGACCCGCGCCACACCCGCCTCGGCCGCTTCATCCGCAAGTTCAGCCTCGACGAGCTTCCCCAGTTCATCAACGTCCTGCGGGGCGACCTCAGCCTCATCGGTCCTCGGCCGGAGCTCAAGTCCGTCGTCGACGAGCGCTACCGCGACTGGCAGCACGCCCGTCACGCGGTGCGCCCCGGCCTCACCGGGCTGTGGCAGGTCACCCTCCGCGACGACACCGGCCAGATGCACCGTCACGTGCACGTCGACCTGCGCTACATCCGGACGCTGTCTCCGCTGGTCGACCTCAAGATCGCCCTGCTCACGATCCCGACCGTCCTGGGGATCCGGGTGAACGACCGTTGGCACGAGCCGCGCGTCCTCGCCCCTGACCCGACCACCGACAACCCGGCGGCGCCTTCGGCCCCCGTCGAGGTTCACGAGTCGATCGAGGCTGCCTGAGGCGATGACGGCTCGTCCGTCACGCCTGGCGCCACCGGAGGGTTTCCCGCGTGCGCGTGCTCTACATGTTCACCGGGGTCTTCTGGAGCCGCGACGAAGGCACCGAGATCCGCGAGCTCCTCGCGGGGCTGATCGAGGCCACGTCGGCTGACGCCTCGGTCGTGGTCCGGGTCTCCGACGGCGACCGGCTCTACCGGCCGTCGCTGACCGTCGACGGGTCGGTCCAGTTCGACGACGTCGGTGAGTTCGCCGAGGCGGTCCGCAACCCGCCGGACGTCGTCTGGGCCCACATGGTCATCCAGCCGCAGCTGCTGCGCGCGGTCACCCGGCTGCGCGCCAAGCGGGTCCCCGTCCTCCTCGCCCCGATGTCGATGCTCGGCGACGACTTCGCGAGCGCCTCATGGTTCAAGGACGCGAGCCTCCTCGAATCGCTCGTCAAGCCCGCGAAGGTCCGGGCGTTGCGGGCCGCCTGGAACGCGGTCACGACCGTCATGGCCGTCGTCTCGGCCAACGAGGCTGCGCAGGCCCACCTCTCACCGCAGGACGTGGTGCTCGCTCCGCTCCCAATCCCTCACAGCCCGCTCGCGGACGCAGCATCCTCGGCCACGACCCCACCGGACGACGACGAGCCGGCGGGCGACGGCCCGGTTGCGATCGTCAGCCGGTTCGACGTCCACCGCAAGGGCTTCGACCGCCTCGTCGACTGGATCGAGGCCCACGCCGACGCGCTGCCCCGCCCCGCGCTGCTCCTGCTCGCCGGTCACGACGACAACCCGCCGGAGGCGATCCCCCGGCTCATCGAAGCCGGGCTGATCGAGTGGGACAGCACGACCCGCGGAGCCGATCTGCTGCCCCGGCTCCGCGGCTGCCGTGGCACGGTGCTGCTCTCGCGGTTCGAGGCGATGCCGCGGTCGCTGCGCGAGTCCGCCGTCGCCGGGATCCCGGTGCTCGCCACGACCGAGTCGAACTGGACCGAGGTCGTCGAGACGCTCGGGACCGGCTGCATCGTGGACGGTGACGATCCTGACGACGTGATGCGCGGTTTCGCCACGCTCCCGGACATGCCGCGACGCGGCGCAACGGCCCTGCGGCTCTTCGATCGTGCGCGCCTCGGCGCGTTCTACGCCGAGGTCCTCCGGGACCTCGCGCACGGCCGGCAACCGCGCCAACCGAACTACTACGCGACCTTCCGCGCCAGCACCTGAGCGCGCGAGGCGGTCACCAGACCCGGATCTCCGGGACCGCGACCGCGAACTGGCCACCCCATTCGCGGATGCCCGCGAGCTGCTCCTCGATCTCGTCGGCGATGTTCCATGGCAGGATCAGCACGACGTCCGGCCGCTCCTCCATGATGCGCTCGGGCGCCTCGATGGGGATGCGCACGCCCGGGATCAGGCGGCCCTGCTTGTGCGGGGACCGGTCCACGGTGAACGGCAGCCGATCCGGGCCGATCCCGCAGTGGTTCAGCAACACCACGCCCTTGGCCGGCGCGCCGTACCCGACGACTCGCTTGCCCTCGGCCTCCATGCGATCGAGGAACGCGAGCAGCCCGGCACGGACGCGTCCCGGGACCTCAGCGAAGTGCGCGAGCTGCTCCGCGTCGAGGATGCCGTCGGCCCGCTCACGATCGATCACCTCACCCACGGCTGCGGTCACCGGATGCGCCGAGACGTCCGCCCGTTGGGCGAAGACCCGGAGCGATCCACCGTGGGTCGGCAGCTCCTCGACGTCGAAGACCTGGAGCCCGACTCGGTCACACAGGTCAGCCACGACCCCGAGCGAGAGGTAGGAGTAGTGCTCGTGGTAGATCGTGTCGAACTGCCCGAGCCGGACGATGTTCGCGAGGTGCGGGAACTCGAACGTGGCGACGCCGTCGTCCTTCAGCGCGATCCGGACCCCGTCCAGGAAGTCGAGGACGCTGGACTGGTGGGCGAGCACGTTGTTCGCGACGATGAGGTCGGCGGGCCGCCCGCCCGCGACCAGGTCCTTGGCGTAGGACTGGCCGAAGAAGGCGACGTCGGTGTCGACGCCGCGCTCGCGAGCAGCCGCGGCGGTGTTGCCGGCCGGCTCCACGCCGAGCACCGGGACGCCGCGCTCGACGAACCACTGGAGGAGATAGCCGTCGTTGCTCGCGATCTCGATCACGAGGCTGTCCGCCCCGAGGCCGAAGCGCGGGATCATCGCCTCGGCGTAGCGCTTGGCGTGCGCGACCCACGAGGTCGAGAACGACGAGAAGTAGGTGTAGTCGTCATCGAACATGTCGGCGGTGGCGACGTGCGGGGGAACCTGGACGTGCCCCGTCGACGAGATGTAGGCCACGAGCGGGTAGGTCGGACCGGGGGGCTCGCCGGCGCGCTCGAGGCTGTTCGCCAGCGGCTGCTCGCCGAGGTCGGCGAACACGATCGTGAGCGGTTCCCCGGTCACCTGACAGCGGTGCGTGGTCATGCGTCGAGCCTTCCGTCGTCGCAGGCCCGCGTATGCAACCCGACATCGAGCGGCGATGCGGCCGTTCGATCAGGTCAATCTGCACCCACCCTCGTCGGGGGGGGAGCCGCCGGGGCTCACCAGATCTTCCAGGGCGCCTCGTCCGCGGCCCACAGATCGTTGAGCTCCTTGTACTCGCGGTAGGTGTCCATCCCGCGCCAGAAGCCGTTGTGCTCGTACATGGACAGCTGCCCGTCGCGGGCGAGCTTCGGCAGCGGGCCCGTCTCGAAGACCAGGTCAGCGCCGTCGTGGACGTAGTCGAAGATCTCACGCTGGAAGAGGAAGAACCCCCCCGAGATCCGCCCCGTCGCGACGGTCGGCTTCTCGTTGAACTCGACGACGTCGGTGCCTTCGACCACGATCTCGCCGTAGCGGCTCACCGGGTTCACGCCGGTCACGGTCCCGATCCGACCAGACGCGCGGTGCACCGCGAGCTGGGCGTCGAGGTCGATCGCGCCGATCGAGTCCGCGTAGGTGAACGCGAACGTCTCGGTGTCGATGTAGCGACGGATGCGGGAGAGCCGTCCCCCGGTCTGGGTGGCCAGACCGGTCTCGGCGAACGTGATCTCCCAGTCCTCCTCGGTGACCTCGTCGTGGTAGGTCAGCGCACCGCCATCGCCGAGGTTCATCGAGAAGGACGCCTGCTGCTCGCGGTACGACATGAAGTACTGCTTGATGGTCCAGGACTTGTAGCCCAGACACAGCACGAAGCGCCGGAAACCCTGGGCGCCGTAGACCTTCATGACGTGCCAGAGGATGGGGAAGTCACCAACCGGGACGAGCGGCTTGGGGATCTCCTCCTCGACCGCTCCCCGCAGCCGGGTACCGAAGCCACCGCACAGGATGACGACGGGGATGTCTCGCTTGTCCAGCTGCTCGCTCATGGGCGATCTCGTTCCGGAGGGTGAGGTTTGTGGTCCGACGATGCTGTTCCGTCGACCCGCGCGAGGCGTCGTTGACGAACTGGTGCGCTCTCCGCATTCATCAACACGGTGGGCGCACGACTTGACTAGTCCGGACGAGCCAGGCACCGGGGTTGCATCGTGACCCATCGGGAGGTGATCCGCACATCTTGAACCGATGTGTCCGATCTGGGGGTCGCGGCGGCCGGTATGACACGCGAGCATGGCACGACGGAGGGGGACTCTGAGGACGCGCACGTCGTGTCCGACGTCACCGATCGGTGACGCTCAAGACCCCTCCCGCCTGTTCTGAGAGGGAATCCCCGTGCGATCTTCATCGCTGCATTCGCGGGTCACGCTGACCGCCGCCACCGTCTTCGCGCTCATCGCGACGATGATCACGACCGGCCCCGCCTCCGCGGCGCTGGACGTGGGCCCCGTCGAGGTGCCCACGCCGACGGAGACCACGGTCCCGACCGCGACGCCGCCGACCTACCGCATCAACGTCGGTGGCCCGGCGCTCTCTGGCGGCTGGTCCGCCGACAACGCCTCGAGCCCGTCGCTGTACGTCCGCGGCGCCGCCTCCGAGTTCGCCTCGACCACGCGCACCATCAGCCGCCACTCGTCCACGCCCGGTGCGGTTCCCATCGAGGTCTTCCAGACCGAGCGCTACGACTCGGACCCCAGCGGCGACGCGTTCGGCTACCAGTTCCCCGTGATCCCGGGCACCTACACGGTGCGCCTGTACTTCGCCGAGATCGCGAGCAACGGCCAGCGTGACGGGTTCCGCCGACACGACACCTGGCTCCAGGGTGTCCGCGTCCTCACCAACCTCGACGTCTACGACCGCTTCGGCGGCTACCGCGGGGCGATGCGCGCCTACCGGGTCCAGGCGACGACGCCCACGATCGACCTCTCGTTCATCCCGCGGACCAACTCGCCGCGGCTGATGGGCATCGAGGTCCTGCCCGGCCAGGTGAACCCGATCCACACCCCCGAGCCGAACGAGCCCGTTCTGCCCGTGCCGACGCCGACCGTCACCGCACCGACGCTCACCCCCACCCCGACCCCGACCGTCACCACCCCGTCCGTGATTCCGACGCCGACCGTCACGCCGCCGGCCGTCCCGACGCCGACCGTCACCCCGACGTCCACCCCGACCGTCCCGGTCCCCACGATCACCCCGACGTCCACCCCGACCGTCCCGGTCCCCACGATCACCCCGACCGTCCCGGTCCCCACGGTCACCCCGACGGTCCCGGTCACCCCGACCGTCCCGGCCCCGACGCCCAGCACGTCGACGCCCGTCGTGCCCGTGCCGACCGTGCCCGTGCCGACCGTCCCCGTGCCGAGCGTGACACCGACCGTGACGCCGACCGTGCCGGTCCCCGTCGCCACCACGGCGCCGGTTCCCACCGCGACCAGCCCCGTGATCGCACCGCTCCCGGGAGCTGAGTCCCCCGACGCCCCGATCACGCTGATCCCCGGTCTCGACATCCCGT
>CBDTYW010000081.1:0-13610 GCA_965364735.1 uncultured Nitriliruptoria bacterium
TGCGCACGCTCGCCCAGGCGATCACCACCGGGCGCCGGGTCGCCGCCGACGAGCTCGGCGGCCGCGTCGCCGGCCATCTCGCCGACCTCGCGATGCCGCACGCCGAGTTCCGCGTCGTTCTGGACACCTCGGAGTCAGCCGAGGACTTCGGCCCCCACGGTGCGGACCGCGTCGCGTTCGAGCTCGCAGCCAACCCGGGGGAGCCTGGCGGACCGATCGACGAGGTCGCGTCCGGCGGCGAGCGATCCCGCGTCGCGCTCGCGGTCGCGGTGGCGTTGGCGGACGTCCACGACGCCGAGGTGCTCGTGTTCGACGAGGTCGACGCCGGTGTCGGTGGCGCCACAGCGATGCAGGTCGGAGCGAAGCTCGCCCGTCTGGCGGTCGCGGGACGCCAGGTGCTGTGCGTCACCCACCTCGCCCAGCTCGCAGCGTTCGCGGACGCGCACGCCGTCGTCACCAAGGACGTCCGCGACGGGCGCACGGTGACAGAGGTCCGAGTCGTCGCCGACGCCGACCGCGTCGACGAGCTGGCCCGCATGCTCAGCGGTGACGCCGGCGGGGAAGCGGGGCGGGAACACGCACGTCGCCTGCTCGCCGAGGCCCGGACGCGCAGCGTGCCTGCGTGAGCAACCGTCGTCTCGCCGCCCCCCTTGCGGTGCTCGGGCTCGTCGTGCTGGTCTCGTCCGTTCCGGACGTCGTCGACGACCTGCCGCTGCCGCACCTCACCCGTGAGGCGCAGACCGAACGGGTCGCCGAGCCGACGATCGCGCCGCCCGCCGCTGAGCCGATCGAGCACGCGAGCTTCGCGACCATCGGTGACGTCGTGCTGAGCGTCCCGGGCGACGTCATCGCGATCGGATTCCACGAGGCCAACGCGGGAGACACGATCCGGATGGATCCGCTCGGCGTCGCGGTGGCGAGCCACAACCCGACGAAGTTCGCGCCCCCCGTCACGGATCTCGACCACGACGGCGAGATCGACGAGCCGGGGCGCTTCGACGAGCACCCGGAGCGCGCCGATCTCCTCGTCCCGACGCCAGACCCGGTGCCGCTGCTCGGCGAGGACGGCGTGCAGCTGCGTGATCCCGAGACCGACGAGCCGTTGTTCGAGGAGGTCCCGGAGATCGTGCTGCCCCCGGCGCCCCGCGTGCTCGAGGGCCGCCGCACCTACCGGGTGATGGCGTCGCGGGGACGTCGACGTCCGGCGACCGCAGCGGTCGACCTGATGATGCGCGCCGACGCAACCGTCTTCTCGCCGGTCGACGGCGTGGTCGTCGACATCCGGCCCTACGACCTCGAGGGCCGCTACCCGGACCATCGCATCGACATCGCCCCCTTCGCGGACCCGTCGATCCGGATCACGGTGCTGCACGTCCGCGGTCCGGCGGTCAGCATCGGCAGCCACCTCGTGGCCGGGCAGACGGTCCTCGCCGCGTCGCCGAACCTGTTCCCGTTCGCGTCACAGATCGATCAGTTCGTGGACGACGGCCCGTACCCGCACGTACACCTCGAGGTGAAGGACCGGTCCCAGCCGGTCCTCGTGCCGCCCGTCCTCAACAGCGACGGCCTCGTCATCGACCCGGCGACCGGCCTGCCGTACCCCACCCCGGAGCCGCGATGAGCCACGATCCTGCCCGCTGGCAGTCCCTTCCCCGTCCGCTCGCGTTCGTCCTCGGTGGCGGCGCCACGCTCGGGGCGCTGCAGGTCGGGATGCTCCGTGCGCTCGGCGAGGTCGGGATCCACCCGGACCTCGTGGTGGGGACCTCCGTCGGGGCGCTCAACGGGGCGGTGCTCGCCGACGTGGGCGACGTCGCCCAGGCTGCCGAGCTGTTGGCGGACTCCTGGTCGCTGCTGACGACCGAGCACGTCTTCCCGGGCTCGCTGTGGGCGCAGGGGCGTCGTGTGCTCGCGGGGGAGAGCGCGTTCCCCGACGACGGGCTGCGTCGGATCGTCCACGACTTCCTCGGGCCGACCCCGACGTTCGAAGAGCTCGCGCTGCCGTTCGCCGCGGTTGCCTCCCACGTGCTCGTCGGCCACCCGCACGCCTTCGCGGCCGGGGATCTCGTCCTGCCGCTGCTCGCGAGCGCTGCGCTGCCGGGCGTGCTACCTGTCCAGGAGATCGACGGTGAGCCGTACTGGGACGGCGGGGTCACCTCGAACGTCCCGCTCCTCGCGGCGCGGGCGATGGGAGCGGTGAGCATCGTCGTGCTCGACCCGGGCGACATCTGCCACCGCGAGATCGTCCCCTCCGGGGTCGCCGAGACGACGGTCGCAGCGTTCGGGACCGCGATCCGCCAGCGCGTCCTCATCGAGGTCCCGCAGGTCGCCGCGGAGATCCCGGTGCTCTACCTCGACCGGCCGTGCGTCACGGGGCGGGCACCGCTGTCGTTCGCGTCGACGCCCGACCTGCTGGCGCGCGGGCACGACGTCGCGCGGAAGTTCCTCGCCACGGCGGACGTGCCGACCGCCGGGCACCTCGTCGGCCGGCCGCACACGCATGTCGAGACGCACGGCGACCTCGGCACGGCGCACCACCCGAGGTTTCCGCGCGGGTTGCCGACGGTGCGCGAGCGCTGACGCGTCGAAGTCGTATCCTCCCCGCCGAGCCCCAAGGAGCCAGCGTGCAGCCTCGTGACCCCACCGTGATCAGCCTCGCCTCGTCGCTGGTGTTGCTCCAGAACGAACGCGCCGCGCTCGAGGAGCGCATGGCTGCCGTCACCGCGGCGATCTCGGGGCTTGAAGGCGCCATCGGAGCGCTCAACGGGGCGTCTGCCCTGCCCGCGACCACGGTGGAGCCGGCCGCTTCGCCCGCGGCCGCGAAGCCGGAGAAGGCCACCTCCGCGAAGTCGGCCCCGAAGCCGGCCAAGGCTGCCAAGGCCGCGAAGCCTGCGAAGGCCCCGACGAAGAAGGTCACCGAGCAGGACCTGGTTGCGGCCATCGCCGCCGCTGGCGGGACCGCGGGAACCGCGGATCTGGTGGTGGCGCTCGGGATCAACGACGGACGCGGCCTCAACGGCGCGCGTCGCAAGGCCGTCGACGAAGGGCTGATCGTCGTCGATGGCGGCGTCTACCGACTGGTCGAAGACCTGCCGTCGAAGCCTGCGAAGGCTGACAAGGCGACGGAGAAGACGTCCGACAAGAAGGCCGACACGCCGACCTCGTCCGACGGTGACGCCACGAAGTCCGTCGACGCGTCGAAGGCCGGCACGACCAAGAACGACGCGTCATCGTCCGATGAGGCATGGGAAGCATCGTCCGGCACCGAGCTCGGTCGCCGCTTCGCCTGACGGGCGGCCGGCTGGCCGCAGCGTGCACCCCTGCCGCACCGGGTGGGGGCGGTCGTTGTGTCGTGCGTGGCGATCTCGATAGTGTGCAACGGGCCTGCCGCGGCCCGCGGAGGAGCACCACGTTGGACGCATCGCCATTCACCGGGGACAGCCCCACGAAGTACGTCTTCGTGACGGGCGGGGTCGCGTCGGCCCTCGGCAAGGGCATCACGGCTGCCTCGCTGGGGCGGCTGCTGAAGGCTCGTGGCCTGCGCGTCACGATGCAGAAGCTCGATCCCTACATCAACGTCGACCCCGGCACGATGAACCCGTTCGAGCACGGCGAGGTCTTCGTCACCGACGACGGCGGCGAGACCGACCTCGACCTCGGCCACTACGAGCGCTTCATCGACGAGAACCTCCGTCGCGGATCGTCGGTGTCGTCCGGCCAGATCTGGTCGACCGTGATCGCCAAGGAACGTCGGGGCGAGTTCCTCGGCAAGACCGTCCAGGTGATCCCGCACATCACCAACGAGATCAAGCACCGGATCGCCACCGTCGGCAAGGACGCGGACGTCGTCATCGTCGAGGTCGGCGGCACGGTCGGTGACATCGAGGGCCTGCCGTTCCTCGAGTCGATCCGCCAGTTCCGCTACGACGTCGGCCGCGACAACATCTGCTACGTCCACTGCGCGCTCGTCCCCTACATCAGCGCCGCCGGCGAGCTCAAGACCAAGCCCGCGCAGCACTCCGTGCGCGAGATCCGCTCGATCGGTATCCAGCCGGACGTCGTCGTGCTGCGTGCCGACCGCGACCTCGACTCCGGGCTCAAGCGCAAGGTCGCGATGCTCTGTGACGTCGACGTCGACGCCGTCATCGCTGCGGTCGATCAGTCCTCGCTCTACGAGGTGCCGCTCGCCATGCGCGAGGAGGGCCTCGACACCGTCGTCGCCCGTCGGCTCAGGCTCCCGGACGTCGAGCCGGACCTCACCGAGTGGGAGGACCTCGTCGCGCGTGTGCAGTCCGCCCGCGAGACCGTCCGCATCGCGATCACCGGCAAGTACGTCGAGCTGCCGGACGCCTACCTGTCCGTCGCCGAGGCGCTGCGCCACGGGGGACTCCACCACGGCGTCAACGTCGAGATCGACTGGGTCTCGTCCGATGATCTGACCGACGAGAACATCGCGCACCGGCTCCGTCGGACGCACGGCGTGCTCGTGCCCGGGGGGTTCGGGGTGCGGGGCGTCGAGGGCAAGATGCTCGCCGTTCAGGTCGCCCGCGAGCACGAGATCCCGTTCCTCGGGATCTGTCTCGGCCTGCAGGCTGCTGCGATCGAGTTCGCCCGCAACGTCGTCGGCCTCGAGTACGCCGACTCCGCGGAGTTCGAGCGCAACTCGCCGGACCCCGTCATCGATCTCATGCCCGACCAGGTCGACGTCGAGGACAAGGGCGGCACGATGCGGCTCGGTTCCTATCCGGCCAAGCTCGCCGAGGGATCCTTGGCCCGTCGTCTGTACGGCGCCGAGGTCGTCTATGAGCGTCACCGCCACCGTTACGAGTTCAACAACGTCTACCGCCGAAGCATGCAGGAGGCGGGCCTGAGGTTCTCGGGTCTGTCGCCGGATGACCGGCTCGTCGAGTTCATCGAGCTCCCGGGTCACCCGTTCTTCATCGCGACGCAGGCGCACCCGGAGTTCAAGTCCCGCCCGAACCGTGCGCACCCGCTGTTCGCCGGCTTCATCGGTGCGGCCAAGCTCCGAGCCCGCGAGATGCAGGGACGTCTGCCCGTCGGGCTCGACGAGCCCACGGTGGGCGAGATCCGCGACGCCGTCGAGCTGGCCTCGGGCCAGCGCGGATGACCGTCCCGTTCACCACGACGGGCTCCGAGGTCGCGTGGTCCTCGCGCTTCACGACGATGCGCGTCGATGACGTCGTCATGCCCGACGGCCAGACCGCGCAGCGCGAGGTCGCCGAGCACCTGTCTGCCGTCGGCGTCGTCCCGCTCTTCGACGACGGCACCGTCGCGCTGCTGCGCCAGTACCGCCACCCCACATCGAAGTTCCTCCTCGAGATCCCGGCCGGCCTGCTCGACGTTGACGGCGAGGACCCGGAGGTCGGGGCCCGTCGTGAGCTCGCCGAGGAGGTTGGCCTGGCCTGCACCGATCTTCGCGTGCTGACGACGTTCTGGAACTCGGCGGGCTGGACCACCGAGCAGACCACCGTCTACCTCGCGACCGGCCTCACCGAGGCGGATGCCCCCGACGGCTTCGTCCTCGAGCACGAGGAAGCCGCGATGGAGATCGTCCGCCTCCCGCTCTCCGACCTCGTCGCCGAGGCCCACCTCGGCACGATCACCGACGCCAAGACCCTCGTCGGCATCCTCCTCGCCGCCGCCGTCACCAACACCACCTGACCCAACCCTCCCGCCGAGCGATGCCCAAACCTGCACCACGCAGGGAAATCCGTCGCTCGCCGAAGTTGGTGGGCGCGGACCCTTCCGCCGAGCGATGCCCAAACCTGCACCACGCAGGGAAATCCGTCGCTCGGCGAAGTTGGTGGGTGCTGACCGAAGGGGTCGGGCTACTGGGCGAGGGCGAGGTACTCGTCGAGCTGGTCGGCGAAGTCGTCGACGACCTGGCGGAGGTTCGGCAGCGTCGCGGGGCAGGCGATGGCCGAGACGTTCATGCGGCCGTCGTAGGACCAGACGGTGATGTTCAGGCCGATCCCTTCGAGGATCGGGCCGACGGAGAAGAGGCCGGTCAGGCGGGCGCCGGCGATCTCGAGCTGCTCGCGGGGTCCGGGGACGTTGGAGACGACGAGGTTGATCGGCGGGGCGTGGCGGTCCGCGCCGCCCCACTTCGAGTAGCGGCGCATCAGGCCGGCGTAGATGCCGGGCGGGGCGTACTGGACCCAGTTGCTGAGCATGTCCGCGCCGAGCGCGTTCTGGATGTGCTTCGCCTCCGACGTGACCTCGTGGATCGCGTGGAGGCGCTCGAGCGGGTCCTTGCGATCCGTGGCGAGCGACGTGAACAGGTTGCCGACGCGGTTGCCGCCGAGACGCCCGCGGGTCTCATCGGTGTCGGTCGACGTCGGCACCCCGGCGACGAGCGAACGCGTCAGGGTCTCGCCGTTGCGGTCCAGCAGCCGGCGCAGCGCGCCCGAGGCGCAGGCGAGGACGACGTCGTTGATCGACACGTCGAACGCCGTCTTCACCGTACGGAAGTCATCCAGGGAGAGGGATGTGGAGGCGAAGGAGCGACGGGGGGTGAGCGATCCGTTGAACGACGCCTTCGGCACGGACAGGATCGGCATCGGCGTCGAGACCTCGGAGCCACGCTTGCGCCGTACGACCGCGGTGGCGCCGGAGACGGTCTTGCCGACGAGGCCCGGCAGCTCGACCGCTTGCCGGCCGTACTCGCGGAACGCCTGCTGGGTGAGCCACCAGCCGGACGGAGCCACTTCGCCTTCCCACGGCTGGACGTCGACGGCCGCGTCAGGCGGAGGCGGCATCAGCCCCATGACGTTTGCGAGCAGCGCCGACGCGGCGATCCCGTCCGCCATGGCGTGATGCATCTTCGTGACGAACGCCACCTCACCGGAGGCAAGTCCTTCGACGACCCAGAGCTCCCAGAGCGGGTGGTTGCGGTCCAGCTGATGTGAGGCGATCTCGCCGATGACCTCGTCGAGCTGCGTCATCGTGCCCGGCGGCGGGACGCCGATGTGGCGGACGTGGGTGCGCAGGTCAAAGGCCTCGTCCTCGATCCAGACGGGATGGTGCAGCCGCAGCGGGTCCTGCACGAGCCGACGCCGGAAGGGCGGGAGCAGGTGCAGCCGCTCGCCGAGCACTTCGAGGAAGCGGTCGAACGACCATCCACCCTCAGCCTCGCTGGGATCGAGCAACGCGATCTTCAGCGTGTGCATGTGCAGCGTCGGGGTCTCCATGTAGAGGAACCCGGCATCCAGCCCGGACAGGCGATCCACGCGTACTCCCGTCAGCGCCAGATGGCGTTGCGCTCTCGATGTGTCGCCAGTGTGACGGGGTCAGCCAGTCTGTGCGCGGAGGATCGGGGCGTTGTGTCCGACGAGGCCGGACTCGGTCAACGCCCCGTCGACGAACGCCTGGACCTCCCGCGACCACAGGAAGCCGAGGTGGCCGCCCCGGAACCAGAGCGCTTCGGGGCGCTGCCAGTGCATCCAGAGCCGGTGGCCCTGTACGGGCGTGGTGAGCCGATCGGCGAGCCCGGCGTAGATGAACCGTCGGTCGTGAGGGACGAGCGGCTGCATGGCCAGGGGGGAGATCATCCGGTGCAGCTCGTGCGGCGCCTGGCCCAGCATCCCGTACCGGTCCGCGATCCGACGGACGCGCGCCGGGGCGTGCGAGGCGAACAACGCGGGGATGTCGGTCAGCGGGACCCCGGCGATGACCGCAGCGAGATCTGGCTCCATCGATCCCAGCAGCGACGTGAGGTAGCCGCCCAGGCTGACGCCGTGCAGGCCGATCGCCCCGTCGCTGCGGCCGCGGATCCAGCCGAGGAGTCGGCGGAGATCCCACACGGCCTGGGACACACCGTGCACCGAGGCGACGAGATCTGAGGACAGGAACTCGGTCCCGTGCATCGCGGAGTCGCCGCGTGGACCGTGCAGCGGCAGGACGGGGAACGCGAGGTTGAGCCCGAGGTCGCGCTGGAGGTGCTTGGCGCGGAAGCAGAACAGGTCCTGCATGGCGCGGCCGGTGCCGAGGCCGTGAATGCAGACGAGCCACGGACGGTCCGCGCCACCGTCGGGGTGCTCGACGATGATCGCGCTGGCGGTTGCGTTGCGGCCCACGACGGGCCACGTGTCGCCGCCGGGCGCCCCCTCGTCGACGCGGAACCCGCTGGACCACGACAGCCGCTTCATCGCCACGCCGTGGACGTGGCCCGGCTCCTGGGGCTCGCCGTGCAGCGGCGGGGGAGTCGGGTGGTGGGCGAGGGGATCGGCGATGTGGCCGAGCGCGGAGTAGTGCGCGTGCGCGTCGCCGACGTGCGCCGCGAAGTCTGGGTAGTCGTCGGGGCGTGGCTCGCGGCGAGGCGTGCGGAAGATCCCGAGGGCCAGCTCGTCGACCGCGATGTTGGCGAGGACGCCCGGGGTCGGTCGCGCGGCGGGCAGCGCCGGGTAGATGGGCGAGTGGCGGCGGCGTCTCGCCATCGCGAAGCCTGCCTTCGCCACGCGGACCGGGATCGGGGCGAGCCCGAAGCCGGGCAGCAGCGAGAGGCCCCGACGGACGCGGTCGGCCACGAGCGCGCGTGCGGACGGGGACGGAGCGGGGGGACGGTCGGCGGAACCGACCGGGCCGAGCGCGGAGCTACGTGGCATGCTCATCCCCTCAGACGGTTCTGACGGGCCGTCAGATTCACTGCGAAGCCTACCGGCGCACCACAGGAGCTCTGACATGGCGGGTCCAGATCCCACGTCCATCCGCGTCGGCGACGTCGACGTCCGACTCCCCTGCGAGGTCCGAGAGGCCCGCGCGCTGTCGCTGGTCTTCCTCGTCGATGCAGGACAGGCTCGCGGCTGGCTGCCGGACGGCCGGCTCGAGGTCGTCCCGTCCGGCCCGGGCAAGGCCTCGCTCACCGTCACATTCATCGACTACATCGACAACGACCTCGGTGACTACCTCGAGGTCTCGGTCGCGTTGGTCGTTCGTGAGGTCAGAGCACGCAGCATGGTCGAGAAGGTCCGGGAGGGCCGCGACATGGCGACGGGCAAGGTGTCGACGTGGATCCGCTGGCTGCCGGTGAGCCAGCAGTTCACGCGTGACGCAGGTGAGCAGATCTGGGGCTTCCCGAAGACCGTCGACGACCTCGCGCTCGACGTCACCGATGGTGTCGCGGAGGGCTCTTGGCACGCGGACGGACGCCACGTCCTGACGATGCGCGGCCCCGCGACGGGGACGAAGACGCAGTCGCCGACGCCGCTGACGACCTACACCACCATCGACGGCGCGCTGCATGCGACGACGTTCACGACCGCGGCGACCGGCGTCGGCGTGAAGCTCGGCGGTGGCGAGATCGAGCTCGGGGATCATCCGCACGCCGTCGCGCTTCGTACGCTCGGCCTGCCGAAGCGCCCGGTCATGGCCACATGGTTCACCAAGATGTCCGGCACCTTCGCCGCGCCCCGTCCCGTCCTCGTCACCATGGAGTCCGACGCATGACCATCCTCGAACGTTTCCTCGTCACCGACCACGTGGCGATCGTCACCGGTGCAGGACGCGGCATCGGCGCGGCGACAGCCGTCGCGCTCGCGGAAGCCGGCGCCGACATCGTCATCGCCTCGCGCACGAAGGCGGACCTCGACAAGGTCGCCGAGCAGATCGCGGCGACCGGGCGTCGCGCCGTCGTCGTCGCGGCCGACCTCTCCGACCTCGACCAGGTCCGCGGTCTCGTCTCCGTCGCCGAGCGGGAGTTCGGGCGGCTCGACATCGTCGTGAACAACGTCGGAGGCACGATGCCGCTGCCGTACATGATGACCGAGGAGGACTTCCTCGAGGAGGCCTTCCACTTCAACGTCACGACGGCCCACGCGCTGCTGCGCGCGGCCGTCCCGCTGCTCCTTCGCTCGCCGCAGGCGAGCGTGGTGAACATCTCCTCGATCATGGGCCGCGTCGTCGAGCGCGGCTTCCTCGCCTACGGCACCGCCAAGGCGGCGATGCTGCACTTCACCGCGCTCGCAGCCCGAGACCTCTCCCCGACGATCCGCGTCAACGCGATCGCGGTGGGGTCCGTCGACACGTCCGCGCTCGAGTTCGTCGTCTCCGACGAGGCGACCCGAACCTCGATGGAGAGCAGGACGCCGCTCGGGGTGATCGGCGAGGCCGAGGACATCGCTGCTACCGTGCTGTGGCTCTCGTCGCGCGCCGGCAAGTACGTCACCGGCAAGACGATCGAGGTCGACGGCGGCCTGGAGGCACCGAACCTGGACTTCGACCTCCCCGACGTCACCGCTGCCGATCACCCGCTCGGCGGAGAGGCGTGAGGCCACTCGCCCCGCTCGACCCGTCGACGACGGCCGTCGTCACGTCCGAGTGTCAGCTCGGCGTCCTCGGTGACGCCGACGGCGACGGCGCGATCTTCCCGCAGCTCGCTGCAGCCGCACGACCCGCGATGCTCGAGGCGCTCGTCCGCGTCGTCGTGTCCGCGCGTACACATGGCGCGCCGGTCATCCATGGGCTCGCGGAGCGTCGTGCCGACGGGCAGGGCAGCAACACGAACGCACGGCTCTTCGCGGCGGCAGCGCGATCTGACGTCGTGCTGCTCGCCGGTTCTCCGCAGGCGGGGCTCGTCGAGGAGCTCGCGGGACACGCCTCCGACCTCCGCTCCACGAGGACCCACGGCCTGAACCCGATGGCCGGAACGGATCTCGACCCGTTGCTGCGCAACCTCGGCATCACGACGCTCGTCGTCGTCGGGGTGTCGGTCAACGTCGCCATCACGAACCTCGTGATGGACGCCGTGAACCTCGGCTACCGGGTCATCCTGCCGCGCGACGCGGTGGTCGGCATCCCGACGGCCTACGCCGATCAGGTGATCGACCAGACGCTCGCGCTGCTGGCCACGGTGACCACGTCCGATCAGGTTGTCGCAGCGTTGTCCGCGAGCACGATCTGACGCCTCGTCAGATCTCTGGCTAGCCTGTCGGCATGGCTGACGACTCCTCCTCTTTCCGCCTCGACCCGGATGCACCGGTCGACGGCGACCCCGCTGAGACCCCTGTCGCCGCTGACGGCCGCGTCCCCGGTCCCCGAGGCCGCGAGACGCGGGAGAAGCTCCTCGCGACGACCGCGGCGATGCTGGCCACGACGCCGTACCGCGACCTGAAGGTCGTGGACATCGCGCGCGAGGTCGGCTCCTCACCTGCCTCGTTCTACCAGTACTTCCCGGATGTGGAAGCGGCCATCGCCGTCATCGCCGAGCGCACCGCGGTCGACGCCGAGCGACTGCTCGTCGCGCTGCGTGACGCTTCTTGGATGGGACGGGCGGCTTGGGCCACCGCGATGGACATCGCCGGCGCCTTCCTCGACTTCTGGATCGAGCACGAGGCCGTCCTGCGGGTGCTGGACCTCTCCATCGCGGAGGGCTCCGCCGAGCACCGAGCGATCCGCAACCGCATGCTCGGCCCCGTCACCGAGCACCTTCGTGACGCATTCGCGGAGATGCAGGCCAGAGGTCGTCACGACCCGTCGCTGCAGCCCGAGGCGCAGGCTGCCGTGCTCGTCTCGATGCTGGCACACGTCGCCGAACACCGCACCGGGCTGGTGGGCTGGGGGGTTCCGCGAGAGAACCTGCAGTCGTCGATGGCGCGGGTTGTTCACTGGAGCATCACCGGGCGCAAGCAGCCCGAGTGACGGCGCCCCGAGCAGCCTCGTGAACCTCGTCAACGCGGTCCTGCGGGAGGCCGCGGCGAGGTTCGGCGGTCGGGCGGCGATCGTCGCAGAACATGACGGGCGGGTGCTCACCTACGCAGAGCTCGACCAGGTCACCGTCGAGGTGGTCGCAGGTCTGGAGCAGGCGGGCGTGCAGAGCGGTCACGTGGTCGCGCTGCTCGTGCCGTCATCGATCGAGTACGTCGTCGCGATGCTCGCCGTCGCGCGGATGGGCGCGATCGTCGCGGGGGTGAACACCAGGCTTCCGGCGGCCGCTCGCGCTGACGTGTTGGGCGAGCTCTGCCCGGACGTCGTCATCACGACCTCGGACCTGCGCCCCGACGCGTGCACGGTCGCCGACGCCGACATCATCGAGGTGGTGGTCGGCGGGGATCCGCTCGCTGGTCTCCGCGGGCCCGCGTCGCGTCATCGTCGTCCGGACTGTCGGTCGCGTCCACGGATGATCGTGTTCACCTCGGGGACCACGGGGACGCCCAAGGGCGCGGTCTTCACCGACCGTCAGCTGGCCGCGATCGGCATCCTCGACGCGGGGAGCGCGTGGGGAGCGCCGGGGGAGGAGGCGACGAGCCACCTGATCGCCTCGACCGAGCTCGTCCACGTCGGGTTCATGACGAAGCTGCCGTGGTATCTGCGCACCGGCCTGACCGTGCACCTCCTGCCGAAGTGGCGTGCCGCTCACGTCCTCGACCTCGTGGAGCAGCACCGGATCGGCGCCCTCGGCGGGGTGAGCGCGCAGATCGCGCTGCTCGTCGCGGAGCAGCAGGCGCGGCCGCGGGACGTCTCGAGCGTCCAGCAGCTCATCGTCGGCGGGGGTCCGTCGACGCCGGCGCTGGTGCGACGCGCCTCGGAGACGTTCGGTGCCGGCTACTCGATCCGGTACTCGTCGACGGAGTCCGGCGGCGTCGGCACGGCGACCGCGCCCGACGACGGTGCAGCGGTCTGGTCGACCGTCGGTCATCCGCGACCGGGGATCGACGTGCGCATCGGCGGGGACGATCGCGTCTGGCTCCGCTCGCCGGCCGCGACCGTCGGCTACTGGCAGAACCCGGACGCGACCGCGGAGACGCTGGTGGACGGCTGGCTGCGCACCAGCGACGACGGCCGTCTCGACGACGACGGGCGGCTCACCCTGCTCGGACGGGTCGGCGATTCCTGGGTTCGCGGTGGCTACAACGTTCATCCCGGGCCAGTCGAGACCGCCGTCATGTCGCATCCGGGCGTTCGCGAGGCTGCGGTCGTTGGTCGCGACCACGACGTGATGGGCGCGATCGGCGTCGCGATGATCGTGGCGCTCGGGACCGCACCCGACGTCGAAGGGCTCCGCGCCCATCTCGCGGACAAGCTGGCCCGGCACGAGCACCCCGAGGTCGTCGTCGTGGTCGACGAGCTGCCGAGGACCGCGATGGGCAAGATCGATCGGGCAGCTGTGCGTCGACACATCAACGGCGTGGGCTGAGCCGGCGACATCGCACGGGCGGTGCGCGCGCCGTGCACCTGCAGGGCACCATGTGGGAGGTGGGCGCCTGCCGGGTGTCGAAGATGTCCACGGGCAGAAGATCCATGAAGTGCGGGAGCAGCAATGCGTGCAGTACAGATCCGTCGTGTCCGGCTGGTGGCCGGCGTCGTTGCGCTGAGCATGATCTCAGCCGCGTGTGGCTCGCGTGTCGAGCAGGACGAGCTCGACGTCATCATCAACGGGGCGCTGATCAACTCGGTCGGTGGGGTCCCGGAGCCGGTCTACGTCGAGCAGCCGGTCGCGGCACCTGACACGAGCCAGGCCGCAGCTCCCACGGGGGCGCAGACCGTGGCCCCGACGGCAGCGCCGACCGGCGGTGCCAGCGTCGCGCCGGCCCCGAGCACCACGTCGACCGCGCCTGCTCCGGGCCAGACCGCGCAGCCGACCGCCCAGCCGACCGCCC
>CBDTYW010000082.1:0-13570 GCA_965364735.1 uncultured Nitriliruptoria bacterium
CGGGCTGGCCCCGGCGGCGCCCCCGCCCCAGGGCCCAGAGACCCAGGGCACCGGCGCCGACGCCCCCGACCACCGGGACGATCGGGAAGCTGCCGGCGGCTGCGCCCGGGGTCGGCTCAATCGGGTTGTTCGTCAGGACCACCCCCGGAGGGTTCGTCTGGACCACCTCCGTGGCCATGCGATACCCGGTCAGCGCGCTCGTGTCGTTCAGCGTCGCGACGTCCACGAAGGCCGTCGGCAGCGTGGGCGACTCACTCTGGAAGTACAGCGCCTCACGCTGGGCGACTGCCGCGTGTGACGAGATCACGGCGACGCGATCGGGGACGCCCGGCAGGGCCCATGCGTGGAGCACCGCATCTTCGCCCTCGACGATCCATGCCCCGATGGGGTTTGCGAACGGCGACCACACACCGTCGACGATCCGTTGGTAGGTGGTGAGCTGCTCCCCCTGTCGCACACCGTCGTCCATGACGTTGGCGAAGCCGATCAGCGGATCATTGCCGAAGTCACTGGACTCCAGCCCCTGGTCACCCGGGTACGAGAACGCCAGCGAGACGTTCTCGATCAGGTTGTCGTCGCTCGAGGTCTGGCGCTCCAGCTCTGCCAGCACCACGGTGATCACGGTCTGGTTGGCCCCGAAGGCAGCGGAGCCGGCGTTGACGATGTCGAGTCCGAACGACGGATCGATCCGGAAGTCCGCATCCACGAGCGGACGGCCGATGTCCACCGTGAGCGCGGCCGTCGTCAGGATGCCGTTGGGTACGCCGGTGTCCGCCGGCGCCCCGGTCTCGGCCGCCTCGAACCCGTCGAGTGCGGCCGCGATCTCCAGGTGCTGCAACGCCTCCGACACGATCAGCGGAATCGGTGACATCTCGTCCTGGGCTTCGGCTGGGGCGATCGACCACGACGAGCCCACGAGGAGGGCCAGAGCTGCGACCACGTGGGTGGCGTGCTCGCCACGAGCACGCCATCTCGTGCGCGCGCTTCCGGACGCATTCGTCGACCGCTCGCTCCCGCTGCCCATGGCTCCCACCCGCGCTCGATTGCTGCTCCCGCCCCCGCGCTCCACGTGGGCGCACGCCCACCTTGGCACCAATCGGCGTTGCGTGCCGTGACGGCGTGGACACCAGCGCCCGTCCGGGCGATGTGGCGCTCAGGTGCTCGTCCGCCGGGGACCGGGCCCATTGGTCGCCCGCGACGTCACGCAGCGGCTGCCACACGGCGCTGGACCGCCGTGTCTCGAAGGTCAGTCGGACAACGCGAGCAACGCCGCGTTGACGACGTCGCCGGTGGAGATGCCGGTCACCCGATGAAGGTCGGCGATGGTCCCGGACTCACCGAAGCGGTCGACGCCGAGGCTGAGCTGTCGGGTGCCGAGCGCCGATCCGAGCCAGCCGAGCGCGTGCGGCGCGGCATCGTGCAGCGAGATGATCGGCCGAGCGCGCTCGTCGCGTGGGACGAGCCGGTGCAGGTGGCTCGGGGTGCGGGTGACCCGGGCCGCGCGGATGTCGTTGACGTACGACGCCCGCCACGAGCGGTGCAGACGGTCAGGAGAGCTCAGCAGCAGCACGGTGGCCGCGACGTCCTCGGCCTCGAGCTCTTCGGCCGCGGCGAGCGCCTCTGGCGCCATCGCACCGGTGGTCGCGATCGTCACGCCGGGACGTCCGTCGTCCGGAGCGTCGATCAACCGATAGCCGCCTGCCAGGACCTGCGTGCGCAGGCGTTCCTCGCCGATGCGCTCCACGGCCGCCCCGAACGGCGCCTGGTCGACGGGCCGGGTCGACAGCCGCAGGTACAGGCACTCGCCGTCCTCGGCCAGCAGCCGCTCGACGCCGTTGCACAGGAACCAGTCGACCTCGGTCGCGTAGGTCGGCTCGGCGTAGAGCACACCCGGGAGCTCCGCCCCGACCGACGGGGTGAGCGTGGACTGGTGTGCGCCGCCCTCCGGTGAGAGCGTCACGCCCGCAGGGGTCCCGGCGACGATGAACCTCGAGGCGTTGTAGGTGCCGTAGATGAACGCGTCGAGGCCGCGGAGCACGAACGGGTCGTAGACCGTCCCGATCGGGATCAGCTGCTCGCCGTGGTGCTCGTGGCTGAGCCCGAGCTGACCGAGCATCAGGAACAGGTTCATCTCGGAGATGCCGAGCTCGATGTGCTGACCGCTGGGCCGCGGCGCCCACTTGAGCAGCCGGTCACCGCCGCCGTGGGTGTCGACGTCCTCCGGTGCGAACACGCCGCGCTTGTTGATCCACCCGCCGAGGTTGGTCGAGATCGAGACGTCAGGCGAGGTCGTGACGATGCGGCGCGCGATCTCCTCGGTGTCGCCGAACCGGGCGAGCACGCGGCCGAATGCGTCCTGGGTCGAGGTGGCGCCGGTCGCCTTGAACTTCCCGACGCTGGCCGGGATCGTGATCGCGGGGCGCGGTCCGGGGGCGGTGTTGTTGACCTCGGAGCCGACGGTGGCGCAGAGCCGGCCTGCCGGGGACTCGGGGTCGAGTCGATCCCACTCGGTCGTCTCGTCGAGGCCGAGCGCTGAGCGGTACTCGTCGATCTGCTCGGGTGTCAGGAGCGCGGCGTGGTTGAGCGGGTCACCCGCCATCGGCAGCCCCCAGCCCTTGATGGTGTAGGCGAACAGCACGCTCGGACGGTCCTGTTCGGCGTCGCAGGCCGCGAACTGGTCGAGCAGCACGCCGTGGTCGTGTCCGCCGAGGTCGAAGACGGTGTCGGCGAGCGTGTCGTCGTCGAGGTCGCCGATCGCGCGGCCGAGCGCCGGGTCCGCTCCGTCGAGGAACGCCGTGCGCAGCGCCTCGCCGCGCAGCCCGAACATCGCCTGGTAGGCCTCGTTGCGCATCCCGGTGATCCTGTCGCGGATGATCGGATCGGCGCCGGCGATCCGGCTGCCCCACTTGGCCTCGGCGACGTGCCAGCCAGCGTCGGCGAAAAAGGACTGCAGCCGCTTGGCCTGGATCTCCGGCACGACGCGGTCGAGCGACTGTCGGTTGAGGTCGACGACGATCGAGACGTTGCCGAGCGCGGCCGTGGCCGGGTCGGCGATGGCCTCCCAGACGTTGCCCTCGTCGAGCTCCGCGTCACCGACGAGCGCGACGAAGCGCGCCGGCGGACGGTCGCCGAAGTGGGCGTCGACGTAGCGACGAGTGGCCGCGGAGAACAGCGGCGCGACGGCACCGAGCCCGACGGAGCCGGTCGAGAAGTCGCTGACGTCCGGGTCCTTGGTGCGCGACGGGTAGGCCTGCAGGCCGCCCTGCTCGCGCAGCCGCGTCAGCCACGAGCGATCGAGCTCGCCCGTGAGGTACTTGATCGCGTGGTAGACGGGCGAGGCGTGCGGCTTCACCGCGACCTTGTCCTCTCCGCCGAGGTGGCCGAACCAGAGCGCCGTCATGATCGACACGATCGATGCGCTCGACGCCTGGTGACCGCCGACCTTGATCGCGGTCTCGCCACGACGGTTCGCGTGGTCGACCATCCGCACTGCGAGCCAGAGGATCCGCTGCTCGACCTCGCGGAGCACGTCGGCGTCGGGGCGCGGCGTCAGGCTGGGAACAGTCATCGGGATTGCCTTGGCTCGGCCGGCGACGTTGCAGGAGATGAGCGTACGCGCCCGCGGTCGTCGAGCGGAACGCCGTTCCACTGAGAAGGAGGGGCCGTTCGGACGGCCAGATGGGCTCGCCGTGAGTCAGGGCTCAAGACCCTCGGCTTCTGGGCGCGCATCCCGCACTACGTCGGCAGGCGTGACGCGCTTCGAGATCACGGCCAAGGATGACCTCCGGGCTCAGCAAACGCTGGCCTGCGGCGCCTACGCGCCGACGCGGGGAACCCCGGGCGATCGCTGTGGGATCACTGCCACCTTCCGTCCCGTGAAGCCCATGATCGTCCACTGGGTGAGAGTGGGGAGGGCTTCGATGCCTTCGCTATCGGACGTCGCGGATCAACAGCGACGCGTGTACGACGCCTTCCCGGTCCACGAGGTCACGCCGGTCATCCACACGCTCGCCCGCATGCCCGAAGACGCGAACGATGCGCTGGTCCTGGCCTTCGCCCAGTCGTACCGCAGCCAGATCCTTGGGGCGAAGTACCGGTCGTGGTGGAAGCCCGAGCCCGACCAGTACGGGTTCGTCTATGGACTCGTCGACGGAGTGGACCTCGGCGGCCTTGCTGAAGAGGTCAGCCGCTATCCGGCGCCGTCCGGCACGTTGCTTGCTGCGATGGGTTCCACCGGGAACCGAGTTGACGGCAGCAGTTTGCTCTTCCTCCGCAACGTCGCACCTCACGAGCTCGGACACATCTCCGGTCTGCCACATGCCACCACCAGCGCACCGCATCCGGACTACCCCCAGTACCGAGGCGGGCTCTGCGGATCGGCGGCGGAGGCCGGCGCGTATGTTCCGTTCAACGACTTCGGCAAGACGTTCATCTACTTCAACGAGGACGGCGACCTCGTCCCCACCCTTGGGCCGGTCAACGATCTCGACAACCTCGACGATCTGCTGCGCGGCGAGATCTGGGGCCTCATCCCCCGTCTCTGGGGCGACTTCCAGGCCGACGACCCGAAGTCGATCGTCAGCCCGTACTTCGTCCCGCCGATGATGTCGTACTGCTTCGGGCAACTGCAGGGATCCTTCGTCAGCGGGCGGAACTACACCCTGCTCTACAACGAGTTCACCGGGCTCGTCCAAGCTGAAGCCACCGCGAAGCCGGGGGCGTCCACGCGACCGGCGACCACAACCTCGAGTTCTACGCCGACGGCGCGCAGATCGCCACCCTGCCGTTCGAGGTGGAGGTCTCCACGATCGAGCCGACGGAGCCCGGCCAGACGACGGGGCTGAACACGACGTTCACCGTCTACACCACCCTCTCCGTCGACAACGTCGATGAGCTGCGAGTCACCAAGGACGGCGAGACGCTCGCCACACGCTCTGCTGGAACGTCGCGCCCGCCGCTGGGCGCCGAGGTGAGCATCAGCGCCGACGGGATCGCTGCAACGTGGACGTCCTCAGACGTCGACGGCGATGTCGATCTGACACACTCCGTCTACGTCCGCTCGGCCTCGGACGACACCTGGCGGATCGCCGCCGCAAGCCTCACCGGCGACTCGGTCGACGTTCCCCGCCTCGGTCTGCTCGCCAGCACGACCACGCGGGTCCGCATCGAGGTCTCCGACGGGATCCACGCACGCACCCTGGAGACCCAGGACCTGACGATCGAGCCGGCTGCTCCCGCACTCGAGATCCTCGCCCCGGACGACGGCCTCGCGATGTCATCCTCGCGTTCCTTGCTCCTCGACGGCTTCGCGTACGACCTCGACGATCCCGCGGGGCTGGACGACTCCGACGTCGTGTGGACCTCGTCGCGTGACGGCCACCTCGCCATCGGCCAGACCGCGACGATCCCCGAGGGCACGTTGACGCCGGGCACGCACACGATCACGGTCACCGTGACCGCGACGTCGGGTCTGGCCACCTCGAAGTCCGTGACGGTCGTCGTCGATCAGCTCACGACCTCGTCGAGCCTGGTCAACCAGGTCATCGAGATCTCCAAGCTCGCGTTCCCCGGCGGCGCCGACGGCGTCGTGATCGGACGTGACGACAAGTTCGCGGACTCCCCCGCATCGGGACTCGTGCAGGCCGAGATCGACGGACCGCTGCTCCTGACCGCGACCGCCAGCCTGCCGACCGCGACCCGCAACGAGATCACCCGGCTCGGTGCGACCCGCGCCGTGATCATGGGCGGTACGGCCGCGGTGTCCGCGAACGTGGAAGCCCAGCTGCGCGGCATGGGCCTCACGATCACCCGGCTCGCCGGCGAGACCCGCTACGACACCGCGAAGCTCACCGGTGAAGGCTTCGGTGGGACCTCGACCCGCGCGATCCTGGTCCGCGGGATCGGCACCATCGAGTCGCCGTCCTCGGCATGGGCCGACTCGATCGGTGGTGGCGCGCTCGCGGCCTCGTCACGGACCCGGATCCTGCTCACCCGGCAGGACCGCATCCCGCCCGAGACCGCCGCAGCGCTCTCGGAGATCACCCACGTGACGATCCTCGGCGGCACCGCCGCCGTGTCCCAGGCCGTCGAGGACGAGATCCGTGCCCTCGGGATCACCGTGGTCCGGCTCTTCGGCGAGGCTCGGCAGGACACCGCGGTCGAAATCGCTGACGCCCTCAACCCCAACGCCCCGACCGCGTTCATCGTCGACGGCTACGACCCCGACGGCTGGGCCGCCGGGTTCGCTGCCGCGTCACTCGCACGCGACCACACCGTGGTCGTGCTGCTCGGGCACCCCAGCCGCACCCTCGACGCCTCGGTCACCAGGGCCGGCGACGCTGCCGTGGTCTGCGGACCCAACGTCTCGACCACCACCTGCAGCGCGTTCCGCTGACTCCGCGTCAGCGGGGCTCGAGCACGACCACCGGGATGACCCGATCGCCCGCCGAGACCTCGTAGTCCGCGAACTGCGGGACCTCGGTCTTCTGCGCGCTCCAGAGCCGCTCGCGCTCGTCACCCTCGGCGACGCGGGCTCGCACTTCGCGGGTCTCCGTCCCGACCTCGATGGTCACGTCTGGGTTCGCGACCAGGTTGCGATACCAGTCGGCGTGGTCCTCGGCTCCGCCCTTGGACCCGAACACCACCACGCGTCCGTGGTCCGACCGGTACATGAGCGGTGCCACCCGCTCCACCCCTGACTTCCGACCGACGTGGTGCAGCAGCACCATCGGGGCGCCTTCGAACATGCCTCCGACGCGCCCCTCGTTGGCGCGGAACTCCGCGATGACCTGCTGGTTGAACTCGTGCATCTCCATCGGTGCGTTCCCGGGTCGAGGTCGTGGTCAGCCGAGCTGCCGGACCAGCATCCCACGGACCTCGGTCATGCGCTTGCGGTTCGCGCCCAGGTCCGAGCCGGCGTACGGCACGGACTCGGAGCGGAAGTGGATGACCTTCGCGTCAGCGTCGACCTCGAACTCGACCGTGTCCTTCCATCGGATCACCTTCGTCTTGAAGATCGACTTGATGTAGGTCCCGTCCTCATCGACGATCGACGTCCGCGGGTACTCGGAGATCACGGCCTTGACCGCGGCGAGCGCCTCGGCAGGAGCACCCGTGAACGGCACCGGGTCCATGGCGGAGTACTTCTGGGTGTCGAGCGTCGAGACGCACTTCTGGGTGCCTTCGGGGCAGGCCTGGAAGCGGGGCATGTCGACTCCTGTGTCCGGATCGGGGTGCGGTGTGACGATTGAACGTCGACACGGCCGCGCGCGCCGACGTGCAGGGGTTCGGAGCCAACGGCCCGGCTGGTTGCCTCGGATCAGGCGCCGTCGACGAAGTTCCTCGCCTGGAGCACGAACCGGATGGTCCCCGAGTCGGTGGGAAGGGTTGCCCACCCCCTCGAGCCCACCTCGATGCCGACGATCGTGGCGGTCCGCATGGCGACGCTGCCGCCGGTCAGCTGAGCGACCAGGGCTCCCCACGTGGGCTCGTGTCCCACGATCATCTGCCGCTCAACGGTGTCGTCGGCCTGAGATGCGACGCGCAGCGCGCGGTCAACCGTCGTGGCGTACAGCGCCTCGTCGATCGCGGTCCGCGTGGGCCACGCGCCCCCGGCGATCGCGCCCTCCAGGGTGGTCCTGGCCCGGACGGCCGACGAGCTGACCGCCAGGTCGGGAACCTCGCCCATCTTCGCGAGCAGCTCCCCCATCGCCGCGGCCGAGCGAACGCCACGCGGGTTGAGCGGCCGATCATGGTCGAGGGTGGCTGCGTCCCAGTCCGACTTGGCATGGCGCATGACGAGCAGCAACGGCATCAACATCTCCCGTGGACGGCAGCGGTGGGGCGTCGTCGACGCGAACCCTAGATGCCCAGCGCGACGATCGCGTGCGGCCCTGCACTACGTTGCGATCCGACGCCGTTCGGCGACCGCCATCTTCCCGTCGGAGCGATCTCGCTTGGCACGTGCCCGCCCCCTTGACGTCATCGGCTGGCGGGAGCTGCTGACGCTCCCCGACCTCTGCCCGACCCCGATGAAGGTCAAGATCGACACCGGCGCGCGGACGAGCGCGCTGCATGCGTTCGCCCTCCAGGTCATCGACCGCGACGGGATCCCGACCGCCACCTTCGAGATCCACCCACGCCAGCGCTCGAAGGCCGACGCGATCCGTGTCGAGGTGCCGATCCACGAGATGCGTGACGTGCGGTCCTCCAACGGCCACGTCGAACGACGTCCCGTCATCCGCACGCGTGCCATGATCGGCGAGATCGAGTGGCCCATCGACATCACGCTCACCTCGCGTGACCAGATGGGGTTCCGGATGCTGCTCGGGCGGGCAGCACTGAGGAGGCGGTTCCTGGTCAACCCGGGCCGCTCGCACGTGCAGTCGCTGCGGCCCGGCGCGGTTGCCAAGCCCGCCAAGAAGACCGCCACGAAGAAGACCACGACCAAGAAGACGACCGCCACGAAGAAGAGGGCGGCCACGAAGCCATCGGCCACGAAGCCATCGGCCACGAAGCCGGCGGCCACGAAGAACGGACCAACCACGTGAAGCTCGCGATCCTCTCCCGCTCGCCCAACTCCTACAGCACTCGCCGGATCCGGCAGGCCGCTGCGGAGCGCGGTCACGACGTCAGGGTGCTCAACACCCTCCGCTTCGCGATCGACCTGTCCGACGGCACGCCGGACCTGATGTACCGCGGGAAGTCCATCTCCCACTATGACGCCATCATCCCGCGCATCGGGGCGTCGATCACGTTCTACGGCCTCGCCGTGGTCCGCCAGTTCGAGCAGATGGACGTCTACACGCCGAGCTCCGCGGCGGGCATCGCGAACTCGCGCGACAAGCTGCGCGCCATCCAGACGCTGAGCCGGCACGACATCCGCATGCCTGGGACGATGTTCGTCCGCGACCGGGCTGACGTGCTCCCGGCCATCAACGAGGTCGGTGGGGCGCCGGTCGTGATCAAGCTGCTCGAAGGCACGCAGGGAATCGGCGTGATCCTCGCGCCCGACACCAAGGTCGCCGAGGCCGTCGTCGAGACGCTGCAGTCCACGCGCCAGAACGTGCTGATCCAGCGCTTCGTCAAGGAGAGCCGTGGCCGCGACATCCGCGCCTTCGTCATCGGAGACCGCGTCGTCGCCGCCATGCGTCGCACCGCTCAGGGCGATGAGTTCCGCTCGAACGTCCACCGCGGTGGCCAGACCGAGGCGATCACGCTCGACCCGGAGTACGAGCGCACCGCGGTCCGCGCCGCCCAGATCATGGGTCTGCGGGTTGCCGGCGTCGACATGCTCGAGAGCGACGACGGCCCGTCGGTCATGGAGGTCAACTCGTCCCCCGGCCTCGAGGGCATCGAGACCTCGACGGGCCTCGACATCGCTGGCGCCATCATCGACTACGTCGCCACGCAGGTTGCCTTCCCGGACCTCGACGTCCGGCAACGGCTCACCGTCAGCTCCGGCTACGGCGTCGCGGAGATCCACGTCGGCGAGACCGCGACGATCCGAGGCCAGACGATCTCGGAATCGGGGCTGCGCGACAAGGACATCTCGGTCCTGACGCTCACCCGCGGCACGAGCGTCATCCCGAACCCCCGCGGCAGCCGGGTGCTCGAGACCGACGACAAGCTGCTCTGCTTCGGCAAGCTCGAGTCCATGCGTGACCTCGTGCCCGCGCGCCGCCAGAAGCGAGCCCGCCAGAAGCTCCGACCGCTCCCGGCCGACGCCGGTGAGATGCACAACGAGCACAGCTGATGGCCAAGCGGACCAAGCGCGCACCGCTCGTCATCGCCGGCAACGTCGTCGAGGCGGGCACGAAGGCTCAGCTCGAGATCCCGATCGCCCGGCTCATGGCAGGGACACCCGTGTCCCTGCCGGTCGTGGCGTTCCATGGCCGCCAGCCCGGCGTCACCGCCTGGATCTCGGCCGCCATCCACGGCGACGAGATCGGCGGCGTGGACTCGATCCGGCGGGTCCTCGACGTCTTGACCCCCGCCAAGGTCAACGGCTCGATCATCATCCTCCCGGTCGTGAACGTCCACGGCTTCAACACCGGCAGCCGATACCTGCCCGACCGCCGGGACCTGAACCGTTCCTTTCCCGGCGCGTCGAAGGGCTCGCTCGCGTCACGTGTGGCGAAGCTCGTGATGGACGAGGTCGTCGCGCAGTGCACCGTCGGCGTCGACCTCCACACCGGCTCCGGCAACCGAACGAACCTCCCGCAGGTCCGGGGCGACCTCGACGACCCCGAGGTCCTCCGGCTGGCACAGGCCTTCGGGGCGCCAGTCAGCCTGCACGCGAAGATCCGTGACGGCTCGCTCCGGCAGGCGGCCCGCGACGAAGGTGCGCGGGTGCTGCTGTTCGAAGGCGGCGAGAACGATCGCTTCGACGAGGATGCGATCCAGGTCGCCACGGACGGCGTGCTGCGCGTCCTCCAGGCCTGCGACATCATCTCCGAGGCTCCCGCACGGTCCGTCCTGACACGTACGTCGCGTCAGTCCTCGTGGATGCGCGCGAGCCAGAGCGGCATCTGCCGCCTGGAGGTCGCTCTCGGTGAAGAGGTCACCAAGGGCAGCGTGCTCGCCATCATCCGCGACCCGTTCGGCAAGCGGCTCGCGAGCGTGAAGTCCCGGATCCACGGCGTCGTGATCGGCCACTCCCAGCGTCCGCTCGTGAACCGTGGCGACGCCATCGTCCACCTGGCTGCCGTCGACTGACGGTCAGCTCGGCGCCGCGACCGCTCGGCAGCCTGTCCCCTGCTCGGCCTCTGGGAGACCGCGCACCTTCAGACGTCGGGGAGCTGGGCGACCGCGACCTGACCGTGCTCCGCGACGTCGTAGCCGACCTGGCAGAAGCCGTGGTTGCAGTAGCCGCCCGGGTTCTTGGCGAGGTACTGCTGGTGGTCCTCTTCGGCGAGGTAGTACTGACCGTCGCCGGCCTCATCGAGCATGACGATCTCCGTCGAGATCTCGCCGTACCCGCCGGCGGTGAGCGCCTGCTGGTACCGGGAGGCGGAGTCGATGGCCTGCGCGAGCTGCTCGGGCGAGGTCGGGTAGATCCCTGAGCGGTACTGGGTGCCCACGTCGTTGCCCTGCCGGTTCGGCGTCGTCGGGTCGTGGTTCTCCCAGAAGATCTTCAGCAGCGCCTCGTAGGAGGTGACGGTCGGGTCGAAGACGACGAGGACGGCCTCGGTGCTGCCGGTGCGGCCGGTCGTGGTCTCGCGGTACGTCGGGTTGGGGGTGAAGCCCGCCGCGTAGCCGACGGAGGTCGACCACACGCCCTCATGGCGCCAGTACAGGCGCTCGGAGCCCCAGAAGCAGCCCATCGCGAACACTGCGACCTCGAACCCGTCCGGCCAGGGTCCCGTCATCGGCGTCTCGAGGACGACGTGCTGGGATGGCGCATCGATCGGCTCGTCACGACCGGGGAGGGCGTCCTCGCGGTCGATCATCGTGGCAGGCTTGCGTCCGAACATCATGGCTGGGCTCCTTGGTTGCGAGGGTGCCACTCGTGGTTCGGAGACGCGAACGCTGTTGAGCGGTCAGAAGTCGAAGCCCCGGCGCGCCATGATGCCGGCGTCGTAGGCATGCTTGACCTTGCGCATCTCCGTCACGGTGTCGGCCACGTCGACCAGCGCGTCGGGGGCGTCGCGCCCGGTGGCGATCACGTAGACGTTGCGTGGACGGTTGCGGATCGTTGCCGCGACCTCCTCGGTCGGGAACCAGCCCCAGTTCATGGGGTAGGTGATCTCGTCGAGCATGACGACGTCGTGCTCACCGGCCTCGATGATCGACTTGGCATGCGCCCACGCGGCCTGCGCGATGGCCTCGGACTTCTCGAGGTTCTCAGAGTCCCAGGAGAACCCGTCCCCCATGGTCCACCAGTCCCAGCCGAGGGCGCGCCCGACGTCCTCCTCGCCGACCTTCCAGTCCTCGGACTTCAGGAACTGCACGACGCAGACCTTCCAGCCTCGGGCATGGGCGCGCATGAGCGTGCCGAGCGCGGCCGTCGTCTTGCCCTTGCCGTCCCCGGTGTTGACGAGGACGAGCGAGCTCGCGTGCTCCCCGTCCGGCCGGATGGGCGACTCCGTCGGCACGACGTCAGGTGACCCGGGGCCCACGGTGCTGGCGTCGGTCATCAGACAACTCCTCGAGACGTTCGTGGGCCCAACGGAACCACACGGATGGTCGACCGTTGGGATCTGTGCGTTCGACCGGCCACAACCGGGCCGATACACAACCTACTCATGTGTCGCCAGTGTGGGACACTCGTCCCACGCCCCGGTTCGATACCCCACCTATCGTTGAGTACGCATCGAAGCACGGACACCCGCGCGTCCTCGACGGACCTGCAACTGTGCGCAGATCGGTCACCTCACGCCCCGTCGGGAGGAAGTCGGTCGCCACGTCACGAACAACACCCCTCAACACGCGAGGTGTGTGCGCCGACAGCCTAGATGTCCCCCTCTTCTTGCCCCGACGCCGAATCGACTGCCGACTCCGTGCGCCTGCCCAGCCCAAAACGCGCCCCACGACTCGCCCGCGCCACCGCCGCGTTCGGGTTCGTCGCCGTGTTCGCGAACTCCTGCGGGGTGGGTGTCGGGCCATTGAGCTACACCGAGGTCCCCTACGCGGCTGCCCTCACGGCACCGGTCCAGGCCGAGGTCGTCGCGACCACGACGCCGCTCGAGACCGAGGCCACCACGGAGACGGCGGCGCCGTCAGCGCGCCCCACCGTCCCGAGCGCCGACCTGTCCTCGTCCAACGCCATCAACGGTGCAGCCCTGGATGCCTACCTCCCGGACACCGTCGAGACGACCGATCCCCGGCTGCTGCTGCGTCCGGCAGAGAACCGCGCCGGCGCTGCGGTGATCGCCGCTCAGGCGGACGACGACATCTCCTACGTGGCCCCGGTCGGTGAGGTCTCCGCGCACTTCGTCGTCGGCGACGTCGGCCACCGGGTGAAGGTCCTCGCGGTCGACCCGTTCAACTTCCGCCCGCTGACCCCGGACGTGACGGCGCAGGCCCCTGCGGTCTGGGAACGCCTCATCGCCGGCGACGTCCTCGTGCGCCATGACATCGCCCATGAGTTCGGCCTGGAGCTCGGCGGCGTCTACCCGCTGAAGACCGACGACGGCGGCGTCGTCAACGTCAGGATCGGCGCGCTCGCGTCGAACGGGGCCCCGCCCTACGCCGACGTCATCGTGAACTGGACGGTCGCCGACCGCCTCGGTGACTCCGATGTCGACCTGCTCCTCCTCTCCGTCAAGCCGAAGCGCTCCCTGACCCGGACGGCTCGTGAGCTGCGCTCGGAGATCGGGGCCGAGGTCGAGGTCCGCGAGGCCGCCAGCCAGCAGACCGCGCAGATGTCCGGCTCGTCGCGCAGCTTCGAAGCATTCGCCTACACCGACCTCGGTGACGGCATGATCGTCATCGACCCGGCGTGGGTCCAGCGCAACATCGTGTTGGTCGACCTCAAGGGCCTTGGTCGCACGCGGGTGCACCGGCTGATGGCACCGCAGCTGCTCGCCGCGATCGACGAGGTCGAGGCCGCCGGGCTGCTGAGCCACTT
>CBDTYW010000083.1:0-13537 GCA_965364735.1 uncultured Nitriliruptoria bacterium
ACGCTCGCGAACGTCGCGCACGTCCTGCAGCAGATCTCCGGCGGACGCTTCGTCCTGGGGCTCGGGTCGCAGGTCCGCCCGCACATCACCAAGCGCTACTCGATGCCGTGGTCGCGCCCCGTTGCCCGCATGCGCGAGCTCGTGCTCGGGATCCGCGCGATCCAGGACGCGTGGGACGGGATTGCGAAGCTCGACTTCCGCGGGGAGTTCTACACGCACACGATCATGGCGCCGGCGTTCGATCCCGGTCCGCACCTGCACGGTCGCGCGCCGATCCACGTCGCCGGCGTGGGCCCGCGGATGACGGCGGTCGCCGCAGAGGTCGGCGACGGCGTGATCGTCCATCCGTTCGCGACGCGGCGGTCGCTCATGGAGCTGACGATGCCGGCGATCCGCGCAGGGCTCGCGACCGCGGGAAAGGACCGCGACGAGCTCGAGGTCGTCGTGGTGAACCTCGTCGTGACCGGCGACACCGACGCCGAGCTCGCCGCGTCCGTCGACGTCGTGCGGCGACAGCTCGCGTTCTACGCCTCGACCCCGGCGTACGCACGGGTGCTCGAGGTGGAGGGCTGGGGCAGCATCCACGCCGAGGCGAACCGCCTGTCGAAGGCTGGCCGCTGGGATGAGATGGCCGACCTCGTGACCGACGAGATGCTGCACGCGATCGCCGTCGTCGGGCGACGTCACGAGATCGCCGACCTCGTCCGGGCACGCTGCGCCGGCATCGCCGACACCGTCAGCCTCGAGAACACCCGCCACCCGGACCCCCGACACTTCGCCGACATCGCGGCCGCCCTGCGGCACGCGGACGAGGAGCACGCATGACCGCCGCAACCGTCGCCGCCTGGACCACGCTCGTCGAGCGCCGCTACCCGGCCGCGCACGCCGCGTCGTGGGACAACGTCGGCCTGCAGGTCGGCGACCCGTTCGCCTACGTCCGACGCGTGCTGGTCAGCCTCGACGTGACGGGCGCCGTCGTCGCCGAGGCGGCCGAGGTCCCCGGAACGCTGATCATCTCGCACCACCCGCTGCTGTTCTCCCCGCTCAAGAACCTCACCCCGGCGACGGCGTCGGGCCGGACCGCGCTCGCCGCCGCGGCCGCCGGCGTGGCGATCCTCGCCGCGCACACCAACCTCGACGTCGCCACCGACGGCAGCGGCACGTCGACGCCCGTCGCTCGGCTCCTCGACCTGCAGGAGGTCGTGGCGCTGACGCCGGACGAGGACGGCATCGGCTTCGGGCACCTGGGCCTCCTCTCCCAGCCACGACCCCTCCGCGAGGTGGCCGCACAGATCCGCGACGGGCTGCCGGCCCCGCACCTGCGGTTTGCCGGCGACCCGTCCCGCTCGGTGCGGCGCGTCGCGGTCGTCGGTGGAGCGGGCGACGGCCTCATCGAGGCCGCACGCGCCGCGCAGGCCGACGTGTACGTCACGGGCGACCTCCGTCACCACGTCACCCTTGACGCGCTCGAGCAGGGCCTCAGCGTGATCGACGCCGGCCATCACGCCACCGAGTGGGCGGCGATGCGGCACTTCGCCGACCGCATCCGCGAGGACGCGCTGGCCAACGGCCTGCCGGGCGCCGTGGTCCTGTCGACGATCGACACCTGCCCGTGGAACCGCGGCGACGCCTGACGCACGCCGCGGCGTCGGTGCGCGACATGATCGCGTCCGTCGTCGAGGGCGGATCACCACGACGCGAGAGGCGATAGCGTCGGCGCGGCCGTCGGCGGATGCCGGCGCGCATCCGCCGACCTGCCGGAGCAACGCGTGGACGCCATCTCCGACCCCGAGCAGCTCAAGGCGGTCCTCGACCTGCAGACCGTCGAGACCGAGCTCCGTCGGCTGACGCGTGAGCTCGCCGACCTCGAGGAGCAGAAGCGCCTTGACGCGGCGATCGCCGAGATCGACGTGATCCGACGCACCGGTGACGGGCTGCGCCTGGAGATGTCCGAGGTCGAGGCGGCGACCCGCAAGGAGGAGCGTGAGATCAAGGTCCTGCGTGCCCGCCTCGATGCGGAGCGCGACCGCCTCTACTCCGGCGCTGTCACGAACAGCCGCGAGAACCAGGCTGCTCAGGCGGAGATCAAGGCCGTCGAGGAGCGCATCGACCTCCACGAGACCGCTGAGCTCGAGCTCCTGGAGCGTGAGGACGCTTTGGAGGCCGCGCTCGCTGCGAACGACACCGCGCTCACCGATCAGCAGGCCAGCGTCGAGCACCTGACCGGCGTGCGTGATCAGGCAGCATCCCGGATCATCGCCGACATCGCCGAGCACGAGGTCGACATCCCCAAGCGTCGCGGCGAGCTCGACGCCGGGCTGCTCGCCAGCTACGACGCCGCCGCGAAGAAGCGCCCGGGGCGCGCGGTCGGTCAGCTCATCAGCGGCAGCTGCACGGCATGCAGCATCGCGCTCCCGGTCGCCGAGGCGAACCGCGCCAAGCGCACCCCGCTCTACGACTGCCCGAACTGCGGCGCGATGCTGATCACGATCCCGCTGCCCAAGGACGCTCCGTCCGGCTGAGCGTCAGAGGGCGAGCGCGAACGCGACCTGGTCGACGCCGCGTCCCTTGGCGACGGTGACGGCGTGGTCGGCGGCGCGGAGCAGGCTGACCTCGTCGGCTGCGTCATCCGGGTAGCTCGCGACGCCGTAGTGAGCGTGGACCTCGAACTCCTCGCCGTCGGGCAGGAAGATGTGCTCCTCGGCGAGCAGCGTCGCGAGACGTCGCGCTGCCGCGGCAGCACCGGCGTGGTTCGCGCCGACGAGCGCGATGGCGAGGTTGTCGGAACCGAGTCGACCAACGAGGTCACGGGACTTCGTCGAGCGTCGGAGGACGTGGCCGAGCGTGCGGACCGCGTCCGTGCCGACCATGTGTCCGTAGCGCTCGTTGAGGCCGCGCGTGCCGGAGATGTCGGCCAGGAGGATGGAGTAGGAGACGTCGTGGAGGCGGAGCTGCTCGAGCCCCTCATAGAAGGCGCGGACGTTCAGCAACCCGGTGACGGAGTCCTCACGCGCTGCCCGGTCGAGCGCGGCGACCTTGTCGGCCTCGAGCCGCCCGATGACTGCGCCGGTCACGGCGAGCCCGACCAGCATGAGGCTGCGCAACACGATCCCGGGGCCGTCGACCGGCGCGATCCCGAGCCAGCTGTCGATCATCGTGTGCATGAGCCCGGCGGTCACGCCGGTGACGAGGCCGAAGCGCACGCCTCCGATCAGACCACCGAACACTGCGGGGACGGTCGCGAGCCACGCCCACCCGCTGGAGCCTGTGCCCAGATGGAGCAGGCCGACGAGGCTGATGCCGACGGCGGCGGCAAGCCAGCGTCGGTACGGCGTGGCCAGGACGACGGTGATGTCGTCGAACCACTGGATGGCACGGGAAGTCAGGTCCTGCACGGGAGCACCTCCGGCTCACCTGCTCCCGTCGGCTGACTGGAGTCCCGCTCAACGTAGGCGTCGACGACGCTCCTCGTTGATCGCGCAGGCCGCTCCGATCAGGCCCATGTGGGTGAAGCCCTGAGGGAAGTTGCCGAGGTGCTCGTGCGTGACGGAGTCGACTTCCTCGGCGAACAACCCGAGGGGGCCGGCAAGGGAACGCAACCGCTCGAAGATCCGCTCCGCCTCGTCGAGGTCGCCCATGCGGGCGAGGACCTCGACCAGCCAGAACGAGCACATGAGGAAGGCGCCCTCGTGGCCGGTGAGGCCATCCTCGGAGCGGTAGCGAAGCAGCAGCCCGTCGCTGACCTCGAGGTCCCTGCGCAGCGCCTCGACCGTCGAGCGGATCCGCGGATCCGACGCCGGGAGAAACCCACGCAACGGCAGCAGCAGGACGGCGGCGTCGAGGTGCGGGTCGCCGTAGGACTGGGTGAACGTGCCCAGATCGTCGTCGTAGCCGTACTCGAGGATCGAGTCGCGGATCTCCGCCGCGATCCGTCGCCACTTCGGATACGGGCCGCGCAGCCCCAGGTCGGTCCCGATCCTGATGGCACGGTCGACCGACAGCCAGCACTGGAACTTCGAGAAGACGTGGTGGCGGGGGTCGTTGCGCGCCTCCCACAGACCGGCGTCCGGCTGCTCCCACTGGGAGATGACCGTGTCGACGAGCTCGAGGATCACGCGCCACTGGGCCGGTGGCACTTCGCTGCCGACGCGCTCGGTCAGGTAGCCGAGCTGCATCGCCGCGCCGTAGATGTCGAGCTGGAGCTGGTCGGCCGCGCCGTTGCCGATGCGGACGGGTGAGGACTGCTCGTAGCCCTCGAGGTGCTCGAGGTCGTACTCGTCGAGGTCGTCGTCGCCGGTCACGCGGTACATGGGGCGCAGGGCTCGCGTTCCGCCGATGCGCTCGACGAGCTCGGTCAGCCAGCGGATGAACGTCTCGGCCTCACGCGTGTGGCCGATACGCAGGAACGTCTCCAGGACGTACGCGGAGTCACGGATCCAGGCGTAGCGGTAGTCCCAGTTGCGGATGCCGCCGAGGCCTTCGGGCAGCGATGCGGTCGGCGCCGCGACGAGCGCGCCGGTGGGTTCGTAGACGAGGCCCTTGAGCACGAGTGCGGAGCGGACGACGTCGTCGCGCCACGGACCGTCGTAGTCGATCAGCTCTGCCCACCGGCCCCACGTGCGGACCGTCAGGTCGAGCAGGTCGTCCTCCGTGAGGTGACGGTGGGGGCTGCGCTCGGACCCGGGAGTCTGCAGCCGCAGCCAGCGCTGGTCATCGCGCTTCAGCGACAACACGCCGACGGCGATCGGTTGTCCGTCGACGTGCTCGGAGATCGTGAAGTCGATGTCCGGCGCGACGAGGTTGACGTAGTCGCTGCCCGCGGACGCCGTGAGTCCCCGGCCGCTGGCGACGATCTCCGTGCTCGCTCGGGCGTAGTCGAAACGTGGCTGGAACTCGACGATCACGTCGACGTCGTCCCACACCTCGACGCGGCGCAGCAGCGTGTGCTCGGCGTGCTGGACGTCGAAGGCGTTCACACGCGAGTACACGAAGAAGTCGGTGATCGTCACGACCGGGTTGCCCCCGCGCGCAAACCGGGTGACCAGCACGTTCGTCTCGCCGAGGTAGGTGCGCTGGATCTCGTACTGCTCATGGTCGACCGGCCGGATGCGCCATCGACCGCCCTTGTCCTCGTCGAGGATCGCGGCGAACACGGACGGCGAATCGAAGCGCGGGAAGCAGAACCAGTCGATCGATCCGTCGACGCTCACGAGCGCGGCGGAGCGTGAGTCGCCGATCATCCCGTAGTCGCGCAGCGGCCGGTAGCGGCCGGTGGTCCGTCGTGCTGCTGCGGCGACGCCGGGCCGGCCCTCGGTCGGCGCGCCGAGCTCGCGGAGGAGCTCGACGACGCGGGCCGGGTCGTCGACGCGCCATCCGGCCTCCGTGCCTCGCGGTTCCTCCGCGACCAGCACGGCGTGGCCGCCACGGGTGACCGCCACGCGGAAGCCGTCCTCGTCGGTCACGTCGTCACCGAGCATGACCGGCATGCGACCGGGGTACTGGTCGAGCAGCCACGTGAGGGCACGGCCCTTGTCGATGTTCGCGGGGCGCATCTCGACGACGAGCTTCCCGTCGAGGACGTCCCAGCCGGGGGAGTCGTCGCTGAACGACCCGAGGATCTCGCGGACGGACGGAAGCAGCCGCTCGACCTCGGTCGGCTCGGCCTGGCGGTAGTGCACGGCGATCGAGCTCGACTTGGTCTCGATGCGGAAACCGTCGGCACCGGCGAGCGCAGTCTCGAGCGCGTCGAGCGCTCCGTGCAGCGTCCGTCGCAGCGCCGCGACCTCGACCAGCGTCGTGCGGGTTCCGTCGCCGAGCAGCGCCTCCGTGCCGTGGCCTCCCACGAACGCGACGCCGAGCTCGAGCAGGTCCTCAGGGATCCGACGCAGGAGGTCGTCGAGGCCGCGGCCGGACGAGATCACGACCTGCCACCGCGTCGCCAGCGTTCGGATCGCCTCGATCGCGCCGGGCATCGGGGCAGCGTCGTCGGGAACGTCGACGATCGGTGAGAGCGTCCCGTCGAAGTCGAGCACGAGGAGGAGGTCCTGCTCCGGCAGGAGCGTGGCGATCACCGCGTCGAGGTCGTCGTGGCGACGACCCGCTGATGCCGGCGCCGTCACTGCACGGTTCCCAGCAGGGAGGCGACCTCAGCGGTCTTCGGCTGAGCGGTCGCTCGTGCGATCTCGGCGAGCTCCAGGTTGACCCAGTTGAAGACGTCGCGACGCCGGACCGTGTTCGCCATCGTCGCGATCCGCTTGCGGCGTTCGGACACCGGCAGCGTCATGGCCTGCTCCATCCGCATGCTGAGCCCCTCGACGTCGAAGGGGTTGCAGCCCATCGCGCCGCCGGACAGCTCGTGCCATGCTCCCGCGAACTCACTGAGCAGGAGGACCCCCGCCTCTCCGCCCGCGTCCTGACAGATCGCGAACTCCTTGGCGACGAGGTTCATCCCATCCTTCAACGGCGTCACGCACATCACGTCGGCAAGCCGGTAGTAGGCGGCCAAGCGGTGCTCGGAGACCCCGCGGTAGAGGTAGTGGACGGGGACGTCCTGTCCGGGCTCCGTGAATCGGCCGTTGATCCGGCCGACCTCGCTCTCGATCTCGGCGCGGAGATCGCGGTACTCCTGCACGTCGTCGCGGGAAGGGACTGCGACCTGCACGAACGCGACCTTGCCGCGGAGATCCTCGCGGCGTTCCAGCAGCAGGCTGATCGCCTGGAGGCGGTGGCGGATGCCCTTGGTGTAGTCGAGCCGGTCGACGCCGAGGAAGACGTGCTTGCCCTCGAACTGTGTGCGGAGCTGATCGAGCTCACGCTGGGTCTCGTCATGGACGGCGAGGTCCGAGAACGCTGCGGCATCGATCGAGATCGCGTGAGCCGCGGTGCGGATGCGGCGACCCTCGGGCAGCATCAGCCGCTTGGAGCGCACGGCAAGGTCGTCGAAGACGCGCATGCACGAGTTGACGAAGTTCTCGCGATAGCGCTCGGTGTGGAACGAGACGACGTCCGCGGACAGCAGGCCCGCGAGGATCTCCTCACGCCAGGGAAGCCGCGACATGAGCTCCGGTGGCGGGAACGGGATGTGGAGGAAGAAGCCGATGATCGCGTCGGGGCGGAGCTTGCGGATCATCTGGGGTGCGAGCATCAGGTGGTAGTCCTGCACCCAGAAGATCGGAGGCTCGGGGTGGTCGAACTTGAGCGCGCAGGCCGCCTCGGCGAACTTCTGGTTCACCTCGACGTACTGCTCCCAGTAGCTGCGATCGATGACCGGCTGGGCGATCAGATCGTGGAAGAGCGGCCAGATCGTGCGGTTCGAGAAGCCGTGGTAGTGGCCCTCGACCTGTTCGGGAGTGAGCTTGACGGGGCTGAGGTCGACGTCGAGCCCCTCGACGCGCACAGGGATGTCGTCCGCGTCGTCCCAGCCGACCCACGCGCCCGTCGTCCCGCTCATGACGGGGCTCAGCGCGGTGACGAGGCCGCCGCTCGACGCCTGCCAGCGCTCGCCCTCGCGGCGTACCGGGAGGCGGTTCGCGACGACCACGAGCGGGTTGGTGTTCTTGCCTCGCGTCACGCGCTCATGCCCCTGTGCGGATCGGCTGCCGGACGTGGTTCACCGTAGCGCTGTGTCACGTGTCGAGGTGGGCATCGATGTGGGCACCGAGCTTCGTCCGGACCTCGTGGTGGACGGGCAGATCGAGGTCGTACTCCACGTCGTCGAGCGCGAAGACGGGGAGACCTGGCCGGGTCGCGGAGAGCACCCACGCGGCGTCGGCCCCACGGACCGCCTCGATGCCGTGGACGCCGAACGTGACGTCGAAGACCTCGGCGAACACGCGGACGGTGATCGAGTCGAGGATCGGCAGCTGCTTGGGGTCCGGGGCGTGGAACCCGTCAGCGTCATGCCAGAGGACGCCGCCGGTGGGGATCTCGCAGACGTGACCGTCGTCGATCAGCAGCGCCTCGTCGGCGAAGCGCTCCACAGCTTCGCGGGTGGCCCACATGTTCGCCGCGTAGGACAGGGTCTTCACCCCGGACAGCGCCGTGCGCCACGGCAGCTCGATCGCGGCAAGCGCGATGCTGTCCGGGTGGTTCGTTCCCTGGAGCATCCCGCGGACGGTGCCGGCGCGGGTGACGACGAGCTTCATCGCGCCGTCATGCTGGCCCCAAGCTGCCAGCAGATCACGCACGACGCCGGTGAGGACCGGGAGCGTCATCGACATCGCCTTGGCGGACGCGCGCATCCGGGCGAGGTGACGGTCGAGCTCGTGGGTCTGCCCGCGTCGGACCATGATCCCCTCGAAGACCGCGTCACCGCGGAGGAACCCGGGGTCGGTCAGCGGGACGGTGGCGTCGGCGGCGGGCAGGACCCGGCCGTCGGCCCACGCGATGGGAGCGGGGGAGGCGGTCATGGCGTCCAGCATGCCACGCGGTCGGCGGGGTGCGCCGGTGGGCGTACGCTTCGTGGTGCGAGAGGAGTGGGCCAGGCGGCCGCGCCAGCCGCGGGACGTCCTTCGGGACGTGGCTGCGGGGCGAGGAACGTCCGGACTCCACAGGGCAGGATGGTGGGTAACGCCCACGCATGGCGACATGCGGAAAGTGCCACAGAGAACAGACCGCCAACCCGGCCTCGGCCGGCGGTGAGGGTGAAACGGTGGGGTAAGAGCCCACCAGCACCACGGGTGACCGTGGTGGCTCGGTAAACCCCATCCGGAGCAAGACCAAGCAGGGACAGGGCTGCCCGTCCGTCACGTCCCAGGTAGGTCGCACCGAGGCGGCGAGCAATCGTCGCCCCAGACAGATGGTCGCCCACGACAGAATCCGGCGTATCGGCCCGCTCCTCTCGCACCCAGCCGTCCCATCGACGCGGCACATCTGCCGTCCCGCTCGCCGCGAGCGGGACGTCGACCGGCGTGTTGCCGGTGTACTTCCCGTTCGCGTCGACGTGGCACTTCAGCTGTCCCGCTTACTCACGTTGACGGGGCGGGCGCGCGGGCGGCGAGGCGACGTCGGACGTCGGCGATGAGGAGATCGGGGCGCCGCAGCGCCTCATTGCCCCAGCGGCTCACCTCGTAGCCGTCGACGGCGGCCCAGTCGTCACGCTCCGCGTCGCTGATCCGGTCGAGGTCGAGCCCGTGGAACGGGGCGCCGTCGAACTCGACGGCAAGCCGCTCGACAGGCCACAGCAGATCGAACTCGATGATCTGGCCGTTGGACAGCCGCACCTGGGCGTTGCGGACCGGTGGGGTCGCGCCGACGACGTCGACGAGCAGCGCCTGGAACTCGGCCTCCGCGCGGGACTTCGATCGGACCTCCACGTGGACGCCATCGAGCACCGCGTGTGCCGTGCGGACGTGGCGGGCGCCGTCGCACAGCTCGGCGCGGATGTCGTCCGGGGTGACGTCGCTGGTCCGGCAGGCCTCGGCGTACACGGACCGCAGCCGGGCGGGGCCGTGGACCTCGCGCAGGTCCGCAAGGGTCCGGGCGAGCGTCGTCACCCGGACCCCGTCCACGACGTCGACGGGGATGACGTCACGCCGCCATCGGACCGTGGCGTCGGCGATGCGCAGCCGGCTGTCGCGCGGCCGGACACATCGCAGGTGGCGCTGCAGCGTGTGCCCGAGCAGCCCCCACAGCGCCGCGGCCGTCTCGTGCGAGGCGACGACGTCGTCGTGTCGCAGCTGCAGCGCCCGGAGCCGCAGCAGCGGATCGACCGTGACCGCTGCAGGTGCGTACACCCCGACGATGACCAGCTGCCAACGCCCCGTCCGCAGGAACCCGTCGATCTCGTCGCGACGGAACCCCGAGTCGAGCGCGTCGCGCCGCGTGATCAGCAGGTGCTGACGACGCGCGATTGCGTAGAGCACGGTCCTGCGGGGATCGATGCGGCTGGCTCGGGGCGTGGCGGGGTGTTCGTCCATGCCGACGAGGTTGTCGCGCGACAGGCCGCCCAGGAGCCGACCGGCCCGATCTGTGGACAACTCGCGTCGGCGAACGGGACAGCAGAAGCGCCACGTCGATGCGAGCGGGGCGTTCACCGGCGCCACGCCGGTTGACGTCCCAGTCGACGCGCGCGGGTACTTCTGCTGTCCCGCTCAGCGCTCTCTGGCAGGGTCCGCGACTGCGACGATCTCACCGTCGCTGACGTAGATCTCCACGCCGAACCACTGCTGGCAGCTCTCGACGGCGAAGGGCTGGACCGTGATGACGCGGGCGTCGTCGAAGCCTTCGAGCCGCGCACGGGTGAGCGAGTAGCCCCACTCGGAGGAGCGGACCGGGTTGCCGAGGCAGTTCGTGGACCCGTCGGCGTCGATGCGGATCGGGGAGGGATCGAGCAGGGCGCGCAGCGGGCGGGCGACGTCATCGAGCAGCGGGTCCGACATGCTCACGTCGTTGCCGGTGCGGAAGCCGCCGCTGGGCACCATCCCGAGGAGCCGGGCATCGCGTCCGATCCCGACGTCGTCGGCCCACGGCAGATCGCCGGCGATCGCGAGGAGCTGGTCGCGAAGGTCGCCGACGCCGATGTCGAGGACCTCATCGGACGACGCCGTCGCGAGGACGAACGCCCGGACACGGTCGACGAGCTCCCGGTCGGCCGGGGTGACGTCGAGACGGCCGACCTCCGCGTCGGTCACCGGACGCGACGACCACCATCCATCGTTGCTGAGCACGACGACGTGCAACCCGACCTCGACCACCGCAGCGGGCGTGGCCCGCTCCAGGTCGACCCGACCGTGCAGATGCGGGCCGGAGTCGCCGAGCCGCCAGACGACGCCGTTGACGTCGACGCGGAGGTCGCGGTCGCCGACGAGGATCTCGCCGACGTTGAACGCTGAGAGATCGAATGCGAGCGGAGGCGCCTGACGCGGCGGAAGGTCGAGCAGGTCGACGATCTCGACGCCCGGCATTCGCTCGAGCGAGAAGTTCGGGCTCGTTCCGTGCAGCGCCTGGATCATCGGCTGGCTGAATGGTGGCTCGAAGTCGATCCACGCGCTCGCGCCACCCGGGCCACCGAAGAATCGTCCGCCGATCGTGCTCGGTGCCGCGATGCCAGGCAGGCCCGTCGCCGCGACGACCTCCATGCGTTCCGCGTCGAACACCAGAAGCTCGCTCCACGGCCCACCGCACAGCGGGCTCGGGCCGACGAAGTCGATGACCTGACAGAAGCTGCGGCGCGGGTCGCGGGGGGCAAGCCCCGGGCTCGACGCCACCACGAAGTGGTCCTGACCGCCGCGTGCAGCATGCACGGTGAGCCGGTCCGCGAGCGGAAGCTCGCCCAGACCAGTGAAGCGCGCGGCGGAGTAGGTGCTGTCGCGGGCAGCGTCGACGACGGACTGGCTCGGCACATCAGGCCACGCGTGGAAGGTCAGCAACGGGATGTTCGCTGGATCGAAGCGCAGTGAGATCGAGGGAGGGTCGGTCGGGGCGGCTGTCGCTGAGGGCGCAGGATCGATGACCAGATCCACTGGCGGGGTCACACCAGCCGTCACGGCCACGGCGGTCATGAGCGCCCCGGCCAGCCCGACGACGGTGAGCGCCCCGATCTGTCGACGACGGCGCTGGCGGCGGCCGATGCGCCGGTGGACCCGGTCGAGGTCGAGGGCTTCAGGCGACGCATCGGTCTCCTCGAGCAGCTGTACGGGATCACGCATCGACCGCTCCTTGCTGTGTCGTTGCTGCGCCGAGCTCGACGCGCAGGGTGCGCAGGCCACGGCTTGTCCGCGCCCGGATCGCCTCTTCGGTTGTCCCGCACGTCGCGGCCATCTCGGCTGGTGTCATGCCCAGGACATGGCGCATCACCACGGCTTTGCGCTGAGGGTCAGGCAGGCCGGAAAGGGCCGCGGCCAGCTCGGGTTCGGCGTCGTCCGCAGCGAACGGAGCAGGTGCCCGCTGAGCACCGAGCCGAGCACGCGCCCGCCGTTCAGCGCCCCGCCGTCGAAACACTGAGCGCGCCAAGTTCACGCCGACGTGGAAGCACCAGCCAACCGGAGCGTCGAGCTGACCGACTCGGCTCCAGCGATCGCCCGCGCGGATCAGCGCCTCGTGCGCGAGCTCCTCAGCGAGGAACGCCTCGCCCGTGTGGCGCGTCAGCGCAGCGACGAGCCGGCCGTACTCGCGTCGACAGAAGTCGTCGAAGTCCTCTCCCGGCTGCATGCGTCCCCCGTCATCAACAACACCACGCGCGAGCATGCGCCACCGTGACGCCGCGACCCGCGTCCGCGCGTCGTGCGCGCATCACCGGGCAACGAACGGGACAGCAGAAGCGCCACGTCGATGCGAGCGGGACGTTCACCGGCGCCACGCCGGTTGACGTCCCAGTCGACGCGAGCGGGTACTTCTGCTGTCCCGCTCGGCGACGGCGACGGCGACGGTCAGCGGGCGAAGATGCGGATCGGGAGGTCGTCGGTGGGCTCGGGGAGGGCCTTCCAGCCCATCGGGGGGACGTAGCCCGGGTCGACCTCGAAGCGGCGCGAGAGCAGCAGACGGTGCCAGAGGGCCTTGGTCTCGAGCTCGGCGAACGCGAAGCCGATGCACTTGTGGGCCCCGCCACCGAACGGGTAGTAGACGTGGCTGTGCTGCTTGTGCTCCATCCGCGGCTCCTCGAAGCGCGACGGGTCGAACCGGAACGGCTCCGACCAGTACTCCTCGAGGTGATGGGTGACCGGGCTGCACACGTGCAGGTAGCTGCCGGCGGGGATGAAGTAGCCGTCGAGCTCGGTGTCGCGGACCGCCTGTCGGAGCATCGCGGGGACCGGCGTCCAGAGGCGCATGACCTCCTTCATCACCAGATCGATCGCCTCGAGCTTGTCGAGGTCGTTCGGGGTGAGCGGTCCGTCACCGACGTTCAGCGACTCCTGGTACGCGCGTTCCTGCCATTCGGGGTGAGCTGCGAACGCCCAGGCCATCATCGACATGGCGAGCGTCGTCGTGTCGTGCGCGGCGAACCACAGGAAGTTCATGTGCTTGATGATCTCCTCGTCCGAGAACGCCGCACCGGAGTCGTCGGTGGCGTGCACCATCGCGGTGAAGAGGTCGTCGGCGTCCGGGTTCGCCCGTTTCGCGGGGAGCTCGGTGCGGAAGAACTCCGTCACGTGGTCGTAGCCGTCGCGGCCTCGGCCCCAGAGTGAGAGCGGCAGGTCCATCCGCAGGTACTCCGTGCCTGCGCGGGCCTGGGCGTGGAAGTCCGCGAGCAGCCGTTTGCGATCTGGCTCGTCGAGCTCGACGCCGAGGAACACGTCCGCGGCGACCCGCATCGCGAGGTCCTTCGTGCGTCGGTACATCCCGTGCTCGCCCTCGGTCGGCCATGACGAGGCGAGGTCGAGCGAGATCCGTCGGTCCATCCCGGCGAGGTACGAGTCGAGCCGGCGGGGCGTGAAGGCGGACTGCATGATCCGGCGATGGTCGAGGTGTTCGCCGAAGCTCATCAGCATCAGACCGCGATCGAAGAACGGGCCGATCAGCGTCTGCCAGCCTTCGGAGGAGAAGTCCTTGTCCTTGTTGATCAGGACCTGCTTGACCGCGTCGGGCTCGGTCACGTTGA
>CBDTYW010000084.1:0-13437 GCA_965364735.1 uncultured Nitriliruptoria bacterium
CAGGCGTCGTCGGCCTTCCGGGCGACGGGGCGGATCGCGTCGGCGGCGAACTGGGTGAGCGCGTCGACGAGCATCTGCTGCTCGTCGGTCGGGGTGAGGTCGAAGAGCCCCTTGCCCGATGAGGTCCGCTGCCGGACGGGCGCCCCGCTGAGCTTGCGCTTCGTCGACGCGAACGAGCGCCCCGCGTTGGTGACGGCGGAGAAGCCGCTGCCCACGCCGGAGCGGACGAGGTTCTCGATCGGGACGCGGAGTCCGAGCTTGTCGAGCGCCTGAACGCCGGCCAAGCGGCGGAGGCCGCCGAGCGCCAGCCCCATCGAAGTCTCTGCGATGCCCATCAGTATGGTCCTCGGGTGTGGGAGGGTGTCGGTGTGGAGCGCGGTGGGCATGGAGTTTGGTGCCCCGCCATCGGTTCCGTACCGTTGGTAACAGTTACCGCAAGTTACACCTCTCCCCGGACTTGCCCAAACCGGCGCGAGCGACGAGGCTCCTGTTCCGTCGCCGCCATTGAAGAAAGCTGCAGACATGTCGAACGAACTCCGAGACGCCGTCGTCCTCGGCGGCAACCGCATCCCGTTCGCCCGCTCGAACCGTGCCTACAGCCGCGCGTCGAACCAGGACATGCTGACCGCGACCATCGACGGGCTCGTCGCCCGGTACGGGCTGAAGGGCGAACGCCTCGGCGAGGTCGTCGGCGGCGCGGTCCTCAAGCACGCCCGGGACTTCAACCTCGTCCGGGAGTCTGTCCTCGGGTCCGCGCTGTCCCCGACGACGCCCGCCTTCGACATCCAGAAGGCCTGCGACACCTCGCTCGAGGCGGCGGTCGCCGTCGCGAACAAGGTGCGTCTCGGCCAGATCGACTCCGGCATCGCCTGCGGGACCGACACCACCTCCGACGCCCCGGTCGCGCTCAACGACGAGCTCCGACGCGTCCTGATGGACGCGAACCGCGCCAAGGGCCCGCTCGACTACGTGAAGCTCGTCGGCCAGCTCCGCCCGGACCAGCTCGTCCCCGAGATCCCGAAGAACTCGGAGCCGCGCACCGGTCTCGCGATGGGCGAGCACCAGGCCATCACGACCGCCGAATGGGGCATCACGCGCAAGGCTCAGGATGCGCTGACGGTCGCCTCGCACGACAACCTCTTCGCCGCCTACGAGCGGGGGTTCTTCGACGACCTCGTCACGCCGTACCTCGGCCAGGGCCGCGACGACAACCTTCGCCCGGGTGGCTCCGTCGAGAAGCTCGGCCAGCTCCCGGTCGTCTTCGGCGACAAGGAGACCGGCACGATGACCGCCGCGAACTCCACCCCGCTCACCGACGGAGCAGCAGCCGTGCTGATCTCGTCGCGCGAGTGGGCGGAGGAGCACAGCATCCCGGTGCTCGCGAAGTTCGTCGACGCCGAGTCCGCCGCCGTCGACTACGTCCACGGACACGAGGGGCTGCTGATGGCTCCTGCCTACGCCGTGCCGCGCATGCTCGAGCGCAACGGGCTGACGCTGCAGGACTTCGACCTCTACGAGATCCACGAGGCCTTCGCCTCGACGGTGCTCTCGACGCTGGCCGCATGGGAGGACGAGGAGTTCTGCCGCGAGCGCCTCGGCCTGGACGCCCCGCTCGGCTCGATCGACATGAAGAAGCTCAACGTCGCCGGCTCCTCGCTCGCGACCGGCCACCCGTTCGCCGCGACGGGCGCACGGATCGTCGCCACCGCCGCGAAGCTCCTCGACGAGCGCGGCGGCGGCCGCGCCCTGATCTCGGTCTGCGCCGCCGGCGGCAACGGCGTCGTTGCCATCCTCGAAGCCTGACCCGACCCTGAAACCCGTGTTGCACGCCGGCCCGATCCGGCGGTCTCGCACCACGCGATGAGCACGACGAAGGACCCTCCCATGGCTGACCGCTACCAGCAGATCGTCTCCTCCCCCGTCGGCGGCAAGCTCGCCGACCTCCTCGGCCTGCCGAAGGCCGTCGACCTCCGTCGTCACACGCCCGGGGCGTCGCTCGTCGTCGGGCCCGCGCTCGTCACCGGGACCGGAACGCTCGGGGCGCACGCCGCGAAGCTGCTCGCGAACGCCGGCATCGACGTCCACGAGTCGACCGAGGAGCTCGACGGGTCGCAGCGTTACGGCGCGATCGTCGTCGATGCGAGCGGGATCACCGAGGCCTCCGGGCTCGTCGCGCTCTACGAGGCGCTGCACACCTCGATCCGTCGGCTCGGCGGCTCGGCGCGGATCATCGTCCTCGGCGTCACGCCCGAGCTGACCGACACGCTGGCTGCGCGAACCGCACAGCGCGCGCTCGAGGGCTTCACGCGCTCCGTCGCGAAGGAGCTGCGCGCCGGTTCCACCGCGAACCTCGTCCTCGTCGCGCCAGGCGCCGAGCAGGGCCTCGACGCCCCGCTGCGGTTCCTGCTCTCCGCCCGCTCCGCGTTCGTGGCCGGCCAGGTCGTCTCCGTCGGTCCGCGGACCGGGACCACGCCGGTCACCCCGGCCGACCACGACCTTCCGCTCGCCGGGAAGATCGCAGTCGTCACCGGCGCCGCGCGTGGGATCGGCGAGGCCATCGCCCGGACCATGGCGCGCGACGGCGCCGAGGTCGTCTGCCTCGACCTGCCCTCCGCGGGTGCCCAGCTGACCCACGTCGCCAACGACATCGGCGGCAGCGCGCTGCAGCTCGACATCACCGCCGAGGACGCACCGACGCGGCTCGTCGAGCACGTCATGGAGCGCCACGGTGGCGTGGACCTCGTCGTACACAACGCCGGGATCACCCGCGACAAGACGCTCGCCGGCATGGACGACAAGCGCTGGAACCTCGTGCTCGACGTGAACCTCGTCGCGCAGGAGCGCATCGACGCCGCCTTGACCGCGGGCGACGGCGACGCACGCGCGCTCAACGACGGGGGCCGCATCGTCTGCGTCTCGTCGATGTCCGGCATCGCCGGCAACCGCGGACAGACGAACTACGCGGCCTCGAAGGCCGGCGTCATCGGCCACGTCGAGGGACTCGCGGAGACAGTTGCGGAGTTCGGCGCGACGATCAACGCGGTCGCTCCCGGGTTCATCGAGACCGAGATGACCGACGCGATGCCGCTCGGCGTCCGCGAGGTCGGTCGACGGATCTCGAGCCTCGGGCAGGGCGGCCAGCCTGTCGACGTCGCGGAGACCATCGCCTTCTTCTGCTGGCCGGACGCAACCTGGGTCAACGGGACCACGCTGCGCGTGTGCGGCCAGAACCTCCTCGGAGCCTGACGATGCACACCCCCGAAGACCACTCCGCCGCAGACCTGCCCGCCGGCGGGCTGACCACCGCGCCGGAGACGACCACGGTCGTCGAAGGCGAGCCGAACATGGCCGCCCTCTACGGCCGCGCGGTCGCTTCAGCCGTCATGCCCGGCGCGGGCGATGCGCTCCCGACCGAGCACCTCGCTCGCGTCGACGTCGCGATCGACCGAGACCACGTCGCCGACTACGCCGACGTCTGCGGCTTCCGGATCTCCGACGTCCTCCCGTCGACCTACCTCCACCTGCTGATGTTCCCGCTGTCGATCCAGCTGATGGCACGCCAGGACTTCCCGTTCGCGCTGCCCGGCCTCGTCCACGTCGGCAACCGGATCGTCACGCGTCGCGCGGTCAACGTCGCGGAGACGGTGGACGTCACCGTCGGCTGCGTCGACCTCCGAGCACATGCGAAGGGGCAGCAGTTCGACGTGGCCGCGCGTGCGTCGATCGGCGGGGATCTCGTCTGGGAGAGCCGCTCGACCTACCTCCGTCGTGGCCGTCCCGAGGGCGCGCTGGTCGACGGTGACCACCCGTCGGAGCACGTCGACGTCAACGGCCTGCCCTTCACCGCGCGCTGGTCCGTCCCGGCGGACACGGGGCGCCGCTACGCGGGGGTCTCGGGCGACGTGAACCCGATCCACCTGAACCCGGTCACCGCCCGCGCGTTCGGCTTCCCGCGCGCGATCGCCCACGGCATGTGGACGGCCGCCCGCGTCGTGGCCGCGTTCGAGGGCTCGCTGCCCGACGCGCTGGACCTCGACGTCTCGTTCAAGCGTCCGGTCCTGCTGCCCGCCAAGGTCGAGCTCGCCACCCGCGTCACCGATGACCTCGTCGACGCCGCCGTCCGCGGTCGCGACGGCGCCCCGCACCTCGCGGCCCGGATCACCCCTGCTGGATGACGCCCGGGTCGGCGATCTGAGGACAGGGCTGGCCGGGTGAGCGCCTGCGGTGCGCGCGCCGCACCACGGGAAGGGGCAGCGCCCTCTGGTGGCGAAGAGAGACCCTGAGTCCTGCCCGCTCCCGAAAGCCCTCCTGTGCACTCCCGGTTCCGTCTGCTCGCCGCCATGCTCGCGGTCTTCTCGCTCGCCCTCGGAAACGGCGTGGCCGCCGCCCACCAGGGCACCGACCCGTTCCAGTCCTCCGCGGCCGAGATCCCGACCACGCGGCTGAACAACGTGGCCTGCGAGGACGGGATGGCCGGGCCGTTCCCGTGCCGCGACCTGGACCTCGTCGCGTTCATCCCGAAGGGCGAGTTCGGGGTGGAGTTCCTCGAGGGCTCCGGCTTCACGGGCATGTCCGAGGCGTGGGGCTGGACGGACCCGGACAACGGTGACGAGTACGCCATCTTCGGCGTCTCCAACGGCGTGCACTTCGTGCGTATCAACGAGACCGACCCCGAGTACCTCGGCTACATCCCGAACACCGCCGCCGCCCAGCTCATCTGGTACGACATGAAGGTCGTCGGCAACACCCTGTACTCGGTCTCCGAGTCGGCCCCGCACAACGTCCGCACCTTCGATCTCACGAACCTTCGCGGCGCCGCGGCCGACCCGCCCTTCCCCGCGAAGTTCGTCGAGGGTCTGCGCTATCTGCCGGACTTCTCGTCGCACAACTTCGCCGTCAACGAGGACACCAACCGCGGCTACGTCGTCGGTGGAAACGTCGGCCTCGTCGTCCCGGACAACTGCTTCGGCGGGCTGATCACGCTCGACCTCTCCACGCCGCTCACCCCGACGCCGCTCGGCTGCTACGACGCGGACGGCTACGTCCACGACACGCAGTGCGTCACGTACGCCGGCCCGGACACCGAGCACACGGGCAAGGAGATCTGCCTCAACTCGGCCGAGGACATCATCGCGATCATCGACAACACCGATCCAGGGAACGTGGCTCGGCTCGGTGAGGTCACCTACGAGTTCATCGGCTACACGCACCAGGGCTGGCTCAGCGAGGACCACTCGCTCTTCTTCGTCGGCGACGAGACCGACGAGACCGACTTCGACGAGGTCACGAACACGCGGACGCTCATCATCGACGTCACGGACCTCGACAACCCGACGCTGATCAACATCTACGAGCACGCGACCACGTCGATCGATCACAACATGTACGTCCACGACGGCCTGCTCTACCAGAGCAACTACACCGCCGGCCTGCGCGTGCTCGACATCTCCCGCGCCCGTCAGGGCCTGCTCGACGAGGTCGCGTTCTTCGACGTCTTCCCCGACAACGACGACCCGATCTTCGCGGGGACGTGGGGCAACTACCCGTTCTTCGAGAGCGGCATCATCCCGGTCACGTCATCGGACGAGGGGCTGTTCCTGGTCCGTCGCTCCGCCGCGGCCACCGAGCCCGAGCCGGCACCGTCGCCGAGCGGCAGCGCGACCGGCGGCGTCACCGATCCCACGGTCGACCCCGCACCGACGCACGACGAGCTGCCCGCGACCGGCGGTGGGTTCGTCCTCCCGGCGCTCGGCCTCGTGGCGCTCGCCCTGCGTCGTCGCCGCGACGACGAGGACTGAGATGCAGGTCTTCAAGATCCTGACCAACGCGCAGTGGGAGCGGCTGCGCGATGACGGCGCCATCGCCGGCGCGCCGGTCGACATCGCCGACGGCTACGTCCACCTGTCCGGCGCGGACACCGTGACCGGGACGCTCGAGAAGCACTTTGCCGGACAGCGCGGGCTCGTGCTCGCCGCGGTCGAGACTGACGGCCTCGGCGACGACCTGCGGTGGGAGCTGGCGCCGAAGCGGGGCGCGGACTTCCCGCACCTCTACCGCGAGCTCCGGCTGACCGACGTCGTCTGGGCGGGCGCCATCACGAACGCCTCGGACGGAAGCCACGGGCTGCCGCCGCTCGATGGCTCCCGGGCAACGCTGCACCGCGCGTGAGCGCCCGGAACGGGTGCTCGGCGACCCGCTGCCTACGCTCGTCGGCATGAAGCCCTTCCTGCTCCTCGCCACACGCTCCGTGGACCTCGCCGCCGACGGCGAGTACGAGGCGTTCCTGAAGTTCTCCGGCCTCGATGAGAGCTCGCTCCGCCGGGTGCGGCTCGAGCGGACGGGGCTCGGCGACATCGACCTCGATGACTGGTCCGGCATCATCCTCGGCGGCGGCCCGTTCAACGTCACCGACGAGGACAAGTCGTCCGCACAGCTTCGTGCCGAGGGCGACATCGCCCGGCTGCTCGACGGCGTGGTTGCCCGAGACTTCCCGTTCCTCGGCGCGTGCTACGGGATCGGGACGCTCGGGACCCATCAGGGCGCGATCGTCGACCGGACCCACCCCGAGCCTGTGGGCTCGACGATGATCACGCTGACCGGGGCCGGTCGCGTCGACCCGCTGACCCGCGATCTCCCCGAGACGTTCGTCGCGTTCGTCGGGCACAAGGAAGCGATCCACACGCTGCCCCCGCATGCGGTGAACCTGGCGTCATCCCCGGACTGCCCGGTCCAGGCGTTCCGCATCGGGACCAACGTCTACGCGACCCAGTTCCACCCGGAGCTCGACGTCGTCGGCATCCAGACCCGCATCGACGTCTACAAGCACCACGGCTACTTCGCGCCCGAAGCAGCAGACGAGCTCAAGGCCCGCGCGGGGGCGAGCCTCGTCACCTACCCGCCCACGATCTTGCGGACGTTCGTCGAGCGCTACGCCTGAGCGTCGGCGTCGTCCACGAGGTCGACCATCAGGCCGTCCGAGAGCGCCTCGAGCGAACGGATCAGATCGTCGCGGGTGACGCCGTCCGGCAGCCGGACGACGGCTGCAGCCCGGAACAGGTCCGTGCCGGCCATGGCAGCTTCCTCGGTCCAGGTCCGCAGCGACACGATCCCGACCCCGAGCGACGACAACGCCCCGGACACCTCGTGCACGATGCCCGTGCGGTCGGCGCCGACGACGGCGAGCTCGACACGGGGTGCGTCGTCGGGCAGCACGCCGTCAGCATCGACGGAGCGCAGCTGGACGTCGAGCAGACCCTGGTCACGGAGCGGTTCGAGCGCCGCGCGGAACGCGTCCGCCTCGTCGGCAGGGACGTGCACCAGCACGACCCCCGCGAACACACCGGCGAGCTCCGTGAGCTGGCTGCGCTCCCAGCTGCCGGCATGGGCGGTGACGACCTCGGACAGGGCCTGCACGAGGCCGGTGCGATCGGCACCGATGACGGAGAGCACGTAGGGGTTCATGCCGCCAACTCTAACGGCTGCGCACGGGCCGCGGACGGACGAACACGAGCGCCAGGAGAAACGCCGCGAGCGCGAAGCTCGCTGCTCCGCCCCCGGTGGCAGGGAGCGGGTCGACAGCCGGTGAGGGCGTCGCGGTCGGCGTCGGTGACGGGGCTGGCGTCTCCGTGGGCTCCGGCTGCGGAGCAGGCGCCGGGTTCGTGGGGACGCAGTCGCCGGTCGACGGATCCAGGAACCGGACGCGGGCTGCACAGGCACGTCTGAGCAGGTCGTCGGCGTCGGCCGGCAGGATGTGGCCGTCGGCAAGGTTGACCTGGGTCTGCTCGTACATCAGGTCGAAGTAGGTCTGGTGGTCGCCGTAGCGCTGGATGATCTGCGCCTCCGTGAACGGGATCGTGATCCCGCCGAGGTTGCAGGAGTCCGCGATGTAGGTCGCCACGGGCGCGGTCATCGGCGCGAGCCGGATGCCACCGAGGGTGTTCTGGTCGCTGTCCTTCGCGAGCCCGGTGCCGTCGAACTCGTAGCGGGCACCCGTCGGGGCGGGCTCGCCGCCACGCGCCCAGGTGTCGAGCGCGGCCAGCGCCGCGTTCGCGACGTACCGGTTCGGCAGCAGCGCCCCGTTGACGATGCAGACCGCCGCGCGCGGATCGATGATCTCGCCGTACTGGCCCGCGGACTCCCAGAGCGCTTCGGCCATGCCGCGGGACTGACGGACGCCGGCGATGACGCGCGTCGATGCGCCCTCGGTCTGCTGGCGTCCGACCCACGAGTCCTGATGTGCGGCTCCCGCGACCTCCCACAGCCGGTAGGTCGGCCACGGGGTCGGGTCAGCCACGGAACCTTCGCGGTCACCGAGCAGATGGATGACCGGGATGGGCGGCGCGGTCTCGTAGTTCTTCGTGCCGCCGGCCTGCTGGAGGATCCCGTCGATGGTTCGGTCGAGCGCCTGGCCGCTGGAGATGAAGCCGCTGACCCGAGACCCGCCCTGCGACTGCCCGGCTGCCAGCACGATCTCCGCGGTCATCCCGCGCAGGGGGTGCACGTCGCCCGGCTGCTTGAAGGCCTGCGCGATCTGGGAGAACATGTCGTAGGAGTAGTCGTCGCCGGGGTGGCTGAGATCGGCGTAGCGGACCGGGTCCCAGGTCTTCGGGGTCAGCGCAGGCGTGCAGCAGATGCCGGCGGCCTGCGCGGAGACGTGGGCCCATGCCCAGCCCTCGCGCAGCAGGAACTCGACCGACGTCAGCGAGTTCACGGCGTTCTCGAACTGCGCGGTGACGTTGACCCAGTCCAGCATCACGGTCCCCGAGAAGTCCGCCGGGTCGCTGGGGTGCACGACGACGATCCGCGTCGTGTAGTCGGCAGTCGTGTCGCTGCCGGTCGCGGTGGCGGTCCCGGACACGAAGTACTCGTGCGACTCGTAGCCGAACGCGTCCAGGTCGAACCACGGATCCCACATCGGGTGGCCCTGGATCCCCACGTCGTCGCCGACCTCCACCAGCGTCGGCGTCGGGGCGTCGGCCTGTGCGGGGATCGCTGGGGCGACGAACGCAGCGGCGATCGCCAGCACCGTCAGCATGCGACGGGTCCGGGTGATCTGCATCAACAACCTCCGCCGCTGGGGCGATCCGGGATGGACGTGTCGACGACCTCGACGTGGAGGTGCGGCCAGTCGCGGTCCTCGGAGTACTCGTCGACCTGCGACGCGAACGGCAGCAGTCGCGGCCCCGTCCCGATGACGGTTTCTCCGCCGACGACGCGTTCACCCTTGAACGCGGACAACCCCGTGAAGTGGAGGATCTTGATCTCCCAACCGGGAAGGCCGTCGGGCTCGATGACGAGGTAGTGGTCGCGGTGCTCGCAGTACAGCGTGTAGCTGCCCGCGCGCTTCACGGTGCCGGAGGCCGGCGCGAGGACCTGGTGGTCGGGTGAGGCGACGATGTCCGCGGCGGTCCGTGAGCCCGTGCCGCGGTCACGGCTCGGCAGCGTCAGCGACGGCAGGATCGCGCTGGTGATCTCGGCCTGCTGGGCGCCGTCGTGCCCGGACTCGTGGTAGCCGATCAGCTCGACGTAGGCCGACGGCAGCACCAGATCGATCCCGTTGATCTGGGCGTAGACACGACTCGACTCGCGGTAGCTGAACGTGCGGTCACCGAGCGAGGCGGTGCCGTCGGTGCCGACCGCGCGGACCGTGATCCGGCCGTCGTGGATCCGTTCCTCCTCACGTTGCGGATCGCCGTCACGCGGCACGAACGTGAGGATGTGGGTGACGCCTGACTCCTCGACGGAGCCGACGACCTCGACGCCGCCGATCTCCAGGTGCACGACCGAGGCGTCGGCATCGATCGGACGGTCGAAGGCGATCTCGACCCGCTCGAGGAGCGGGGTCGGGTCGTCCAGGCCGGCACGGATGCTGATCACCTGCGCGGCGTCGACGTCCTGGGCTGCGGCGGCCCGTGCCTGCGCGACGACCTGCGGCCAGACCGCGGCCTCACCGCCGTAGACGGTGACGTCCTTCGCGGCGATGTGGGCGAGCGTTGATCCGGTGGCGGAGGCGAGGTCGTCGGCGCGCGTCAACAGCAGCGGCTGGCCGAGCGCCGCCGCATGCTGCGTGCCGACCAGCGCGTCCGGGTAGCTGGTCCCGTTCGCGATCGAGGCGGAGGAGACGATGTCGAAGAAGACCCGCTGGACCGCCGCGGCGGTGGCGTAGCGGTCCTCGCCGTGGATGCGCCGGACGTCGCCGGCGATCGCCTCGGCCTGCTGCGCCGCGTTCGGCCCGACGACGGACTCGCCACCGATCACGTCGACGTGGGTCACGCGGCGACGCGAGAGCGCCTGCATCGTGGCGACCGGGAGATCGTCCGTGCGGCTGAGAAGGATGGGGACGCCGTCGCGGCCGGCGACGGGCGAGGCCGAGAGCGCGTCCGGCCACGTCCGACCCGACACGACGAACGCCCGGCTCGATGCCGGCATGACGTCCGCCACCTGCGCTGCCGTCTCGTAGCGGTCCGCGCCGGCGATCCGTCCCACGCGGTACCCGAGCGCCGCGACGTCGACGGCAACCTGCGTCGAGAGCGCGGCCTCTCCCCCGAGCAGATGCACGGTGGCGCCGGCGGGGACGGAGCGGCGCAGCTCGGTGGCGGTTGCCTCCGGAAGCCCGTCGGTGGTGGCCAGCAGCAGCGGCCCGTCGACGGCAAGGGCGAACGGGACGCCGGCGAGCGCGTCGGCGTAGTCGTCGGAGCGGGCGATCACGGCGGACACCGCCGACCGCGTCGACGGGTAGCGGGCCTGCGAGACCGCGACGGCCGTGGCGAACCGGTCCTCGCCCTCGATCCGGGTCACCGTCATGGCCTCCACGGCGTCCACCGCCCAGGTGCGGGACAGCTGCCCGCCGTTCGTGGTCGCGGTGGCGGTGACCTCGTGGACGCCGGCGGTGAGGGTCACGTCCGCCGAGATCTGGGTCCCGAGATCCGGGTCGGCGTCGACCACGGTCGCGGACAGCACGACCCCGTCGAGCACGAACCACTGGGCCCGCATCGAGGATGTGGTGCGCACCCACGCGGTCAGCTTCGTCGGTCCGGGCTCGGCAAGCCCGGCCGGGACCGGTCGGACCGAGTGGATCTCGGACGGTGCTGTCTCGGCCGCGCGGACCGGCGCGGGAGCGAGCCCGACGGCGAGCCCGGAGACGACGAGCGTCAGCGCGAGCAGCCCCGCGGACGAGCGGTGACGGATGGTCGGCATGTCGGGTCGATCTCCCCTCGCCCCGAGCGGTCAGATGCCTGAGCACTCTAGGTTGCCCGCGCGGGCGCGGGGATCGGGGCGTCATGAACCTTCGTCGGCGGACCAACGAGGTCGCACAACGCCCCGCGCCGAACCGGTCAGCCCTCGGCGGGCTCAGCCGGCTGCATGATCGAGAACATGCCGCCCTGCGGGTCGGCGATGGTCGCGATCTGGCCGACCGGGGTCTCCATCGGGCCGTTGACCAACGTCCCACCGAGCTCCAGAGCCCTCGCCGCGGTCGCCGCCGCGTCGCTGACGTTGAAGTAGGCCGTCCAGTGGTCCGGGACCTCTGCCGCCACCATCTCGGGCATCGCCATCATCCCGGCGAGCCCATCGTTGTCGCCCCCCTGGACGACGTGGTACGGGCCATTGGACATCTCCACCGCCTCGTACTCCCAGCCGAGGACCGCCGCGTAGAACGGCTGCGCCTCATCGAGCCCGCGGCTCATCAGCTCGCTCCAGGTGAACGTGTTCGGCTCGTTGCAGACCTGACAGCCGATGTGCTGGTCCGCCTGCCACAGCGCGAGCGCGGCGCCCGACGGGTCCTGGATGAACGCCATGGATCCGGCGTCCATGACCTGCATCGCCGGCATCATGATCTTGCCGCCGGCCGGCTCGACCTTGGCGAGCGTCGCCTCGAGGTCGTCCACGGTGACGTAGTTGCTCCAGACCGCCGGGGCTCCGGCCATCTCCGGCGGCTGCCCGCCGAGCCCTGCGACGGTCTGCCCGTTGAGCGAGAACATCGTGTAGATGCGGTTGCCCTCGCCGTCGTCCTGATCCTCGGCATCCCAGCCGAACAGGCCGGAGTAGAAGGCGGTCGAGGACTCGATGTCCGGGCTCATGAGGTCGACCCAGCAGGGGGTCCCGTGGTCGTACGAGGCAAAGGTCGGCATGTCTGCTCCGTGCGTGTTCGGTGGTGGGTCGGGCCGATCGTTGGCCCCTCGGCCCGGCCGCCCTCAACGCTAGTCCTGTCCTCTGACACGAGGTTGTGCCGCGCTGCGCCGAGCACCAGATCGTCGTCCAGGCGGTCGCGATCGTGGGCTCTCATGGCCGCGTAGCGCGCTTCACGCTCAGCCTGATCCGCTCATCGCACCTCGACCGAGCACCTGGAACGAGCAGGCCGTCACCACGGCGGCGACCCCAGCCTCGCCGTCCCCGAGGAGCCGGAGCCGAGCGCGCTGGAGCGCGAGCGCGGGATCATCACCCGCTCCCCTGGCCGCGTGGTAGGCAGCCATGAGCGGACGGGCGTGCCGGTCGGCAACGTCGGTCACGGACGCGACCACCGTCCGCGCCCCGAGCGCGAGCAGAGATGCGGACATCCCGAGCAGCTCATCGCCCGGCCGGATCGAGGCGGTGCCCGAGCGACACGCGGACAGCACGATCTCGTCCGGCACCCGGGCGAGCGCCTCGAGGTCGTGGACGAACAGCGGTCCGTCGGCGAGCTCAAGCGTGGAGAACTGCGGGCTGTCGGAGCGGGGATGCCCGTGGCAGGCGAGGTGCGCCACGTCGGCGGTGGCGAGCTCCGCGAGGACCGCGATCGAGGTCGCGGCTGCGCCGCTCAGCTCGACCGCTTCCCTGCCACCACGGAGGCGGGCGACGTCCTGGACCTCGCCGGCAGCGTGCTCCAGACGCGGACCGGAAACGGCCAGCACGCGGCCCGACGGGCGTGCATCGGTTGCCTCGCGACGACCGCCGAGCTGTGGGACGACGCGCCACACGAGGCGCGGCGCGAGCAGGGCCAGCGGCACCGCGAACAGCTCACCGGTCGGGGCGACGTCGACGCGGGTGCCGTCCGCGAGGGCGTCGCAGCCGAGCGGGACCAGGATGCGCGCTCTGAGCTCGGCGACGACGGCATCGAGCTGCGCGACGGACCGGGCCGCCCGGGGATCGTCGTCCGCGCTCGTGACGGCGCGCCCTGCCACATGCGTCAGGCGAGCGACGTGGTCCCCGAGATCCGAGCTGCTCATGCCGAGGCGGACGATGCGACGGATGCCGTCGACGTCCGCGACGACCGCGACGAGCTCCTCGCCCTCACCGGTCACGGCGACCATCTGGAACGCGATCGTCAGCGGCGACGGCCCGACGGGCGACCCGACCTCGTCCACGGGCGGGGACTCCCGTTCCCCCGCGGCGTGGAAGCCGCGCAGCCGGATGGCGGACTCGAGGCGAACGATCTCCGCCGGGTCCGCGGTCCGGGGCGGG
>CBDTYW010000085.1:0-13064 GCA_965364735.1 uncultured Nitriliruptoria bacterium
CGGGCCTTGTCGAGCTTCTCGAGTCGACGGCCGAGGTCGGCCGTGGCCGACTGGACCATCATCCGGTTCGTGACGCGCATCGTGGATCATCCTTGGGGGGTGGGCGAGGGCCTAGAGGCCGACACGACCCATACGGTTGATGATGGTGGACATGGCTTCGTCGGCGCTGGACATGACCCGCGACGCAGCTTCCAGCGACCGCTGGTACTGCACGAGCGAGGCCATCTCCTCATCGATCGAGACGCCGTGCGCGGACTCGCGGGACAGCTGCGCGGACGTTGCCAGCCCGGCCTGCCGGCTCGCGTCCTCGAACGCCGACCGCGTGGTGGCGCCCAGGCGGCTGACGATCCGGGCGAAGGCCTCGGACGGCGTGGAGCCGGACGGGAGGTTCACGTCGCGCAGATCCGCGAGCCGCTGGGCGTTGCGGCCGTCGAACGTGGCGGGTGGGTCACTCGAGGCTGCGGCGATCTCGCTGCCGGTGGCGATCTGGACGCGCAACGAAGCGGCGTCGGTCCCGTCGAGCAACGGCGGGCCCGGGACGCCGGGCGCGACGTAGCCGGACGCGTTGACGCCGTTGATGGCGTCGCGCAGCTGTGTGGCGAACTCGTCCAAGGATGCGCGCACGCCGACGATGTCGCGCTCGATGAACAGCTGGGTCCCTCGGAGGACCCCACCGACCGCAGGGCCACCGTGAGGATGAGTGACGTCGGTGCCGTCTGTGCCGAGCTTGTAGGTGGCCTGCCCGTCGACGAGCGCCAGCCCGTCGAGGAGCACGCGGACGCTGCCGTCGGCCTGGGTGCGGATCGTCACGCCCGCCTTCTCCGAGAGCTGGTCGAGCAACCCGTCACGGGTGTCCATCAGGTCGTTCGGCGTGTTGCCGGTCGCACCTCCGGTCACGATCTCGTCGTTGAGCGCCGCGACCCCGTCGATGAGGACGTTGATGGCGCGGACCTCGGCCTCGAGGTCCTCTCCCGCGTCCTGCTCGAGCCGGGAGGCCTGCTCGGCCAAGCTGTTGAACCGGTTGGTGAGGTTCTCGAGGGACGAGCGAGCGACCTCCCGCGACGCCGGGTTCTCCGGGTGCACGGCGACGTCCTCGAACGCTGCGAAGACGTCAGCAAGGTCCGCGTTCAGACCTCCCTGGAGGTCGCCGAACAGCGATTCGAGCCGGCCGAGGAGGTCGGCCTGCTGTTCGGTCGTGCCGAGGCGCCCGATCTCGGAGCGGACGCGAGCGTCCATGAAGGCGTCACGTCGACGGCTCACGTCGACGACGTCGACGCCGGCGCCGAGCGTCCCCACGGTGCTCTCGAACGGGCGGAGGGTCTGGAGGTCGGCGCGCTGGCGGGTGTATCCCTCGGTGTTCGCGTTCGCGATGTTGTGCGACACGGTGGTCAGCGCAGCCTGGGCTGCGCGAAGACCGGAGTACCCGGTGTAGAGAGCGTTGAAGCTCATGGTGCGCCGCCCATCAGATGAACCTGTTGATCGTGGTGGCCCCGGGCGCGGTGGTCTCCGCGCGCCCCGTCGCCGAGTACGTCCCGACGGCCGGTCCGGTGAGATGCTGCAGCGAGGACTGGACGGCGTTGAGGCCGACCGCGGCGAGCCGCGAGTTCTCGCGGGCGGTGTGCTCGACCTCGGCGGTGATCCGCGCGAACGACTCGTGGTGCTCGTCGAGGATCGTGGCCCAGGGCTCGGGAGCCTCTTCGGCCATGCGCTTGAGGGTCAGCTCCTCCGCGGGGATGCCCCAGTCGTCGGCGACCATGCGGACGGCGGCCTTGCGGTCGCGTTCGGTCTCCCAGAGCCCGTCGAGGGCGTTCTCGACCTCTTGGAGTGCTCGGGGCACGTGACGGCGTTCGTCCGCGGCGAGCAGCAACCGGGCAGCGACGAGCCGGTAGAGCAGATGCTCCACCACACCACGTTCTGCCCACAGCGTGTCCGCGAGGGTCGGCAGTGATGCACAGGCTTCGATTGGTTGCATGAGGTTCCCATCGGCACGGGAGAGGTGAGACTGAACGGTCGTCCGTCCGGCCCGACCCACTCCGTTGGGTCCTGCGAGCCCTGTCGGCCGGGTTCTGCCCCGCATCATGTCCAACCGCGCGATCAGGATCCGGTTGCGTCCAGGTGAGCGCGCTGCGAGCACACCGCCGCGCGTCCCGCATGCGTGGGAACTCGACGGGCCATCCGGTCGTCAGTCCTCCTATACTGACTCATTGTAGAACGCTCAGGGAGCACGATGGCGCTGTCGGAACACGAACAGCGCGTCCTCGACGACATCGAGGCGCAGCTGCACCGGGAAGATCCCCGGTTCGTCGAGCGCACCCGTTTGACGGGCAGCCGACGTCAGCGCACGCACCGCCTGAGGCTCGCCGGCTTCGGCTTCCTCGGCGGGATCGCCCTGATGGCGATGGTGACCTTCCACATCGTGTGGGGGCTCGTGGGCTTCGGGATCATGTTCGCGTCGATCCTCGTCGCAGCCAACGTCGCCCGGACCGGGTTCCGCGACGAGGAGGGGTCGCTGCGACAGCGGCTCCGCCAGGCGATGCAGCCCAGCGACGACGGCACCGACGCCTGACTCGTCGATCAGCTGGGAAGCTCGTCAGCGCATGACCGGCGGGCGTGACGCCTTCTCGCGCACGTCCCGGATGAGGGTGCCCGCCTGCTCAGCGGGGAGCCGGACCGGCGCCAGGAGGCGATCGCGAGGCTCCACCGACGCCGCGAGTTCCGCCATCAGGAGCTCGGTGAGCCGGTCTGCCTCGTCTGCGTGGGCGTCGGTGACATCGCCGCCGAAGGCTGCCGCGCGGGTGAGCTCGCCGAGGCGGGTCGCGGCGGTGCGTTCCACCCGGTGCTCCTCGCTCCAGCGGGTCAGGACCGTGGGCGTGGTCTCGCCCGCCCGACGCCCGACACCCAGCGACGCAGCGCGTCGGAGGAGCCGTCGCTGGACGGTGAGCACACGCGCTCCCGCGGGGCCCGTGGTGGCGACATGGCGCCGGGACCGCGACGCCAGCACGAGCCCGCCCGCGGCGAGGACGATCAGCCCGAGCCCGACCGGGAGCAGCGGGGAACGACGGGTCGTGCCGGTGACGGCACCGCCGCCGACGTCCTCCAGGTCGCCCGGCTCAGCTGACGTGCCGGCATCCGGCTCGGTGGGCTCGGGGGCGTCCGTGGGCTCCTCGCTCGGCTCGAGGCCGAGCTCGCGCTCGCTCTCGGTGAGCGTCGGATCGAGGTCTCCGGCCGACGGGACCTGGACGGCGCCGTCCGCGCGGGGGGTGGGCTCGAAGCGGATCCATCCCTGCCCCGGGAACAGCACCTCGACCCATGCGTGGGCGTCTGCCGTCGAGACCCGGTAGGTGTCCCCGGCTCCGTTGAGCCCGTTGGCGACCTTGCTTCCACCGACGAATCCGACCGAGACCCGGGCGGGGACACCGCTGGCGCGCAGCATCACGGCCATGGACGTCGAGAAGTACTCGCAGTAGCCGGCCCGAGTGGTGAAGAGGAAGTCCGCCAGCGCGCCGCTGCCGCGCAGCGTCGAGACGTCCGTGGTGTAGACGAAGTCCGAGTCGGGACCGACGAAGAAGTCCTGCAGGGCAAAGGCCTTGTCGACGTTGGTGACCGCCCCGGTCTCCCGGTAGATGGCCTCGGCCAGCTGCCCGTACGCGCGGTAGTCACCCGGCAGCTCGAGCCAGTCGGCGACGTCGGCGGGCGCCGGGTTGATGGCGCGGAGCGTGTCGATCTCAGGGGACGGGACGATCGCCTCGACCTCGTACCGCAGGCCCTCGACGACCCCGGTCACCAGCCGACCGTTGATCTCGCTCGAGGTCGTGCTGGCGGTCGCGACGAACCCGCCGACCTTGGAGTACACCATCCGGTCCGCGGCCCCACCACGGATCGTCACGGGCTGGTAGGGCACCGGCACGTAGATGTTGGCGAGGTCGAGGATCGTCACGTCGACGTCGAGCTCGATGCCCCCCGGGAACTCGGTCTCCGGAGGGAAACGGTCGTTGCCACGCGTGAGCTCGTCCGGGTCCGGCCGGAAGGTCGCGACGTTCGGGGGTCCCAGCCGCCACGTCGTGCCGTCGAAGGTGTCCAGCGCGGCCAGTCGGAGGTAGGTCCGACGCGAGGCCTGGTACTCCAGCACGTCACGGGGGTCAGGCAGCTGGAGCCGATCACCGACGTCGACGATCGGTTGGTAGCCGCGCGGATCCTCGCCGCCGCCCAGATCCGCCCAGGCCGTGGCGTTGTAGCCGGGCAGCAGCCCGGGCACGAACGCCGCGGACACGGCGGCCAGGAGGCCCACCGCCACCCCGGCGATCGGGAGTCGTGGGCCCACGCGGTCGCGGACCGCGCTCGACACGTCGGCGTCGGACTCGAGCAGGAGCAGGAGCGCCGCGGCGATCAGGAAGGGGAGCGTGTGGGGCCAGGTCCGCCCGGCGGGCAACGGCACCGAGAGCGGAGCCGCCCACAGGACGAGCGCGACGACCGTCGCGAGGCCGGGACGTCGGAGGCGGACGGTGAGCTCGTGAACGACGTGGGTGACACCCCATGCAGCCGAGGTCACCACGACCATGATCCCGTCGAGCGGGAGGGTCGGGGCGGGCTCGTCGCGCAGCTGTGTCGCTCCCGCGCCGAGGAGCTCGCGGAACTCGGCCCACTGCTCCGCTCCGGGCAGCAGCGGGCCAGCGGGGAGGTGCACGACGTAGGTGAACACCGCGAGCACGCTCGCGGATGCCACGACGGACGCGATCGGCCCGAACCGCAGGGCATGAGCGGCCATCGCGATGGCGCCCGCGAGCAGCACGGCGAGCGCGGCGTCCGGCACCCACTCGGTTCCGAGGAACACCCGGCTGAACGCGACGAGGGCCGCGAGGACGAGGGTGAGCGAGGCCGCGCCCGCGACGGCATCGCGCACGAGGTGTGCGCGGGGTGAGGCCACGGGTGTCGCCGCCATGCTGTCGGTGCCTTGGAGTGGTGCGGTCAGGGTGTGGGGTCAGACGCGGGTGCGCTGCACCAACAGTTCGGTCCAGCACACGTCGAGACGGTCGCCGGGGCGCTGGACGCCGACCCGCCACCCGGCAGCCCGGAGCGCGCGCCGACTCAGGTCGAGGTCGGAGGACCCGTGCCGGTGCTTGGGCGCGACGATGAGGGCCACACGGGACTGGAACGAACGGCCGGCCCGGACCAGTTCCCGCAGCTCGTCGGCGTTCGGCGGGGTCATCACCGCGACCAGGCCCCCGTCGCCGACGGTTCCCTTCGCGAGCTGCTGGAGGAGGGCCCGCATCGGCTGGTCCTTGCGCGGCGTGGCGACCGCGAGGTCGCGCAGCTGGTCCTGCCACGGCCGGGCTCTCGTCGACGCGCTGACCGGGTCGACCAGGAGACGGACGGCGAAGCTCCGCGCCGCGAGGTGGTAGATGATCGAGGCGGCCGCGCTGATCGCCACCTCGATCGTCGCGAGGTCGCTCGTGCCGGTGTGCCGGTCCGTGCGGAGGTCCAGGAGCATGGTCGCCTGAGGATGCCGCGGCGCTTCGTCCTGGCGGACCATCAGCTTCCCGCGGTGCGCGGTCGAGCGCCAGTGCACCTTGCGCAGGTCGTCGCCGCGGACGTACTCGCGGATGGTGGCGAGCTCGTCGCCGCTCGAGACCGGGGAGGCCACGCCTTCCGTGCCGGTCCCCGCGTGTCCGCCGAGCGGCACACCAGCGGGGAGCTCCCAGACGGGCGGGTAGATCGTCACCTCGGCCGTGTCTCCGAGACGGAGCACGCGTGAGGCGATGCCGAACGGGTCGCGGAGGCGTACCACGAGCGGTCCGACCTCGAAGCGCCCACGACGGCGGCCATGGACGGGGTAGCTCAGCACCGCCTGCTGGCCCGGGGGCAGCGGGTCCAGCACGAACCGGCTGGTCTCGGTGAGCCTCGCGGGAACGGTGTCGTCGACCTGGATGACGGCGGTGGGGAGCCGTCCGACGTTCGCGATGCGCAGCTCGACGGAGCCGGTCTGGTCGTGGAACAGCTCCGGCGGGTGCAGCGTCCGACGCAGCTCGAGCTGGGCCGAGGTGATCCGGGTGAAGAGCACCGCCAGCAGCACGAGCAGCAGCACGGCCACGCCGGCCATCTGGAACTCCGGGACGCCCAGCGCCCGGCTCGCGAGCCACAGCCCGACCCCGGCCCCGAGGAGGCCCCAGCCGCGACGCGTCATCGGTGGTCCCTCACTCCGTCGGCGCCGGGACACCACGCAGGACGTCCTGGACGACCCCGGCAGGGTCCCGCCCGGCCAGCTGGGCCTCGGCGCGCATGATCAGACGGTGGGGGAGCAGGTGCGGGAGGAGGAACTGCACGTCGTCGGGCGTCGCGTAGTCGCGGCCGTCGAGCGCCGCCACGGCGCGGCAGGCACGGAGCAGGGCGAGCGAGGCGCGGGGAGATGCCCCGAGCTCGACGTCCTCGTGGCTGCGCGTGGCCCGGCAGACCGCGACGATGTAGCGCTCCACGGACTCGGCGACGTGCACGGTCCGGACCGCCTCGACCATGCGTGTCACGGTCTTCGCGTCCGTGACGGGCTTCATCCGCGTCAACGGGTTGCCGAACCCATGGGTTCGCAGGACCGCGAGCTCCGCGTCGGCGGACGGGTAGCCGATGGCGAGGCGCAGCATGAAGCGGTCGCGCTGGGCCTCCGGCAGGGGATAGGTGCCCTCGAGCTCGATCGGGTTCTGCGTCGCCATGACCATGAACGGGCTGCCGAGCTCGTGCGTGGTGCCGTCGATCGTGACGGTGCCTTCTTCCATGCACTCGAGCAGGGCGGACTGGGTCTTGGGCCCCGCCCGGTTGATCTCGTCGCCGAGGACGAGGTTCGCGAAGACGGGACCGGGCCGGAACTCGAACTCGCCGGTGTCCGGGGAGTAGACCGTCACGCCCGTCACGTCGGACGGCAGCAGGTCCGGCGTGAACTGGACACGCTGGACCGAGCAGTCCACCGACTTGGCGAGAGCCTTGGCCAGCAGCGTCTTTCCGACGCCGGGGACATCCTCGATCAGGATGTGGCCCTCGGCCAGCAGCGCGACGAGGAGCAGGCGAACGATCTCCGGCTTGCCCTCCACGACCGACTGCATGTTCGCGTCGATGGCGGCGGTCGTGGCCGTCAGCTCCTTGAGATCGGGGCGGCGGCGCGTCGTCGTAGCCACGGTGCAGGGTCGCTTTCGTCGGGGTCGCGCATGCTGCGCCGGGTCCGGCCCGGATCAACGCGATGAGGGCGCGGGCGGTTCCGGCAGGCGGCAGGCTACTTCGGACCACAGCCCCCGCGCCGCGCCGCACCGCACGGTCTGGTCCGGTCAGCGCGCGTTCGCCATGGGGATGCCGCGCGTCGGCAACCATGGGTGGGCCGACGGCGTCGAAGCCACCGACCCGCGACGCGTGGGGACCGAAGGGCCAGACATGCAACACCGAATCGCTGGGATCGTGACGGCGGCGCTCGTGGCGACGCTGCTCGTCGGAGGACCCGGCGCGGAGCATGTTCCGCCGGCAGCAGCGGCCGGCGCTGCGCCGCTGATCCCGGTCGGCGCCGCCCCTGCGGGTGCCACCTCGATCCTGGACGGCAACGCGACGACCACCGAGCGGCTCGTTGAGGACGACCCCGTCCACGCGGCGCTCGCGGTGTCACGGATGCGGTTCGTCGACCACGTCGCCGCCGGTCGGCGGGCCAGCCACGTCGTGCTCTCCCGCGACGACCTCTTCGCCGACTCCTTGGTGGGCGCGGCCCTCACCGACACGGGGCCGCTCCTGCTGACCGGACAGAAGGTGCTCCTCGAGGTGGTCGCGACGGAGCTCGACCGGGTCCTCGCCCCGCTCGGGACCGTCTACCTCCTCGGTGGCCCGGCGGCGCTCGACCCCGCCGTCGAGGACGCGGTCCGCAACGCTGGCTTCATCCCGCGGCGCCTTGCGGGGGAGACCCGCGTGGAGACCGCGCTCGAGGTCGCAGACGAGGTTCGCTCACGTCACCCCGACCGCGACGAGGTCATGCTCGCCCGGGCGTTCGGTGACGGCACGGCTGCCTGGGCGGACGCGATCGCGGCTGGCGGGCTCGCCGCTGCCGCCGGTGTCCCCATCGTGGTGACGCACACCGACCGGCTCGACGCCCCGGTGCGGGCATGGCTGGACGCAGACGCCCCGGCGCTGACCGTGGTGCTCGGTGGACCCGCGGCGATCGCGGAGCCCACGATCGTCGGTGTCCCGAACCCGGAGCGCGTCTGGGGCGATGACCGGCAGGGCACGGCCGCGGATCTGGCACGGCGCGGCTGGGGGGTCTCGGAGACCGGAGCCCGCAGGGCCGTCGTGATCGACGCCCGCGAGACCGATGCGTGGGGCGTGGGGCTCGCAGCCGCGGGGCTCGCCGCCGACGTCAGGGTCCCGATCCTCACCCTGACGACCGACGTCGCCGACACCGTCCGACCGCTGGTCCGGACCTGTGGGCCGGCCGAGGTCGACGTCGCGGTGATCGGCTCCGGCCGCTTCGTGTCCGGCTCGCTGCGTGAACGCCTCGACCTGCTCGACGGCGACGCGTGCGGACCGGACGGCGAGATCGAGCGCGACCCGAACCTTCAGCGCGCGACGGGCTGCGAGGATCTCGCCGCCCGCTACGAGGTGGAGGCGCTCGAGCGCGTCACGCCGTACGGGCTGGACACCTACCACGCGAGCGGGCCGGTCTTCGCCCGCGAGGACGACTTCGCCGAGGGTGCACCGGTCGCAGCCCCGCCCGCGCCGGAGGCCGACGGTGGGGTCGAGCCGGTGACGGAGTCCGGCACCAACACCCAGGAAGCCGGCGTCGACGAGCCTGACGTCGTCAAGGTGCGCGGCGATCTGGTCCTGAGCGTCATCGACAACACGCTGCGTGCGATGGACCTGTCCGGCGCGACCCCGGTCCTGCGCGACTCGCTGGCGCTCGAGGGGAGCGGCCATGAGCTGCTCGTGGTCGGCGACGTCGCGCTCGTGTTCACGCGCAACCCGGCGTACGCACCCAGCCCACGTGCCTCCGACGCCGCGTACTTCGGTTGGTACACGCCGCTGACCACCATCACGCGGGTCGACGTCAGCGACCCGTCGGACCTGACGGTGACGGGCTCGCTGGAGGTCGAGGGCGACTACCGGTCGGCGCGCATGGTCGACGGGATCGCCCGCCTCGTCATCGCGAGCCAGCCCACCCAGCTGCCCTTCACCCACCCGCAGGACAGCACCCGAGAGGCTGAGCAGGCGGCGCTCGACCACAACGTGCAGGTCATCCGCGATGCGACCGCGGCGGACTGGCTGCCCGTCGCGACGCGACGCGACGCCGCCGGCACCGTCCTGTCGCAGACGCTCGCGGTCGACTGCGCCGACGTCGAGCAGCCACCGCAGTTCTCGGGCTTCGGGACGATGACGGTGCTGACGATCGACGTCGCGGGGTCGCTCGAACCAACGGACTCCACGGCGATCACCGCAGCCGGTGAGACGATCTACGCGTCGGCGAACCAGCTGGTGATCACGTCGACTCGCTGGACCGACTACGAGCAGGACCGCGTCGGGACCGCGATCCAGACCGAGCTGCACGTGTTCGACATCACCGAGTCTGCGACGGCGTCCTACGCGGCATCCGGCCGAGTCGACGGGACGATCCTCTCCTCCTACTCGCTCTCGGAGCACGGCGGCTTCCTCCGGGTCGCCACCACCGACCAGCCCGCCTGGTTCGGGCAGGGTGATGCCGACGCGCAGGACAACCAGGTCATCGTGCTGCAGCAGGACGGTGACGCGCTGATCGAGGTGGGCCGCGTCGACGGGCTGGGGGAGGGCGAGCAGATCCGTGGCGTGCGCTTCTTCGGCGACACCGCCGCGGTGGTCACGTTCCTCCAGATCGACCCCCTCTACCTGATCGACCTGTCCGTGCCGGAGGCCCCCGTGGCGACCGGCGAGCTCAAGATCACCGGGTTCTCCGCCTACCTGCACCTGCTTGACGCGGATCGCCTGATCGGGGTCGGCCAGGAGGCGGACGAGGACGGGCGGACGATCTCGCCCAAGACGAGCCTGTTCGACATCTCCGACCCGGAGAGGCCCACGGAGGCAGACGTGCACCAGGAGGCCGACCCCGGATCGTTCCTCGTCCAGCACGAGACGCGCGCCTTTCAGCGGATCCGCGCGACGGACCAGCTGGTGCTCCCGCTGTCGACCTTCTCGCAGACCGGCCGTGGGCAGTTCCGCGGGGTCGTGGTGCTCGACATCGACGGCGACGACCTCACGGAGGCCGGCCGCTTCCAGCACCCGCTCCGTGACGGTGACATGGCCGCTGCGCAGATCGAGCGCAGTTTCGTCGTCGACGGGGTGCTGCACACCTTGTCGTGGGCCGGGCTGGACAGCCGGTCGCTCGCCACGTTGTCCGGCGGGACGTTCCTGTCCTTTCCGAACGGCTGATCTCAACCGGATCCTCGCGCCCCGCACCGTCACGTTGCGGGGCGCGGTCATTTGCGGTCGCAGGGCCACGTTGCGTGACTACATGCGTGTAGTTCCGTGTAGGAGGGGAAATATGACGGAAATTTGAGGTTCGGATCCTGTCCTTGATGTCCCGGAACCCTTGCCGAGTGGTGTAGTGTGGAGCGAAGTGGAGGGATTTGGAGCGCGATGGTGTGCCCAGAACCTCCCGCCGGCGGATGTGGTGGACGTGCAGTTCTTCAGCGATCAGTTCGAGCGGACGCTCGACGGCAAGGGTCGGATGATCCTCCCGTCGACGTTCCGTGACGACTTCGCCGAGGGCCTCGTCTTCGCGCCGGGCATGGATCGCTGCGTCGAGGTCTGGCAGGCCGACGCCTTCGCTGAACGCCTCGAGGTGCTGATGCGCCAGGCCGGCCAGGCGGGCTGGGATGACGCCGGTCACCGCAAGAAGGTCCGTGTCTACTCGCAGACCGCCAGCCGCGCCGAGCTCGACGGACAGGGTCGCGTGCTCCTCCCGGCTCGGCTCCGCGAGTTCGCCGTCATCGATCGTGAGATCGTGGTCGCAGGAACCGTGGACCACCTCGAGATCTGGGCGCAGGACCGCTACGCCGGCTTCATGGCGTCCAGCCTCGACGCCTACGCCGACACCGACTCGAGCGCCGACCCGCTGGCGATGTTCGCGGGTGACGCATCATGATGACGGAGGTCCGCCCGCCCCACGTGCCCGTCCTGCGCGATCGCATCGTGGGGCTCCTCACCGACGCAGTCGACGGCACCTACCTCGACGGCACGCTCGGTGCAGCCGGCCACGCCGTCGCGGTCCTGGCCGCGCGGGCAGAGCGCCACGGCCATGCCGACCTCGTCGGCATCGACCGCGATCCGCACGCGCACGACCTCGCCACCGCCAAGCTGGCCGAGCTGGGGCCGGAGGTCTCCATCGCCCTCCACCAGGTCCGGTTCGACGCGCTCGGCGAGGTTCTCGACGACCACCTCGCCGGACGGGCCACCGCGTCCGACGGTCCTCCTGCGCTGCTCGGGGCCGCGCTGCTCGACCTCGGCATCTCCTCCATGCACGTCGACGAGGCTGAGCGCGGCTTCTCGTACCGACAGGACGGCCCGCTCGACATGCGGATGGGCCCGGACGCCGAGACGACCGCGGCTGAGCTCGTGAACACCCTCGACGAACGTGAGCTCACGACGCTGCTCACCCGCGGCGGCGAGGACCGCCACGCCCGCCGCATCGCTCGCGGGATCGTCGCCCACCGGCCGTACTCCTCGACCGTGCCCTTGGCGGAGGTCGTCCGTGACTCGGTCCCCGCAGCGGCGCGTCGCAAGGGGGGCCACCCCGCGACACGCACGTTTCAGGCGCTCCGCATCGCCGTCAACGGTGAGCTCGAGGCGTTGGAGAACGCGCTGCCGCAGCTTCTCGACCGCCTCGCGGTCGGTGGCGTCCTCGCCGTCCTCGCCTACCACTCGCTCGAGGACCGGATCGTGAAGCGCGCGTTCGTCGCGGCGACGACCGCCGAGCAGCCCCCGATCGGCCTCCCCGTGAAGGCCGCGGATCTCCCGCAGCCCGACTTCGAGCTGGTCGTGCGGGGCGCCGAGCGCCCCGACGACGACGAGCTCGCCGCCAACCCCCGTTCTCAGTCGGCCCGCCTCCGGGTGGTCCGTCGCGTCCGCAACACCCCAGCGAGGTCCTGACATGGCCGCAGCCCCCCCCATCGCCCCAGCTCCGGCAACCCCGGCAGCCAAGGAACGCCGCGCCACGGCGCCGAGCCTCCGGCTCGTCGCGGACACGCCGGCCCGGCACACCCTCACGTACCTCATGCTGTACGTGCTGCTGATCGGCGGGACGGTCTTCGCGGCCGTCAGCCTGAACGCCATGGCCGCGTCGCGGTCGCTCCAGGCGCACACCCTCGAGCGCGAGGTCACCGTGCAGGAGCGCGACTACGCACACCTGCTTGCCGAGGTCGCGCGTCTCGAGGCGCCGTCACGGATCCGCGCGGAGGCCCTCCAGATGGGCCTCGTCGTGGGAGGCGAGCCGACCTACCTCTTCCTCGAGCGCCAGCTGGCCGCGGACGAGGTCGTCGGCGAGGTCGCCGTCGGGGGCGAGGCGGACCGCCTCAAGCCCGTCCTGTCCGTGTCGCGCTGATCGCGCCCGGCGACGTCACGCCTGCCACGGCGAGCTGGGTCGCTGTGGAACTCTTCGCCCGATGACCATCTCGATCCCACCGGTTCCACGATGACCCCACGCACCCCCGACGACGAACGCTCCGGTCCGGGCGCCGGCCGCGTCAGCGTCGCGCCCCGTCACGGCACGCCGACCGACGACAACGTCGTCGTCCTCGACGCACCGCGAGTCGGACGGATCCCGGGGTTCGGGCGTGGCGGGCGTGGTGGTGGTGGTGGAGGCCGTCGGAGCCGGAAGCGCCCGGGCCTGCCGCCCGAGCGCATCGGTCGTCGCGCCCTGACGATCGTCCTGGTCTACGCGATCGCCTTCCTCGGGGTCGTGATCAAGCTCGGCGACATCCAGGTCGTCAACGCCCAGTACTACGCAGACCGTGGTGCGCAGCAGCGCGAGCGGGTCATCGACCTGCAGGCCCGCCGTGGCCGCCTCTACGACCGCGACGGGG
>CBDTYW010000086.1:0-13057 GCA_965364735.1 uncultured Nitriliruptoria bacterium
GTCGACCTGCTGACCGGACCGTTCTCCGCGCAGCCGGCCCCCGCCCCGTCCTCGATCGGCGGCGACGCTCGCGACGACCTCGACCTGCACCGCGCGATGCTGACCGCCCACGAGCTGTCCTACGGGGGCGTTGCCGCCGTCGATGACCGGTTCGAGCACCACCCGGCGCTGATCGCGGCGGTCAACGCCTGGGAGGCGGAGCTGCTCGACGCTGTCAGGGCCGAGCTGGGCGATCCCGATGACGTTCCGATCGAGACGTTCTTTCGCGCGCTGCTCTCCGGTGACGGGGCGTCGATGTCGGGCTGGATGCTCGAGCACGCGACGATGGGCCATCTCCGCGAGGAGGCGGCACACCGCTCGATCTACCAGCGCCAGGAAGCCGACCCACACACGTTCGGCATCCCCCGGCTTCGCGGTGACGCCAAGGCCGCGCTCGTGACCATCCAGGCCGACGAGTACGGCGAGGGCGTCACCGCTGACATGCACTGCGAGCTCTTCGGGCACACGCTGCGCGGACTCGGCCTCGACGCGACGCCGCACGCGTGGGCGGAGCACGTCGGGGCACGGACCCTCGCCACGGTCAACCTCGTGCGCGCCTTCGGCCGCAGCCGTCGTCACCGCGGTGCGCTCGTCGGACACCTCGCCCTGTTCGAGCTGGCCTCGGTGCCCGTCATGAGCGCGCTGTCACGAACCTACGCCCGGCTCGGCTGCAACTCGTGGTCGCGCCTGTTCTTCGACGTCCACGTGGTCGCCGACGCCGCCCACCAGAACGTCGCGCTGCACGATCTCGTGATCCCGCTGCTCGAGGCGGAGCCGGACCTCGACGCTGACGTCCGGTTCGGCGCCAGGGCGCTCGCGCACCTCGAGGGCCGCCTGACCGAGCACGTGCTCGCCCGCTGGGAAGCGGGCGAGTCCTCGCTCGAGCAGCCGCTCCCGGAACCAACAGGCCCGTTGTCAGCGCTCGGCGACGTCACGGTCGGCACCGATCCGCGGCAGGTCGGGTCAGCGTGGCAGAGGACGGCCTGACCGGAGGCGCGGGTCAGCCCTCGGTGACCTGGACGCTGACGATCCGGACCGGGTCGATCGCCTGGTCGCCGGCGACGGCGACGAGCGAGATCTTGTCGACGATGTCCTGGCCTTCCAGCACCCGTCCGAAGATCACGTACTGCGGCGGCAGGGCGTAGTCGCCGTCCATGATGAAGAACTGGGAGCCGTTGGTGTTGGCCCCCGCGTTCGCCATGGCCAACGTGCCCTGCGGGTACTGGTTGCCGTTCTCCGCGTGGTACTGCGCGGTGAACTCGAGCTCGTCGTCGAACGTGTACCCGGGGAAGCCCTCGGCGCCACCTGAGCCGGTCCCGGAGGGGTCGCCGCCCTGGATCATGAAGCCGTCGATGACGCGGTGGTACGGCGCACCGTCGTAGTAGCCCTCGCCGGCGAGGAAGATGAAGTTGTTGACCGCGGCCGGCGAGCCCTCAGCGAACAGCTCGACCGTGATGTCACCGCAGGTCGTGGCGATCGTGGCGGTGTAGGTGGCGGCCTCGTCGATCGTCATCTCCGGCGCTGCCGGGTACGTCGTCGCGGTGGAGACCGGCGCCTCGGCGACCGCCGGGGTGCAGGGGCCCTCGGCAGCGACCGGCTGGGTCGGGTCGGTGGTCGGGTCGGTCAGGTCCGTCGTGGTCGAGGTGACGGGATCGGTGGCGTCCGCGCCGGAGTCCCGGCTGGCGAGCGCCACGCCGAACGCGGTCACGGCCAGCAGCCCCACGAGCACCAGCGCGATCATCCGGTTGCGGTCCATTCCCCCGGACGTCGTCGCGCCCGGGCTGCCGCTCCCGCTGCCACCGCCCGCGTCGCGGTTGGCGCGCGCGCGCTCGAGGTTGCGCTGGTGGGTCTTGTTCTTGGCCACGGATGGTCCTCTTCTGGCTTCGGCAGGGCGACAACGTAGGCGGCGGCGGTGTGGTTCCACGCCATGCGGACACCGTCCGGACGGCTCAGCGCCCGCGACGGGCGAACAGACGCCAGCAGTGGCGGTGCCAGTGGCGCCGCCCGTCGAGGTCGTGATCCTCCCACGCGACGACGTGGGACTCACGCACGGCGATCGAACCACCGCACTGCGGACACGTGTAGTCCTTGCGAGCCTGCACCGGCGGGACCGGGTGCACGACCCACCCCTCGACGGGTACCGGCAGCAGGGACACGAGGACCTCAGGCGTAGGTGTAGAACCCGCGGCCGGCCTTCTTGCCGAGGAAGCCGGCGTTGACCAGGTGGCGCAGGAGCGGTGCCGGGGCGAAGGACGGCTCGCGGAACTCGTGGTGCAGCCGCTCGATGATCGCGAGCGTGACGTCGAGGCCCACGATGTCCATCAGCGCGAACGGGCCCATCGGGTGGCCGCAACCGAGCTTCATCGCGGTGTCGATCTCCTCGGCCGTCGCGTAGTGCGAGGCGAGCATCTTGACCGCGTCGTTCAGGTAGGGGAAGAGCAGCGCGTTGACGATGAAGCCGGCGCGGTCACCGCAGAGCACCTCGACCTTGCCGACCTTCTTCGTGAACGCTCGCGCCTGCATGAGCACCGCGTCGTCCGTGCGGACGGTCGGGACGATCTCGACGAGCTTCATGATCGCGGCCGGGTTGAAGAAGTGCAGGCCGACGACGCGGTCGGGGCGGTCCGTCGCCATCGCGCAGTCGATGACCGGCAGCGACGACGTGGTCGTCGACAGCACGGCCTCCGGCTTCAGGATGGGCGCGAGCTCCGTGAAGAGGCCGCGCTTGATCTCGAGATCCTCAGCCACCGCCTCGATGACGATGTCGCACTCGGCGAAGTCGCTCATCTGCTCGGTCGGCTTGAAGCGCGCGAGGGTGGAGACCATGTCCTCCTCGGTCATGCGGCCCTTGTCGACCATGCGCTGCAGCGACTTGGCGACCTTGGCCACCACCGCCTCCGCCTTCGCCTGGGAGCGACCCCGGACGACGACGTCGAAGCCGGCCTTGGCGCTGACCTCGGCGATGCCCGAGGCCATCGTTCCGGTGCCGAGCACGCCGACCGTGGTCCACGACGCGATGGAGTCGAGATCCGCGGGCGGGCGGGCGGCGCCGTCGTCGGTGAGCTTCGAGGAGCCCGGCGTCTCGTAGGTGTAGAAGCCACGCCCCGCCTTGCGGCCGGTCATCCCCGCCGTGTTGAGCTGGTTCAGGACGGGACGCGGCGCGAACCGGGTGTCGTCGAACTGCTCGTGGATGGCGTCCATGATCCCGACCATCGTGTCCAGACCGACGAGGTCAGCCAGCATGATCGGACCCATCGGGTGCCCGGTGCCGAAGCGCATGGCGGCGTCGACGTCCTCCTTGGTGGCGTAGCCGTCCTCAACCATGCCGATGGCCTGGTTGATGTACGGGAACAGCAGCTGGTTCGCGATGAAGCCGCGACGGTCGCCGACGACGACCGGGCTCTTGCCGATGGACTCCGCGAAGCCGCGCGCTGCCTCGACGACGGCCTCGTCGGTGACAAACGTCCGGACGAGCTCGATGAGCTTCATGACGGGCGCCGGGTTGAAGAAGTGGAAGCCGATGACTCGGTTCGGACGGCGGGTGTGCACCGCGATGTCGATGACCGGGAGCGAGGAGGTGTTGGTCGCGATGATCGCGTCCTCCCGGGCTGCGGCGTCGATCTTGGCGAACGTGGCCTGCTTGGCTGCGAGGATCTCTGGAACCGCCTCCACGATGAGGTCACGGTCGCCGAGGTCGCTGAAGTCGCTCGACCCGCTGATCCGACCGATGATGGCATCGCGCTCGTCGGACTCGAGCTTCCCGCGCTGGACCTGACGGTCCAGGGACGCGGCGATGCGGGCGTTGCCCCGGCTGACGGCATCGGCGTCGACCTCCACGAAGACCACGTCGAGCCCCTTGCGGGCGCAGAGCTCGGCGATGCCGGAGCCCATGGTGCCGCAGCCGACGATCCCGATCCGGTCGATGGTGCGCTCGTTCGTCATCAGGAGTCCTCGGGTCGGAGCGCTCGCGCTCGGTCCAGCCGCCGACGGGAGGTGCCGGCACGAGGCCGCAGGTTAGGAGCGGCGAAGGCGGTGGACCCAACCAGCCCGACCGCGGCGCAGCGCGACCCCCACCCCAACCTCAACAGAACCTCTCCGCCCTCCCTGATTCACCTCGCTCCGAGTTGCTAGGATCACTGACAGTCGTGGCTGAGCGTTCCTGTGGCGGAGCGCCTCGATCATCACGTCTGCCAGGCCAGCAATGCCAGACCCTGATTCTCCCACCCAGAAGACCCGCGCCGACGAGATCCGCGTGCTCCTCGTCGAGGACGAGCTCGACTTCGCGCTTGCGGTCACACGCATGGTGACTTCCGTTTCGTCCGAGTCGATGCACGTCCAGCACGTGCGCACGTTGCAGGGCGCGCTGGCGGTCCTCGACGCCGACGGGTCGATCGACTGCGTCCTCCTGGACCTGTTCCTCCCGGACTCCAGCGGAGTCGACGGGATCGAGACCCTCCTGGACCACGAGTCACATCCGGCGTTGATCGTGCTGACCGGCTACGACGAGCCGGACATCGCGGCCGAGGCGTTGCGCGCCGGCGCGCAGGACTTCCTCACGAAGCACGCCTTGCACCCCGAGGGGCTGACCGGACGCATCCGTCTCGCCATCGACCGGCACCAGCGCTTGAGCCGGCTGACCAAGCGTCAGCAGGCCTTGGCGCGAAGCGGCGGACAGATCAGCAACACCGTCCCCTCTCCCCAGTCGGCGCTCCGCGCCGTCTCCCAGGCGTTGCTGTCCCAGATCCCGCTCATCGACGAGATCGCGGACGGGCATGAGCATGCTGACCGGCTCGCCCAGCTCGCCGCAGACGTCGCGGCAGCTGCCGTCGCCCTCGACTCGGTGGCCGGGACCGCAGGTGTCCGCGGTGCCGCAGCCGGCCGGCAACAGGTCGACCTCGACATGATGCTCGACCGCGCCTCGCTCCATCGCCCGGCGACGGATGCCCCCGCGATCTCACGGGTCAGGCATCGCGACCTCGGCGTGGCCTGGACCGACCCCGGAGTCCTCGTCACCGTGCTCGATGATCTGGCTAAGGACGAGGGCGGCGGGGTCGACGACGTGTGGACCCTGACGCGGCGCGACGAGCACGCCACCGTCGTCCTCACCCTGGACGGCGGACGTCACCGCGCCTCTGCACCGTCCGGCCTTCGGATGGCGCTGGTCCGCGATGCGATGGAGCGCTCGGGGGGCAGCGCCCGGATCGAACGACGTGCGGATCGCTTCGTCGTCGAGCTCCTGCTGCGCGAGCGGTTCGCGACCCGATGACCGCTGGCGGGGCGGGTCACCAGCTGCGCCTGCTACGGATCGGGTGTGTCTCCGACCCCGAGCACTGGCCGGCCGCGCTCCGTGATGACGACGCGATCCTGGTGACCAGCCGGGACCTGTCGGCCGAGGGCGATGCCGAGATCCGCGTCGCGACGAGCGGTCCGGAGCCCTACGACGTCGTTCTGCTCGATCTCCCGGACGACGATGACCTGCTGGACCTCGTCGCGGACATCGCGCGGAACGCGCCCCGCGCCGCGGTGGTCGTCGTGACCAGCGGACCCGACACCACGGTCGCCAGCGCCGCAGCCCGGCTCGGCGTCGACGGCTGCATCCTGCGGGACGTCTCGCAGCCGGCCAGCGTCCCCCATGAGATCAGGATGGCCGTCGCCCGACGGAGCCAGCTGCTCGCGCTCGCCGACGAGGCTGCGCGCCTCATGGGGGAAGCCACCTCGATGCGCAGGTTCGCGCAGACGGTCGCGCACGACCTGCGTGGACCGATGTCCACCCTGCGTCTGCAGGTCATGGAGATGTCCGCTGAGGGCACTGCAACCTCTCGGGACATCGCGCTGGTCCTCGCCTCGGTCGAGCGATCGTGCACGTACGTGCACGATCTCCTTGCGGCGGTCACGCCGGGCGCAGAGGTGACGCGCGAGCTCGTCGACATCAGCGTCGAGCTGATCCAGGCGGCCGCGGCCGCGGGGGCGGAGTCTGACATGATCCTTGAAGGCGACGGTGACCTCGGCTCGATCATCGGCCCGCCCGTCCTCATCCGTCAAGCCATCGTCAACATCGTGACGAACGCGGTTCGCCACGCCAACCTTCCCGACCGCCCCCTCATGATCCGCGTCCGCCGTGAGCCGCATCCGGCGGATCCCTCGATCGTGGACATCTGCATCGAGGACAACGGTCCCGGCATCCTCCCGGCCCTTCGCGAGGCGAGCCTGCGCGGAGTCAGCGCCACGACCCAGCGAACGGTCAACGGCCTCGGCCTGCGGATCACCCGCTCGGCCCTGACCCGGCAGGGCGGAGAGCTCCGCCTCGAGAGCGCGCCGGACGGTGGCCTGCTCGTCCGCCTCCGGTTCGCCGGGCAGTGACGTTCAGCCCAGCGCGATGGCGATCTGGACCACGTTGAAGGCCGAGTGCGCCACCAAGGGCACGAGCAGGGATCCCGAACGGTGCATCGACCATGCGAGCCACAGGCCGAACGCGAAGAGCCCGAGCAGCAGCACCGGGTCCCCGTAGAGCTCTGCGTGGACGCCCGTCCACAGGGCGGACGAGACGACCATCCCGGGGACGAGGCCAAGGCGGCGGCGCACCGACTGGAACACGACGCCGCGGAAGATGACCTCCTCCGCGAGCGGACCGACGCCGCCCACGACGAGGACCGACAGCACCGCCGCGGTCCGGCCCGTCCGCGCCTGGTCCAGCACGTCCTGCGTCCCGACATCCGTGACGCCGAAGACCGTCAGCAGGAGCAGCAACAACCCGGTGACGCCGAGCCAGCCGACGACTCCCCAGACGAGCCCCTGCCCCACATGGCCGACTCTCGGGCGCACCGGCCCGAGCAGCCGCCAGGAGAACGCGGCCCGGGCGCGGAGATAGCCCGCAACGCCGACGAGGGTGACGACGTAGATCACGAGCACGGTGACGAGACCGGCCACCGGACGACCCGTCAGCTCTGCGCCTGCACCCAGCAGCGGGACGAGCACGAGGAACTGGGCGATGATCGTCCAGCCGACAAGCGCCAGACCGTCCAGCGGCCCGAAGGGCACCGGGAAGGCGAGCGGCGGATCCGGGAAGTCGTGTCGCCAGCCGTCCGGGCGTTTCGGCCACGGCGGATCACCGGGCGCGACGGCGTGCATCCGGGCGGGGTCGAGCGGGTTCGGGCGGCTCATGCAGACACCAGCCGGCGACGTCGATCTCCCCACGCGCCACCGGCCAGCGCGCCGAGCAGCGCTCCTGCGGCACCGGCTGCGGGGACGCGCAGGTCGGGGCGTTCCGTCGCGCGGTCCGTGAGCAGGCTCTCACCGGGCCCTGAAGCGACCGGCGCAGCGATCGTGAGCGACGCGGCGACACCGCCGACGACGTCGACCTCGTCGAGCGCGACGAGACGGACCTCGTAGTCGCCGGCAGAGAGCGGGATGCCGGCGTCGTCGTCGAGGTCCCACCGCGTGGTCACGGCACCACCCTCGGGATGCCCGAGGCGACGATCGACGCGCACCGTGCCGTCAGCGTCGACGACCTCGAGCCGCAGCTCGATCTGCTTGTTCGACGTGGCGGTGAGCTCGACGATCCCCAGCGTGCTCACCACGGGCCTCGCTGCGATCGTCGGGGTCATCACCAGCGCGGCACCGTACCCACCGGGCGCGAGCACGATCAGCTGGTCGCCGTCGGCGCGCACCACGTAGGTCCCGAACCCTCGCGCGGTCACGAGCGCCCCGTCGGCCTCCACCCGCATGCTCGCGTCCGGGGTGATCTCGACGGCGTCGACCGAGCCCACCCCGACCCGCATCCGCGACGGGGTGTCGGGACGGACTGAAGGCAGGAGCCCCCCGTAGTAGGCCGCGAGGATCTCGTCGTGCTGCTGTCCGGCCTGAGCGCGCCCCCACGCCCCGTACTGGCTCATCCCCACCCCGTGACCCCACCCGGCACCGTCGATGATCACCTCGTCGTCGGTGACCGTGATGGCGTAGCGGCTCGACGGCAGCGTGGTCGGGAGGCGACGCGTGCCGACGCTGCGCTGCGACGGGTACTCCCCCGGCCAGCGAGACGGCGCGACGTCCGACACGAACCGCCGGAACGCGACGGCTCCGACGCGCACCTCACGTCCATCCACCCCGGTCACGACGACCTCCGACGGGAAGCCGTCGCTCGCCGGGATCGTCCGGATGCTGGCCATGGGCGACACGGCTGACAACGTCTTCCCGACCGCGAGGAGCTCGTCGAACCGGGCTCGGCTGAACCGGACGGTCCACTCGTGCAGCGGCGACACCGCGTCGAACGGGTCATCGACCCCACGCAGGTAGGTCCGGTCCCCGCTGGACGGGTAGACGAGGGCGTTGTCGCGGGTCAGCCCGCCGGACGTCGAGTGGTAGCGCGCGAGGATCGGGGCGCCCGCAGCATCCACGAGGACCTCGCCCGCGGTCGTCGCGACGGCCTCGCGCCACCGTTCCCCGACCAGCGCCGTCTCGACCACGCGGTGGCCGTCGTAGACCTGACACGCCGTCGACGCGCAGATGTCGTAGGGCAGGCCACGCCGTTCGTAGGTGCGCTGCTCCTTCTGCCACCACGCGTAGGTCCTGGCTGCAACCGCCTGGGCGCGCAGCGCCTCGAGATCCCATCGCGCCGGCATCTCCGCGATGCCGGCCACGTAGTCCTCCAGGGTCACGTCGCTCACGACGAGGACCTTCCCGTCCACGGCGTGCATCCGCACCGTGTCGAGGAGGCGCCTGCCGCTGCCGAGCTGGACGACGCCGCCGGGCTCGACGCTGACGACGACCGACCCGGTCGTGATCGCGATCTCAACGAGATCGTCCGCGGCTGCCACCCCGGGCAGCATGGTGACCAGCACCGCGACGACCGCTGCGACGACCACCCGAGCGCGTTCGCTCACCCTGCGGACGCGGGGATCTCGGAGCCGTCGGCGCGGCGCCGGCGGATCGCTCCACCCAGCCCGCGCACGATGTCCTCGAAGCCGTCGTACCCGCGGTCGATGTGATGCACGTCGCGGACGATGGTCTCACCGGACGCGAGGAGCCCGGCCATCACACCCGCTGCACCAGCCCGCACGTCGAGCGCGTCGAGGGTCGCGCCGCGGAGCAGGCTGCGGCCGCGGATGATCGCGTGGTGGCCGTCGATCTCGATGTCGGCGCCCATCCGCTGCAGCCCCTCGACGAACGTGTAGCGGGTCTCGAAGACGTTCTCGGTGCACATCGACGTGCCGGCTGCCTGGGTGAGCATCACCATCATCTGCGGCTGGAGGTCGGTCGGGAAGCCGGGGAACGGCAGGGTGACGAACTCGGTCGACCGCAGACCGTCAGCGTGGACCCGCATGGCGCGCTCGCCGACCGGCTCGCATGTGACGCCGGCGGCGGCGAGCTTCATCAGCGGCAGGGTGAGCGCGGCCACGTCGATCCCGTGCAGGAGCACCTCGCCACCCGTGGCGGCAACCATCATCATCCACGTTCCGGCGACGATGCGGTCAGGGACGGTCGCATGGTCGACGGCCCGCAGCGAGTCGACGCCCCGCACCGTCAGCGTCGATCCACCGATCCCGGTGATGTCCGCGCCCATCTCGACGAGCAGGTTGCAGAGATCCTGGATCTCGGGTTCACGCGCCGCTGCGTCGATCCTCGTCACCCCGTCCGCGAGCACCGCGGCCATGACGAGGTTCTCCGTGGCCCCGACGGACGGGAAGTCGAGGGTGATGTCCGCGCCGTGGAGCTTCTCAGCGCGCACCTCGACGACGCCGCCGGCCACGTCGATCTCGCAGCCCATGGCGGCGAGCCCACGCAGGTGCAGGTCGATGGCGCGCGCGCCGATCTTGTCGCCGCCCGGGAGCGCGAGCCGAGCGCGGCGCACCCTCCCGACGAGGGGGCCGAGCATCGAGATCGAGGCCCGGATGCGCTGCACGGCATCGTCGGGCGCTCGCCAGTCGACCTCGTCGACGTCGACGGTCACGACGGTGCCGTCGATGGACACCTCGCAGCCGACGCCCCGCAGGATGTCGGCCATGACCGGCACGTCGGCGATCCCCGGCACGTTGCGGATCACGTGCCGACCGGACGCGAGGACGGTCGCTCCGAGGAGCTTGAGCGCGGAGTTCTTCGCGCCCTGGACGGTGACCTCGCCTCGGAGCGCAGCACCGCCCGACACGACGTACTGATCGTCGGATCGCGGTTCCGTCACGGACGGATCGGAGGGGAGGGCAGCCATGCCCGCACGCTACCGGTGAGCACGGGGACACCCGCGAACCCGGCCGCGCCCGATCGGTCACGGTCAAGACGTTGGCCGGACACCGGTGTGCACTCACCGTCCATCGATGCGATCTGGTCTCAAGGTATTGGCGCCATCACGGCGGTGACGGAACGCTGCATCCGCCCACCGGAAACGTCTGATCGGTGACGATCCGTGACGGCGCCCCTCGCGAACGGCCATCCGGAGGAGTCTGGCTGGTCACCTCCGGCCCCGTCGCGTCGACAGGGGACGCAACGCCGACCCCAGACAGCGAGCACGCAGATGTCCTTCTTCACCACGATCCCCGACGTGGCTGCACCGGCGGGAGCGACAGCCCGGGCTGCCCCACGCATCGGCATCCTCACCGGCGACGTCGACCTCGCTGGGCGCCTGCACGCCGCGTTGGGAACCGACCGCACCGCAGCATGGTGGGCGGGCCAGGTCGCTGACGTCTTCAGCCACGAACGGCTCATCGACATCGACCTCGTCATCGTGGGCCCCGGCGTCCTCCCGGTCTACGACGAGGGAGGCTGCGACCCTGACGTGGTCGCGGTCACCCAGGTGCTGAGCTCGGTCGCCGTTCCGGTCATGACCTTCGGGATGAACCTCGACACGACGACACATGAGGCGCTCGTCGCGCGTGGCCTCGCCGCCGACATCGCCGACGTGGACACCCTTGCACGCCGGATCACCGAGGTGCTTTCGCACGAAGCCCACATCGGCGGATGGCGCTCCGTCGCCGCCGACCGAGCCGAACGTGTCACCGACATGGAGCGCGCCGTCGCCCAGGTGCTCCATGACGTCCGGTCTCCCCTGTCGTCGGTCGCCGCCGCGATCCAGCTCGCCACCGACGAGCGCGTCCCGGCCGAGGAACGGCGACTGCTGTCCGTCAACCTCGCGGACACCGTCATGAACATCATCGACGACGCGGACGAGTTCCTCCAGGTCGCCGGATCCGGCGAGGAGGAGCGCGACCTGCTCGACGTCGTGGCGCTGCTCACCGAAATCGGCGAGATCAACGAGCTGACCGTCACCCACCGGGGGGTCAGTCACATCCACGTGCCGGTCAGGATCGTCCGGCACGTCCTCATGAACCTCGCCTCGAACGCCCGCCGCCACGGCGGCGCCGACATCTCACGGCTCGACGTCGTCGTCACCAGCACCGACGACGGGCTGTCGATCACGATCGACGACGATGGCATCGGCATCTCGGGCGACCCCGAACGCCTCTTCGCGGGCCGCACCCCGACCGGCCGACTTCACCGCGGGCTCCCATGGACGCGCATGATGGCACGACGTCACGGTGGCGACGTCACGGCAGGCTGCGCGCCTGACGGAGGCGCCCGCTTCGTGGTCTGGCTGGCACCGACGCTGCCGCCCATCCCGTCCTCGCACCGCTGAGCGGCAACACCCTGGGAACATGACGACGGCCGCACCCCGAGGGGTGCGGCCGTTGTCGTGTGTCGTTGTCGGTCAGAGGGTGCCGACCGAGATGCGCACCTTCTGACGACGGATCGAGGCCTGGACCGTCGCGTCCTCCGCACCGCCGCGGTCGAGCTCGGCCTGTCGCTCGTCAAGCCGTGCCTGGGCCCGCGCCATGTCGATGTCCGAGGACAGCTCGGCGAGATCCGCCAGCACGACCAGGTGGTTGTCCTGGAAGTACAGGAATCCGTTGTGCACCGCCACGTGCTCCGCCCCGCCACCGGCGAGCGCGATGCGTACCGGAGCGTCCTGGAGCGCGATGAGCAGGGGCTGGTGGCCCGGCAGGATCCCGAGCTCACCCTCGAGCGAGCGAGCGCTCACCTGCGAGGCCTCGACGGAGAGCAGCTTGCGCTCCGCGGAGACGATCTCACACTGGATGGTTGCCATGCTTCGGTCCTTGCGTGCGTCGAACGTGGGGTGAGGATGCGGCTCAGCTGTTGAGCTTCGCCGCTGCCTTCAGCACGTCCTCGGCGCCACCGACGTAGGAGAACGCCTGCTCCGGAATGTGGTCGAACTCGCCGCTCGCGAGCGCCTTGAACGACTGGATCGTGTCCGCGATCGGGACGTAGACGCCCTTCTGACCGGTGAACTGCTCGGCGACGTTGAAGTTCTGCGAGAAGAACTGACGTGCCTTGCGAGCGCGTGCGACCGTGATCTTGTCGTCCTCGGACAGCTCGTCGATGCCGAGGATGGCGATGATGTCCTGCAGGTCCTTGTAGCGCTGCAGGATCTGCTGGATCTGGGTCGCCACGTTGTAGTGCTCGTGGCCGACGACCTGCGGGTCGAGGATGCGCGACGTGGAGTCGAGCGGGTCGACCGCCGGGTAGATGCCGAGCGACGCGATCTCACGCGAGAGCACGGTCTGGGCGTCGAGGTGAGCGAAGGTCGTGTGCGGGGCGGGGTCGGTGATGTCGTCTGCAGGGACGTAGACGGCCTGCAGCGAGGTGATCGACTTGCCTCGCGTCGAGGTGATCCGCTCCTGGAGCTGACCCATCTCGTTCGACAGGGTCGGCTGGTATCCAACGGCGGACGGCATGCGGCCGAGCAGCGTGGAGACCTCGGAGCCGGCCTGGACGAAGCGGAAGACGTTGTCGACGAAGAGCAGCACGTCCTGACGCATCTCGTCGCGGAAGTACTCCGCCATCGTCAGCGCGGACAGGGCGACGCGGAGGCGGACGCCCGGCGGCTCATCCATCTGGCCGAAGACCAGCGCGGTCTTGGCGAGGACGCCGGCCTCGGCCATCTCACCGAAGAGGTCGTTGCCCTCACGGGTGCGCTCGCCGACGCCGGCGAACACCGACACACCACCGTGGT
>CBDTYW010000087.1:0-13025 GCA_965364735.1 uncultured Nitriliruptoria bacterium
ACGGCACGATGATGACCGCGGATGACTGCCCGCGCCCATCGACCACCGTCGAGGCCCTCTCTGGTCTGCGCACCGTGTTCCGCCCCGACGGCACCGTCACCGCCGGCAACGCGTGCCCGCTCAACGACGGCGCTGCCGCGGTCGTGATCATGAGCGACACCAAGGCCAAGGAGCTCGGCCTGAAGCCGCTCGCACGCATCGTCTCGACCGGTGTCTCGGCGCTGAACCCGGAGATCATGGGCCTCGGCCCGGTTGACGCCTCGAAGATGGCGCTGAAGCGAGCAGGCCTGTCCATCAAGGACATCGACATCGCCGAGATCAACGAGGCGTTCGCCGTCCAGGTCCTGCCGTCCGCGGACGCGCTCGGCATCGACATGGACAAGCTCAACCCCCACGGTGGCTCCATCGCGCTCGGGCACCCCTTCGGGATGACCGGCGCGCGCATCACCAACACCCTCATCAACGGGCTGCAGACCCTCGATGGCCAGTTCGGTCTCGAGACGATGTGCGTCGGTGGTGGTCAGGGCATGGCGATGATCATCGAGCGTCTGTGACGCCGGATCCCTACACCGAGATCGGGCTCGTCCGCTGGACGGGCCCGATCTCGTCGGATGACCCCGACGCGAACTTCAAGGCCGACGTCGCGGTCTACGCCCACGCGGATCCCATGTTCACCATCCGCAACCTCGCGGAGAACCTCGGGCTCCCGGTGGGCGCGGTCGTCCACTACGTCCTTGCGCGCTGGGCGTCCGCGGGATCTGCGGGAGTGCTCGAGCTGGGGCCGTCGTTGGTGACCGAGCTCGCGCAGATCGCCAGCGACGGGGCAGCAGGCGACGAGACTGCCAGGCTGGCCTCGTTCGAGGTGTTGCGGCAACGGCTCGAGTGGCTGGCGATCCCGCTGGAGGACCCTGACCGAGTCTTCGGTGAGGAGGCCTGACGGTCTGCTGGAGTGAGTGCGCACGCAACGACCTTGCCGAAACCTCAAGTGGTGCGGGGTGGCTGTCGTAGAACTAGTCACTTCCCCAGTTTCCGCTTCCCAGGACACAGCTCACCATGCGTACCCCGATCCGCCGCTCTGCTCGTCTGGCCAGTGCGACCACGAGCGCGGCGCTCATCGCCTTGGCGCTCGCACAGCCGGCACTCGCCAGCACACCCCCGGTGCCACCCTCGGACTTCGAGGCCGGCGGCACCGCCGGGCTGCTCCAGCTCGACACGCTGCTCCTTCCCGGCGTCGGAGGCCTGATGGGCCTCGGTGTCGCCGAGACCGAGACGACCGGTACGCCGATCACCGCGCTCTCGGGCTCGCGCAACGCCGACCTCGACCTCGGTGGCTCGGACTTCCTCGATGCCGTCGAGGACCTCGTCGGTGAGAACCAGCCGGACGAGCGCGCCGGACAGTTCCTCGGCGTCCCGCTGTCGGACTTCGGCGGCGTCGGCGTCGGCGAGGGCACCATCTACCACGCGACGGCCTACGACCGCACCGACCCGTGCCCGCCGGCCGAGGGCGTCAGCTACACCCAGTCCACCGCGAACGTCGAGAGCGTTGTGCTCGGGCCGGACGCCATGTCGCCCGGCTCGGAGGACAGCAACGTCGGCGAGACCGTCGTCGACGGGGCTGACGGCGGCGACCTCGACAACCTCATCGACCCGCTCAACGACGCGGTGGGCTCCATCGCTGCACAGCTCGACCCGGCCAGCGACGGCCTGGACGAGGTCGTGGACACCATCTTCGGCAACCTCGGTCTCCCGGTCCCGGGCGGCGCGTTGTTCGGCCTGAGCTCCTCGCCGAGCTCCGGGGTCGCGTCCTCCTCCGAGGTCGTGTTCGTCCCCGGTGCAACGGACGGCCGTCAGGGCGTCCAGGTCCGCGCCTACGCCGACACGGTCGACTTCTCCGTGCTGGGTGAGCTCGTCCACGTCGAGGTCATCCGTCCAGCAGGCCTCACGGTCACCGCGCTGGGTGTTCCCGGATCCGCGGACATCGACTACATCGCACCCATCGTCCGCGTCGCGGTCGCCGGGACCGATGTCGTCACCCTGGACGCGAGCGAGGAGCCACAGACCTTCGAGATCCCGGGGCTGTTGTCGCTGACCGTCGGTGAGATGGTCGAGCAGGTCCGCGCCGAGGACGGCAGCGCCGTCGCGGCGAACGCCTCGACCCTGCGCCTCGCGGTGGTCGACCCGGTCGCCGCTGGTGGCGTCGGCGTCCTCGACCTCGTCGTCGGTCCGGTCTCCGCCTCGATCAGCAAGGTCAGCGCCGGTGGCGTCGTGTGTGGTCACACGGACCCCGACCCCGACCCGACGCCGCCCCCGCCGCCGCCGCCGCCGCCCCCGGGTGACGAAGAGCTTCCTGTCACCGGTGGTGGCGCGATCCTCGGCGGCCTCACGGCCCTCGCTGGAGCGTTCGGGCTGCGTCGCCGCGGCTGACCGCACGCACCGAGTCATGGACAAGGCCCCGCCATCCGGCGGGGCCTTGCTCGTGCGGGCAGCGTCAGCGGATCACGCCGAGACGGAACGCCCGGGCGACGGCGCCCGTGCGGTCGGGGACGTCGAGCTTGGTCAGCAGGTTCTGCACGTGGGTCTTGATCGTGCGGGCCGAGACGGTGAGGTGATCGCCGATCTCCTGGTTCGTCATGCCTTCCGCGAGGAGCTCGAGCACCTCGATCTCGCGAGGGGTGAGCGATGACGCCATCGACTGGTCGAGGTCGCGGCGCCACGAGCCCGCGAGCTGCATCGCGACCTCGGGGGAGACGACACGCTCGCCGCGGCCCGTGTTGGCGGCTGCGTCGCGGATGTCGGCGAGCGATGCTGAGGTCAACAGGAAGCTGTCGACGCCGGAGATGACGGCCTCGCGGAGGTCGGTGACGTTGGTGGAGTCCGCAAGCGCCAGGACGCGGAGCTCGGCGTGGAGCGCCTTCGTGGTGGCGACGATGCGGAACGGCTCGGTGTCCCCGTCGCGGACGACGATGATGAGCACCTCAGGAACCACGCGGTCGATGGTCTCGACGGCGTCGCGGTAGTCGCACGTGACGACTTCGCTGATGTCCTCGCTGGCACGGACCGCGGTCAGCACTCCCGCTCGGATGACTGGCCGCTCGTCGGCGATGACGGCGGTCAGCAGCTTGGCCGATGAGTCCGCGCCGACGTCAGCGGTGAGCGAGCCGAGCTCACCGGTGGGGCGGAGGGGGCCGATCACGAGTACTCCTTGGTGGACCGGCCCAGTCTTGCATGCTTGGCCATTGCGTGGCGTGATTCACACCGGCGTATCGCGCTCGTCGGTAGTGAGTAGTGATGCTCATCCATGATGGCCCCTCAGGTGACGTCATACGGCCGCCCGCGTACGCCTGTTGCACGTTCTTGCGAACATGGGACAGTATCACGTCGTGTCTGCACACCGGCTGAGCGTTCTCCGCGCGCCGTGTCGCGCCGTGGCCCGGTGTCTTCGGGGTGCGTGTGCACGGGAGAGCCACCAGATGTGGCACAGTGCCGGGGAACCTGCATGGACTGTGACCGAGGTGTGCACGATGCCCGAAGCCGAAGCGCCCGCGACCCCCTCCTCTGACGTGGAGGACGTCGCCTCCGACGTTGCCGAGACGACCGATGATCTCGTCGTCGAGACCGCCGAGGTCCCGGACGTCGAGCCGGTCGTCGCCCCGCTCGTCATCGACCGGTCGTCGTCGAACTCCGTCGTCGTTGCACGGCTCGAGTCGCGGCTGCGCGCCGCGGAGGACGCCCTCGAACGGTCCACCAACCGGATCCTCGAGATCGAGCGCCGTCAGACCAGCGAGATGGAGCTCGTCAGGGCCCGGGTCGACGAGACCATGAAGGTCATGTCCGACACGCTTCAACGTCAGCGGACGGTCCAGGCCGAGACGCAGGAGCGGGTCGCGCACCAGGTTGCGACCTCGGAGCGCACCACCCGGTCCCACGTCGACGACCTCCGCGGTGAGCTCACGCCCCGCGTCATGCGCGTCGCCCAGCAGTTCGAGTCGTTCCAGGCCCGCCTTGCCGGGGAGATGGACTCCCTCAACGAGGAGGCGCTCGCACGCATCGGTCACGTGGAGGAGGGCCTTCGCACGGTCCAGGCCTCCGAGGACCGCAACCGGATCACGATCGAGGACTCGGTCGAGGACCTCCGCAACTTCGCGATCCGGCGCCTGATGGAGACCAGCCAGTCCCTTCAGGAGTACCGCGAGGAGGGCCTCGCCAAGCAGGCCGAGCTCTCGTCGCACATCGTCGGGCTCCAGTCCGGCCAGCGCGAGTCCTCCGAGGTCACGGCTGCGCGCCTCGACAGCTACCAGGACCGTCTCGAGGAGGTCGACACCGAGCTTCGCGGCAAGGTGCTCGGCCAGATCACCGAGTCGTCGCGCCGCACCGACGAGCTCGTACGGGACGTCACCTCGCGGATCGACGGGATCGACGACGATGTCACGAACCGCCTCGGCGGCTTCCAGACGGCGCTCGACGCGCAGCTCGACCGCTTCGCCGACCAGCTCGAGATCCGCCTCGACAAGATCGAGCAGGACCAGCAGGCCGCTCGCGCAGCGCTGGACAACGCCGTCGAGACGAGGATGTCCACCACCGAGGGCCGCGTGCACAACCTGCAGGCGGAGATGCTCGGGCGCGTCGACGGGCTCGAGACGGCTGTCACCGCGGCGATCGACGCGGAGCGGATCTCCCGGGTCGAGTCCGAGCAGCGACTCGACCGTCGCGCGGAGGAGCTCGTGGCAGCTGCGCACGAGGCCCGCCAGCTGTCGGGGACCGCCGATGTCCGTCACCGTGCTGAGGTCGAAGGGCTTGCCCAGCGCATCGATGACGTCACCCGCAACGTCCAGAGCCTCCAGGACCAGGTCGCGGAAGCGGTCACGACGATCGCGAGCCGCTTGAGCAACGAGGTCGCCACGGTCGGAGGCGACGTCATGGCGGTGCAGGAGGTCGTCCGCGACCTCGAAGGCCGCAGCGCCATGGTGGACCAGCACCGCCGTCGGCTCGATCTGCTGGACGAGCAGCTCGCCGAGACGGCGCGCGTCGTCCGACAGGTCAACCAGGCGGTCGTGGGCGCCGTGCAGCGTGCACGGCGTGGCGACGCGACAGCTCCGGCCGCCGACGCCGACTGATCCAGCCGGCGATCGGCGTGGCCGTCACGGTCCGGTGATCAGGGCAGCGTGATCGAGGCGACCTCGACGGCGTACTTGCCGCCCGGTGCATCCGCGTGGACCTCCTGGCCCACGCGCGCTCCGAGGACCGCCTGTCCGAGGGGCGAGTCGACCGACAGGATCTCGAGCTCGTCGTGCGCGTCCTCGCGGCTGCCGACGAGGTAGATCTCCTCGTCGCCCTCGATCTTCAGGGTCACGACGAGTCCGGCCGCGACGCGGTCCGTCCCCGTTGGTCCACCGACGGTCGCGTCGCGCAGCAGGACCTCGAGCTGGCGGATGCGCCCCTCCATGTGGCCCTGCTTGTCCTTCGCCGCGTGGTACTCGGCGTTCTCCTTGAGGTCGCCGTGGGCGCGCGCCTCCTCGATCTCGTCCGCGATGTCGCGACGGCCGTTGGTCTTGAGGTCGTCGAGCTCGGCGGTGAGCCGGTCGAAGGCGTCCTGGCTCAGGTAGGTCTCAACCATGGGGGTACTCCGGGAAGTTCGGTGATGCCGTCGGACACGACGACGTGGGGCTGTTGGCGGCGGACGTGGACGACACGGAGCCGCGGTGTGTTCGGGCGCGAGGTGAGCATGGCCGTCGCGGGTCCCGCCGACGACTCCCGAACACGCGCTCGCCCGGGCGGGACCCGGGCGACGACGCCGAGACTAGCGCCTCCCAGGCACCTGCTGCAGCCGTTCGTGCGCTCAGTCACGCGGAGGGCATCCACCGTCCTAGGATGCGGTCGAGGCGGCGATCCACCGCCCCTGCCGCCCAGCAAGGACGAGGCTCTGGCGCTCAGCGACGTCGTCTACCGCGTCTACGCGCGCCGGCTTCAGGAGCAGGTGCGGGCGGAGCCGTTGCCGCAGCACGTCGGGGTGATCCTGGACGGCAACCGGCGGTTCGCGAAGGAGAAGGGTCGCGACGCGCGTTCGGGGCATCTGGCCGGCGCCCACAAGATCGACGAGTTCCTCGACTGGTGCTGGGACCTGGGGATCCCCTACGTGACCCTCTGGATGCTGTCCACCGACAACCTCGACCGTGACGATCAGGAGGTCGCCGCGCTCCTCGAGATCATCTCCGACACGGTGAGCCGGCTGTCGACCCACCCGAACGCGCGCGACCACGGGCTCAGGGTGCAGGCGATGGGGGCGCTCGAGCTGCTGCCGGAGGAGGTCCGCGAGGCGCTGCGCCTGGCTGAGGAGCTGACCGCGGACAACGACGGGCTCCATCTGCAGGTGGCCGTCGGGTACGGCGGACGCCGTGAGATCGTCGACGCGCTCCGGTCCTTGCTCGAGCAGGAGGGTGCGCTCGGCAAGACCCCGCACGACATCGCGGCCGAGCTGTCCGTGGACTCGCTGGACCCGCACCTCTACACGCAGGGCCTCCCGGACCCGGACCTCATCATCCGGACGTCGGGCGAGGTGCGGATGTCCGGGTTCCTGCTCTGGCAGTCGGCGCACAGCGAGTTCTACTTCTGTGACCCTTACTGGCCGGACTTCCGGTTGATCGACTTCCTGCGCGCGCTGCGTGAGTTCCAGCACCGCCATCGGCGTTTCGGCCGCTGAGATGCCCGTGGTCCAGCTCAGCCGTCGATGTCCCGTTCGACCTGCTCGAGCACGGTGCGGTTCACCGCAGTCGTGCCGCCGACGACGTAGCCGCGGATGAGGTCCGGGGAGTTGGCCTGCAGGAAGGCACGGACCACGAGCGTCTCGTTCAGATCACGAGGGTGGACCAGCACGACCACCCCGTTGAGGTGGGCGGCGAGGGCGCCGGCGGTGAGCCCGTCCGGGAATCCTGCGCCGGTCGCCAGCACGATGTCCGGGTCGGCGCCGAAGCGGCTGATCGCGCGCGCGGCGACCGCGGTCGAGGTGCCGTAGCGGTCCTCGCCTGCCAGGCGTTCAACGGTGAGCCCCAACCCGTCCCGGAGCTCGGTCTCGACCGCGGCGGACACGGCCGCCGTCCCTCCGACGAGGAAGATCCGCTCGATGCCGAGCGTCTCGAGAACGTCGATCGTGGCCTGCGGGAGCCGGTCTGGCCGGGTCAGCAGGATCGGGACCTGCCCCCGGAACGCACCCGCCGCCAGCGCGTCGGGCCAGGCGTCGCGGCCGTCGGCGCCGAACCCGAGCGCGACCACGGCTTCCTTGCCGACAGGGGCACCCACGCGGAGGGCCACCTTGGCGGCGGTGTCGAAGCGGTCCGTCCCGGCGATCCGCTCGATGACCGTCACGCCGTCGAGGGCGTCGACCGCTGCGAAGACCTCCGGGCCGAGCGCCGACTCGCCTCCGAGGAGGATGACGCGGTTGGCCCCGAGCGACTCGATGGTCGTCGCGACGCGCGGGTCGAGGGACGTGCGTCGCGTGAGCAGGACCGGTGCGGCGAAGGCACGGGCGAGGCCGGCTGCGGACAGGGCGTCCGGGAAGTCGTCAGAACGCGCGAGGATGACGGTGCTGGCGGTGCCGAAGTGGTCCAGGGCGACCGTCGTCGAGGTGGCGATCCGATCGTCGCCCGAGGAGCGCGTCACCGAGCCCTCGTCGCGGACGTTCACCTGGAAGCTGATCTGCTCCGTGCCGCCCTCGCCGTCGTCCGCGGTCACCGTCACGTCGAACAGGCCGAGGGTCGTCCAGCTGTGGTTGTGCGCGAAGGTCTGCTCTGCGCCCTGGTCGGTCGTGCTGTCGACGAGCAGGTCCGACCCGTCGCCGAAGTCCCACGTGACGGTGACGGTGTCGGTCCCCGGGTCCGAGACGGTGGCCGTGAAGGCCCGGTTCGAGCGGGGCCCGGTCGAGACGATGCCGCCCTCGTCGCCGGTGACCGACAGGTTCGGCGCCACGTTCAGCGCCGTGATGGTCGCGTCGACGCTGTCTCGGTCCCCGTCCTCGTCGGTCACCTGGAGCGAGACGAGCAGGTCGCCCTGATCGGCCGCGACGAACGAGGCGGTCGCGCCCTCGGCGGTGCTGCCGTCGGGGAAGGTCCAGAGGAACGTCAGGACGCCGTCGCCGGTGGAGCCGCTGGCGTCCAGCGTGACCGTCGTGCCTTCGTCGACGTCGCCGGCAGGCGTGCGGGCCAGCGACGGGACGGGAGCGTCGGCTCCGTCGTCGTTGATCGTGGCGACGGCGCTGGTCCGGGCGAGGGTGGCGAGGGTGGCGCCGGAGAGCTCGAGCGTGAACTCCTCGGCGGGCTCCACGATCGTGTCGTTCTCGAGCATGATCACGACGTCGAAGCTCGTGACGTCCGGAGCGAAGGTCGCCGTGCCGCTCGTGATCACGTAGTCCTCGCCTCCCGTGGCGGTGCCGTCGAGCGTCGCGTAGTCGACGGTGACGGTGCGATCGGTCAACCCGGTCTTCGTGAGCGTGAACGTGAGCGACTCGCCCTCGGTGGCGTCGCGATCCGCGATCGTGATGATCGGCGGCTCGTCGTCGTCGAGGATGGTGGTGGTGACCGTCGACGCACCGATCGTCGCGCCGCTGGCTGACGCGATCCGCACCGTGAAGCGCTCGTCGATCTCGTCGATCTCGTCGGGGGTGATCGAGACCGTGACCGTCTCCGAGATGAGCCCCGCCTCGATCACGACGGGGGTGAGGTCGATGGCGAAGTCGTCGGCGTCGGCCTCCGCCGGCGGTGCCAGCTCGAGCGTGACCGTGACGTCGTTCGCCGGGACGGGCGTGACGTCCAGCGTCAGGGTGTACGTGCCGTCGGACTCGCCGACGGTGGCGGCGCCGGACAGCGAGACGGAGGGCTGGTTCGTGTCGGTGATCGTCACCGTGGCACGTGTGACGGCGCCCAGCTCGGCCCCGGTCGGCGAGAAGACCTCGACGGTGAACGTCTCGTCGTTCTCGTCGACGGAGTCCGTCGCGATGTCGACCGACACGGTCACGACGGAGCCGTCTGACGGCAGGGTGACCACACCGTCAGCCGTCGGCGTGTAGTCGGCCGTTGCGGTCGCGGTGCCGGCGATGGTCCGCCACCTGACGCTCGACGTCCTGCCGTTCGGGTCGGACAGCCGGAGCTCGATGACCGCGACGCCGCCTTCGCTGGCGTTCACCTCCGTCTTGACGACGACGACCTCAGCGGTGGGGTCGTCATCGTTGATGTCGACGGTGCCGGTGTCGTCCGCGGACACGGTCGCCGTCGTCGCGCCGGACAGGACCGCGGTGAAGCGTTCGGACGCCTCGTCGAGGAGGTCCTGTGTGGTCGCGATCACGACCTGCGCTGTGGTCGCGGCGCCGTCGTTCGGGAGCGTGATGGTGCGCGCGGGGTCGATCGGCGTGAAGTCGTCGACCGAGGCCGTACCGGCGGCCGTGGCGATCTTCACCGTGGGCGCGGGGGAGTGCTCGCTCGGGCTGCTCATCGTGATGGTGAGCGTCGCGTCGTCGCCCTCGGTCACCACGGTGTCGTCGATCGACAGCGTGACGACGTCGTTGTCGGTGATCGTGACCGTGCCGGTGTCCGGGGTGCCGATGCTCGCCTGCGTGGCGCTCGACAGCTTCGCGGTGAACGACTGGTCGGGCTCGTCGATGCTGTCGTCGGCCGTGGCGATGTTGACCGTCGCGGTCGTGGCGACGCCGTCGTTGGGCAGCGTGACGGTCTGGGTGATCGGGGTGAAGTCCGCGGTGGTCGCCGTGCCGGGGGTGGTGGTGACCTTGACGGTCGGGGCGGGGCTCCGCACGGTCGGCTTGCTCATGGTGATCACGACGGTGGCGGTGCCGCCCTCGACGACGGTGTCGTTGCCGATGGTCAGCGTGATCACGTCGTCGTCGGTGATGGTCACCGTTCCGGCCTTCGGCGATCCGAGCTGTGCGCCGGAGGTCGGGTCGGACAGGGTCGCGGTGAACGACTCGTCGGGCTCGTCGACCCCGTCGCTGCTCGTGGCGATGCTGACCGTCGTGGTCTTGGTGATGCCGTTGTTGGGCAGCGTGATCGCCTGGTTGATCGGGGTGTAGTCGGCGGTGGTCGCCGTGCCGGGGGTGGTGGTGACCTTGACGGTCGGGGCAGGGTCTCGCTCGGTCGCGTTGCTCATCGTGATCGTCAGCGTGGCGTCGTCGCCCTCGCTCACGGTGGCCGAGCTGATCGTGAGCGTGACGATGTCGTTGTCGGTGATCGTGACGGTGCCGGTGTCCGGGGTGCCGATGCTCGCCTGCGTCGCGTTCGACAGCTTCGCGGTGAACGACTGGTCGGGCTCGTCGATGCTGTCGTCGGCCGTGGCGATGTTGACCGTCGCGGTCGTGGTCACGCCGTTGTTGGGCAGCGTGATCGTCTGGTTGATCGGGGTGAAGTCCGAGGAGGTCGCCGTGCCGGCGGTGGTCGCGACCTCCACGGTCGGCGCGGCCGTCCGCTGGCTCGGGTTGCTCATGGTGATCACGAGGCTGGCGGTGCCGCCCTCGACCACGGTGTCGTTGCCGATCGTCAGCGTGATCGCGTCGTTGTCCTGGATGCTCCCGCTGGCGGTCATGGCAGCGCCGCCCTTGCGCGAGGTGACCGAGACCGTCACCGTCTCGGCGGGGTTCTCGTCGATGTCGTCGTCGAGCGTGGTGACTTCGAACGAGCCGCTGGCGTCGCCCGGCTGGAGGGTGAGCGTCCCGCTCGAGGCGCCGACGTCGGCGGCCTGGGCGGTGCCCCCGCTGACTGACCAGTCGAACACCTCGGTGCCGCCGTCGGTGTCGCGGGTGACCTCGAACACGAGCGGGCTTCCCTCGATGACGGCCGCGGCGTCGGCGACTGACACGAGCGAGGCGCGCGCGGGCATGGGGAAGCCGACCAGCAGGGCGCCCAGGAGAGCAGCCAGGGCGAGGGCGGCCACGCCGGGGCGTCGAGCCGGACGCGTCGCGGGGTTCGCATCGTCGTTGAGCATCGTCGTTCCCCTCGTCGGGTGACGTCCCGCGTCGGAGCGCGGGTCATCGAGCTTGCGCTGGCTCCCCGACGCGAAGATACGAGCGCCAGCCGTATGGCGCGAGCCGGACGCATCACCTCCCGGGTGCGGGGGCTGCGCCTCGCTAGCGTCGCTGACGTGTCCACGTCCTCGATCGTCCCCACCCGACGTCGCCGGTTGCCTCACCGGTCGACGCGCCACTGTCCGTCCGCACGCCGCATCCCGCCGGGAGCGGCGTGTTCGCGTTCAGGAGGGATCCCCACCGACGGCCGCGGCTGAACGCGCGGACGTCATGGACCTGTTCAGGAACCGCCATGACCGACGCCCGCCGCACCTACGTCCTCGACACCTCCGTCCTCCTGGCCGATCCGAACGCCATCGCGTCGTTCGAGGAACACCACGTCGTCGTGCCCATCGTCGTGCTCGGAGAGCTCGAGGCGAAGCGCCACCACCCGGAGCTCGGCTGGGCTGCCAGGACCGTCCTGAGGACGCTGGAAGACCTTCGCGTCGAGCATGGGAGCGTGACCGAGCGAATGCCGATCAACGGGGACGCGGGCACCGTGCGGGTGGAGCTCAACCATCAGGACCTGTCCGGCCTCCCGGAGTCTCTGCGCGGCGGGAGCAACGACCACCGGATCCTCGCGGTCGCTCGCAACCTGGCTGACGAAGGTTGTCTGGTCACCCTCGTCACCAAGGACCTCCCGCTTCGCCTGCATGCGGCCATCGCGGGACTGGAGGCCGAGGAGTACCGCAACGAGCAGCACAGCGCCGGCGCGTGGTCGGGGATGGCACGGATCCAGGTCGGCGACGAGGTCATCGACGACCTGTACGCGGCCGGGGAGCTCGAGCAGGCCGACGTCCCCGACGGGCACGACATCCCGATCAACGCCGGGGTGATCATGACCGCAGGCAGCCACTCCGCCCTGGCGCGTATGCATGCGGACAAGGTGGTCCGTCCGCTGCCGCGCGACCCCCATCTCTACGGGATCACGCCGAGGTCCGCCGAGCAGAAGCTCGCCGTCGCGCTCCTCGCCGACCCTTCCGTCGAGATCGTGAGCCTCGGCGGCAACGCCGGGACCGGCAAGTCGGTGCTGGCGCTGGCGGCCGGGCTCGAGGCGGTCCTCACCCGACGGACCCATCGGCGCGTCATCGTCTTCCGCCCGCTGTTCGCGGTCGGCGGACAGGACCTCGGCTACCTCCCGGGCAGCGAGACGGAGAAGATGCAGCCGTGGACATCCGCGGTGACCGACGCGCTGGAGTCGATCGGGGACCGCGCGCTCGCCCGCGACGTCATGCAGCGCGGGCTGCTCGAGGTGCTGCCGCTGACCTACATCCGTGGACGCAGCCTGACGGACACCTTCGTGATCATCGACGAGGCGCAGAACCTCGAACGCGTGGTCCTGCTCACCGCGCTCAGCCGGCTCGGCCGTGGTTCGCAGGTCGTGCTGACCCACGACGTCCGGCAGCGCGACAACCTCCGGGTCGGACGCAACGACGGGATCGCCAGCGTCGTCGCCTCCTTCATGGGCCACCCCCTGTTCGGTCACGTCACCCTGACCAAGTCCGAGCGCAGCCCGATCTCCGCCCTCGTGGGCGACCTCATCGACGGCAAGCTGCGCTGACAGACGATCTCCTACGCTGGACGCTTCCCGCCCGAGGTCCCGAAGTGCTGCGTCCGTCCGTGCTCCGTCCGTCCGCCATGTGGCCACCGGCACCGCTGTCCCGGCCGTCCCTGGAGGTCGCCGCATGACCGTGCTCACGAGCCCGCTGGACGTCTCGACGATCGAGCTGGAGGACGGCGGCCACCTGCGCGTGCTCCGCATGCACCGTCCGACGGCCCGCAACGCGATGGACAGCACCATGCTGATCGCGCTGGTCGACGCCATGGACGAGGCTGCACGCGAGGAGGACCTGCGCGGGCTCCTGCTCACGGGCAGCGAAGGCACCTTCAGCGCAGGGGCCGACGTTCGCGAGGATCTCGGTGACGGCGGCCGGCGACGCATGGAGCTCTTCACGCAGTTCTACGAGCA
>CBDTYW010000088.1:0-13012 GCA_965364735.1 uncultured Nitriliruptoria bacterium
TCGACGTGCGCGGGATCGTGCGTGACGACGCCGGCCGCTACCTGCTGGTCCGCGAGATCAGCGACGGCCGCTGGGCGGTCCCGGGCGGCTGGGCCGAGCCCGGGTCGTCGCCTTCCGAGGCCGTCGCGAAGGAGGTCCGAGAGGAGGCCGGTCGAGATGTCCGCGTCACGCGGCTGGTGGGCTGCTTCGATCGTGACCTGATCACCGGCGCGGAGCCGTATCCGTTCCGCGTCTACAAGCTCTACTTCCTCTGCACCGACCTCGGGGCGATCGACCGCGGCGGCGGCACGGCCGCCGCCGAGACGACCGACGTCGGTTGGTTCCCCCACGACGATCTGCCCCCGCTCTCGATCGCGCGGACCGGGCCGGACCACCTCCGACGTGTGCGCGAGGTCATCCGAGATCCTGCTCGCGGCCCGGAGTTCGACTGATGGAGATGTTCCTGCGGATCATCGCCGGGGTCCTCGGCATTGCGGTCGTCGCCGGCACGCTGCTGTCCGCGATCGGCACCGTCGTGCTGCCACGCGGGACGCGCTCACGCACGTCGACGACCGTCTTCCGCGTGGTCCGCACCGTGCTCGACATCATCGGGGGTCGCGACGACCACGTCCGGCGAGACCGCGCGCTCGCCCTGCTCACGCCCGTGTCGATGATCCTGATCCTGCTCGTCTGGCTGATCCTCGAGACGCTGGGCTTCGGCGCGATCTTCTGGGCGACCGGTACCCCAGAGCTCGGCGACGCCTTCGTCCTCGCCGGATCGTCGCTGCTGACGCTCGGGTTCGCGCCGACCGACGGATCCCTGCTCCAGACCTCGTTGGTCTTCCTCGACGCCACGATCGGGCTCGCGCTCATCGCGCTGCTGATCGCCTACCTGCCACAGATGTACGCGGCCTTCCAACGACGCGAGCAGCGGGTGGCCCTGCTCGAGGTGCGCGCGGGGTCACCCCCGTCGAGCGTCGAGATGCTGACGCGCTTCCACAGCATCGGCTACCTCGGCTCGCTCGACGAGCTGTGGGTGGAGTGGGAGATGTGGTTCAGCGATCTCGACGAGTCGCACTCCTCGCTGAGCCCGCTCGTGTTCTTCCGTTCCCAGGACCCGCAGCGGTCGTGGGTCGCGGCCGCCGCGGTCGTGCTCGACACGGCCGCGCTCCAGGTCTCCGCGATGGGTCTGCGGTCACCGGCGCCGCAGCTCTGCATCCGCGCCGGCTACGTCGCGCTGCGCAACATCGCCGACGTGCTCGGCATCGCGCACGACGCCTCGCCCTCCCCGGGTGATCCCATCCTGCTCACGCGCGCGGAGTTCGACCTCGCGTGCGAGGAGCTCATCGCGGCTGGCATCACCATCGTCGACGACCGCGACCAGGCCTGGAAGGACTTCGCCGGGTGGCGCGTCAACTACGAGTCGGTGCTGATGTCGTTGTCCGAGCTGACGGTCCCGCCACCGGGTGTTCGCTGGCTCACCGACTGACCCACGAGCACGCCGCCTTCCGGGTCGTCCTCGTCCTCGTTCTTCCCACGGCGCAGGATGATCAGGATCCCGGATCCACCGATGACGAACGCGAGCGAGGTGAGGAACAACCAGCCCGCGCCGAGTCCGGTCCGGGCCAGTGAGCCGACGCCGACCTCGATCGGCAGCTCGAGCACGGAGAGCGCGTCTTCGGGGATCGGGTTGATCGCGGATCCGAGCACCGAGCCCTCGTTGATCAGGACCCCCTCGGCGATGCGGCTCACGGCGACGTCGATCAGGACGACCGTGCGGTCACCAGCGAAGATGACGTCGTCGTACACGCAGGTCACGAGCGGCCCGTTCGCCGTGCAGCGCCACCCGATACCGGACCAGCCCTCGAAGGTCAGACCCTCCGGGAGCAGATCGACCAACGTGATCGGACCGCGATCGTCGTTCGGGCCGTCGTTGTAGATGTCGAAGGTGATGAGCCCGTCGCTGCCCGCGGCGAGCGGGGTCGCGGACTGCTCCAGCACGAGGTGGGCCATCGGACGGACGTCTGCCGTCGCGAAGGTGATGTTGTCCTCCATGCCCATGTCCGGCACGTCGCTGGTGACCACCGCGGTGTTGCTGACCTCGGGGAACGCAGCCGGGGAGATCGACACCGGGAGGTCAAGCGTCGCGGTTGCGCCAACGGCGAGGTACGTGCCGTATTCACACACGACAGCCTCGACCGGCGCGGCTGCGCCGTCGACGGACTCCAGCACCGCGATGGAGTCCTCGGGGGTCTCGCGGACACCGCACGTCCAGCCGGAGGCCGGGTCGAGCGTGCCGAGGGTCAGCCCCGGCTCGAGGACGTCGACCACGACGACGCCGCTCGCAGGAGCCGGTCCGCTGTTCGCCACGGCGATGGTCCAGGACCCGACCGAGCCGACGCCCAACGGGTGCTGGGCGGTCTTCACGACCGCCAGGTCCGCGACCCGGAGCACGCCGATGTCATAGTCGACCGCGACCGCGGTGTCGACCGGCAGCGGCAGCTCGATCGTCGTCGAGAAGCCGTTCTCCAGCGGGGTCACGAACTCCACGAAGCCGACACCGGGTGGCAGGAACTCCGCCGCGTACCGCCCCGCCGCGTCCGTCGTGCTCGTGACGAGGACGTCGTCGGGTGTGCCGGGCGTGTCGTCGGCGCCGGGCATGACCACGCGGATGCCGACGCCGGGCACGGGGCCCTCGTCATCACCGCGGACACCGTCGCCGTCGAGGTCGTCGAACACGACGCCCGTCACGACGCCGGCCCCTCGATGTCCGAGCTCGATGCCGCTGAGGGCGATGCCGACGCCGACGAGCAGCCCCGACGGCGCGAGCGTCGTGGGTGCCCAGCCCGAGGGCGGACGCTGCCAGATCGCGTACTCACCAGCGGGCAGCTCGTCGAGGACCCACATGCCGTCAGCGTCGGTCGTGACCTCGGCGAACGCGAGATCGTCTGCGGTGTCCGGGGTCGCGTCCGGTCCGGCCCAGACCACCCACAGCTCGACGCCGGGGAGCGGCTCGTCCTCGGGGTCACGAACTCCGTCGGCGTCGACGTCATGGAACGTCATGCCGCTGATCGAGCCACGACCGACGATCCCGAAGTCGACGTCGTCGCGGGCCTGGCCGGCGACGACCGGAACGCGGGCCACGCCGTCGCCTCCGCCGTCGCGGTCGTAGCCGGGCTCGGTCCCGTCGGGGTACTCCGCGACGTTCACCTCGAAGATCCCGGCGGGCACGCCCTCCATGATCCAGAAGCCGTCGTCGTCGGTGCGCGTCGTGTCGTAGACGAGGTCGTCAGCGGTGCCGATGAGGTTGTCGGGGCCGGCCCAGCGCACGTTGATCGGCACGTCGGCGACGCCGTCCTCGGTGTCGTCGAGGATCTCGTCGCCGTCCACGTCGAACCACACCCGGTCGCCGAGCGAGCCCGTGCCGTCGAGCCCGAAGTCGATCATGGTCCGCTGCTCGGTGTCAGCGAGGTCGAAGGTGAAGACGCCGTCCGGCGTCGTGTCCGGGTCACTGACGACCTCGAACCCGTCAGGCGAGCTCAAGGTCACCCGGACGCGGCCGCCGGAGAGCCCGACGAGCGACCAGGATCCGTCGGCCTCCGACACGGTCGTGAAGACCGCGTCGTCGTCCGTGTCGAGCGTCCGGTCAGCACCCCACCAACGCACCTCGATCGGTGCGCCTGCGATCTCGGGTTCGCTGGGGTTGTCGTCGTGCAGCCCGTCACGGTCACGGTCCAGGTAGACCTCGCCACGGATGCTGCCGTTCCCGGCCAACCCGAAGTTGATGTCCTCGTCCTGCTCCGCCGGTCCCAGCGTGATCTCCGCCACGGCGTCCGCGTTCGGGAGCACGTCGCCGTCCGCGTCGCTGACGATGATCATCCCCGTCGGGAAGGCGTCGACGCTGACGCGGAGCCGACCACCGGGGACCCGCTCGACGGCCCACGCCCCGTCCACGTCCGTCACCATCGTCGGGTAGCTGGCGTCGTCGCCCGTCCCGAAGACCGCGTCGGGCCCGGCATGGGTGACGAGGACCCGGACATCGCCGATCGGCGACTCGGAGGGGTCGATCACGCCGTCATGGTTGAGGTCGAGGAACGTGACACCAGCGAGTCGACCGTTCCCGATCAACCCGAAGTCGACGTCTTCGCGCGTCTCGCCCGGCCCCAGGGCCACCACTGCCGACGCGTCCTCGGATCCGTCGAGGTCGTAGCCGGGGGTGAACCCCGACGGGAACGTCGCCTGGACCGCGGTCACCTCGATCGGACCTGGCGGGAGTCCGTTCGCGACCCAGACCCCGTCGGCGGTCGTGGTCGTGTCGACGACGACGTCGTCGGCGGTCCCCTGCGTCCCGTCGCCACCAGCCCACGTCGCGATGATGCGGATGCCCTGCATGCCGGGTTCGTCGGGACCCTTGGCACCGTCCTCGTCGACGTCGTGGAAGACCACGCCGGTGACGCCGCCGGAGCCTCGGTAGCCGAAGTCGTAGCCGGTCACGTCGCCGCTCAGGTCGGTGACGGCGGTGTTCGGGCTGGTCGTGCCATCCGGGTCGCTGCCGGCGACGACGCCGTCGGGCAGCCCGGCGACGTCGACCGTGACGCTCACCTGGCCGTCGGGCAAGCCCGCGACCACCCACGAGCCGTCGGCCGCGGTGGTGCGGCGGATGGTGACGTCGTCCGGCGTCATCAGCGACCCGTCGCTCCCGGACCAGACGATGAACACCGGCATCGAGCCGAGCCCGGGCTCGCCGACCTCCATGACGCCGTCACCGTCGCTGTCGAGGAAGGCCGATCCGGACAGGCGATGCGGACCGACGAAGCCGAAGTCGAGCTCATCTCGCATCGCGCCCGGCGCGACGAACAACGAGCCGACCTTGCCGTCGGGATCGTTGGTTCCGTCATCGAGGTCGTAGGTCGGGATCATCGTCAGGGTCGGACCGCCGACGACATCGAGGCTGTAGGTGCCCTTCACCAGGTAGGGGTAGACGTACTGACCGAGCTCGCCGGTCAGTACGCTCGGCCACACGACGTCGTCGCTGCCGCCGAAGCTGCCGCTCGGACCCGCCCAGGTGATCTGGAGCTCGACCAGCGAGAGCCCGGGCTCGTCGGCGTCAACCTCGCCATCCGCGTCGAGGTCGAACCAGACGAGGTCGCTCGCGACACCGGTCCCCCGGAAGCCGAAGTTCGCGGTGGCGGTGCCGCCGACCAGGGTGAACTCCCCGACGCCGTCGAGGACGCCGTCTGGCTCTTCGCTGGGGACGATCCCCTCGATCGACGTGACGGTGGCGACAAGCCTGTACTCGCCGTCCGGGACGCCGGGGAGCGAGTAGGAACCATCGTCACCGCTCGTCGTGCTCCACGTCTGGTCGTCAGCGTTGCCGAAGATGTCGTCCGGGCCCGCCCATCGCAGGTCAAGCTCTGCGCCGGCGATGCCGGGATCGGTGACCCCTTGGGTGCCGTCACCATCGAGATCGAGGTAGACGACGGTCCCGATCGCGTCGCGGCCAGTCAGGCCGAAGTCCGCGTCAGTCCTGGACTGCCCTCCGAGGAGCTCCATCTCCGCACGGCCGTCCGAGCCCCCGTCGGGGTCGGTCGCCGGGGTCAAGCCGCCGGGCATGGCCGCCGTCACGTAGACGTCGAAGGTCCCTGCGGGCAGGTTCGGGTAGACGTACGCGCCGTCGACCACCGAGAACACCGGAGGCAGGATGAGGTCATCGGGCGTGCCGAGCTCACTGTCCGGACCATCCCAGCGAACCGCGACACCGACGCCCTCAAGGCCCGGCTCGTCTCCGTCGACGACCCCGTCGGGATCACGGTCGAACCAGATGTAGTCACCGAAGGATCCGGTGCCGGCGTAGCCCATGTCGGCATCGTCGCGGGTCTGCTGGGCGAGCAGGACGAGCTCGATCTGGTGCGGGGTTCCGCCATCCGGGTCGAGCGTCTGCACGAGGCCACCCGGAAGGCTGAACGGATCCAGGGCGATGAGGTAGCGACCGGCGACGGCCTTCGTGTACTCCCAGTGGCCTGCGCTGTCGGTCGTGAGCGTCACCGCGACGTCGTCCGACGTCCCGAGCACCCCGTCGAACCCGTAGAACGTGACCGGCACGTTGATCCCGATGAGACCCGGGTCCTCCTCGTCCTCGACCCCGTCCGCGTCGAGGTCGAGGAAGATCCTGTCGCCGATGAGACCGACGCCGGTGAAGCCGAAGTCCTGGTCGTCGCGGCTCGCGCCAGCATCGAGCGTGACGTACGCGATGCCGTCCGGCGGGCCTTCCGAGTCGGCAGACGGTTCCATGCCGTCGGGAACCCCGGCGACGACGACGAGCTCGTAGTTGCCCGCGGGCATGCGACCGCCGTCCCAGAGGCCGTCGGCGTCGGAGACCTTCAGCGGGAAGTTCGCGTCGTCGATCCCGCCCTTCACACCGTCCTGGCCGAACCAGGTGACCTTGATCGAGACGCCGGGGATCGGTGGTTCGTCAGCGCCGTATCCACCGTCACCATTGACGTCATACCAGACTTCGTCGCCCAGGCGTCCGGTCCCGACGAGCCCGAAGTCGACGTCGCTTCGATCCTCGCCCTCGAGCAGCACGAAGGTCGCCGAGCCCGCGGTGATCGCTCCGTCGACGTCGCTGCCGAACGCCATGCCTGCGGGGGTTCCTGCGGTGACCTCGACCATGAACATCCCCGCGGGGAGATCACGGACCAGCCACGAGCCGTCCACCTCGGTGGTGACGATCGGGAACGTGACGTCGTCACCGCCGCCGGGCGTCTCGTCCGAGCCGAACCACGTGAGCCGGATGTCGACGTCTGCGATGCCCGGCTCCCCCAGGCCTTCGAAGCCGTCGTCGTCGACGTCGAAGTAGACCCTGTCCCCGACGCTGCCCGACCCACCGAGGCCGAAGTCGACGTCGAGCAGGCTGTCGCCGTTGGCGAGCGAGACCGCGACGATCCCGTCCGGATCGACCGTGCCGTCGTCCTTGTCGTAGCTGACCACGGTGCCGAGCGGCAGGCCGTCCACGATCGACACGACGTAGTCGCCGCCGTACAGGCCGTCGAACCGGTAGGACCCGTTGGGGTCCGTGGTCTGCGAGGCCACGAACGCTCCACCGCCGTCGCGAAGCTCCACCGTCATCGCTTCGATCCCGGGCTCTGCCGCGCCCCGTGCCCCGTTGGCGTCAGCGTCGTACCAGATGTTGTCACCGATGGACGCGCCCGTGGCTGAGATCGTGATCGTGGCCTGGTCGTTCTCGCCGAACGCGGAGTTGCCCGGGGTCGAGTTCGGGTCTGACTCGTCGCTCGTCATCACCTGCGCGTCGAGACGGTGGTTGCCCACGGCTTCGACGACGCCCTCGAGGACGAGCGAACGCACCGATCCCGACGGCATGCTGCCGAGGTCCCAGGTCGTGCCGTCGTAGTTGCCGTCGAACGTGAACGTCTGGCTGCCCACACCGGCTGGCCGGATCGTCTCGACGGTGACGTCGTCCGCGGCGTCGGGGCCGAGGTTCTCGACGTTGATGGTCCACGACACGGGATCGCCGCGGTAGTAGGGACCGGACGTCGCGGTCATCGCGAGCATGAGGTCGGCTCGCTGGACGTGGATCTCGGCGGTGTCGGCGGACGGTCCGAAGCCCTCGTCGAACTGGTCGAGCGCGAGGACGTGCGCCTCGTTGACCACCGGATCAGGGTCTCCCAGCACCGGGTCGTCGGCGGTGACGTCCAGGATCAGCGTGACGGTCTCGCCGGCGAGGACGTTGCCGATCGCCCAGTCGCCCGACGCCGCGTCGTAGATGCCCCTCGACGGGGTGGCGGTGATCAGCGTCAGGACACCGGCGGGCAGCAGATCGTTGACGATCAGGCTGGTCGCGTCGTTCGGACCATCGTTGCGGACCTGGATCGTGTAGGTCGCCTGCGGGTTCGTCCGGTCCACCGTGGCGACGTCGACGTCCTTGATGACGACGATGTCGGCCACCTCGCGGACGATCACGGACGCCGTCTGATCGGTGCCGTAGACGTCGTCCGCGTTGCCCGCGTTCCCGTCGGCGTCGGTGGCGGTCACCGATCCCTGCATGACGTTCGGGACCGCGATGCCCGGGTCCACCGACGTCGCCGACGTCGGCACGGCGTCGACGCGGATCTGGATGTACTCGGTGGGCCCAAGATCGGTGACGTCGGTCAGGTCGAAGGTGAGCGTCCCGCCCACGTCGACCGGCTCGATGTCGACGAACCCGACGCTTCCGGGATAGGCGATGGTCGCGCCGCCGACGGCGTAGGTCCAGTTGGGCGGCAGGTCGACGACGATCACGACATCGTCCGCGAACGCCTGTGCCGCGCTGTTGACCACGCCGAGCGACCATCGGAACGACTGACCGGTCCGGGTCTCGGTGCTGGCACCGGACGCGGTCATGACGAGCTCCGGGAAGTCGACCCGCAGGGTCGTCGTGTCGACCGAGCCGGAGTACGCCCGGACCAGCGGGTCCGGGGAGGCGGGATCGGCCTGGTCGACGCCGAAGTACTGCGTGAGCTCAGCGGTCGCCGGGAGGCCGGCCGTGGAGGCCGTCGCCGGGAGCGCCCAGGAGTCCGTGACCTCCGCCGCGTACTGGAACGCGGTCGACGAGCCGGGGGTCAAGGGACCCGCGACGTCCCAGGTGATCGTCCGGCCGATCGGATCCCACACCCCGCCACCGGTGATCAGCGTCGGCGCGTCGAGCCCGACCGGGACCTCGTCGACAACGCGGAGGTCGTAGGCGTCCGAGGCGTCGCCCTCACCGGAGTTCGTCACCGCGATGACGTGCGTGACGACCGCGTCGACGTCGACGCGGCGCGTGTCGGAGTCACCGATCTGGCCGCCGATGTCCTTGTCGAAGTTCAGGATCGGCTCGACGACGAGCATGGAGTCCGTGACAGGAGCAACCTCCAGCACACCAGCGAAGTCATCCTTCCACGACATCCTGACGTCGTTGGCGAGCAGGTCTCCGCGGTTGACGGTGCCGCCGCCGGTCTTGGTGTCGTCGACGCGGACGTCGTACGAGAGCGTCACGACCCGTTCCTCAGCCGCGATCGCGATGTCGCCGAAGTCCCACGACAGGTCCGTCGTCCCGTCGACGTCCTCACCACCTCCGTCGGAGGTCACCGCGACCGGGAACGGCGAGCAGGCCCCACCGTTCTGGGTGCAGTTCACGGAGTCGAAGCCGAGGAAGGTGAGCCCGTCCGGCACGGTGTCCTGGACGAGCGCGTCGAGCAGCCGCGTGTTCGCGGGGATCGTGAACTCGGTCGAGACCAGGTCTGGCTCACCGATGGTGCGGCGCCCCGAGTCGTAGCCCGTCGCCAGGACCGGTTTCGCGATCTCGAGCAGCGAGTCGTCCGACACGACGAAGACCCGTTGCTCGGCCGGGCTGCCCGCCATCGTGTCACCGGTCACGGTGACGCTGTTGGTGTAGTCCTCGGCGGCGATCGGGGTGGCCGTCACGAGAGCGTGGTAGACGAGGTTGATCGTGGTCCCGGGCGCCACGTCGCCGAGCGGGAAGGTGATCTCGTTGGCGACGGCGTCCCACGTACCGTCGATGGCGCCGGCCTCGATCGTCGCCCCGTCGGCCGCCGGAGCCCCGCCCGTGTCCTCGAGCGGGATCATCTGGACCGGCATCCGGTCCACGACGACCGCGTCGTGCCAGAAGGTGTCATCGGCCGCCCCACCCGTCACGACCTGGACCGTGTAGCGGATCTCCTGCGACGGCTGGACCGGGCCCACGGCGTTGTTGACCTTGGTCACCGCAGGGACCGGACCGACGACGCGCGTCGTCGCAGACTCCGCGTCGCTGAACTCGGGCGACCCCAGGACACCGACCCACCCGAGCGTCGCGGACTGGGCGATGTCGATGCCCGCATCGATCGTGCTTCGCAGCGTCGCGTCGAACGCGATCTCCCACTCCTCGTCGACGCCGCTGACGTTCTGGCGGTCACCGATCTCGAGGTTGATCGTGCTGCCCGTGTCGCAGAACCGGAACCCGTTGGCCAAGGGTGAGGCGCAGTCCGGGGCGACGGAGCCCACGAGCCCGGCACCGGAGATCCGCGCGCTCCCGACCGCGTACGCGAGCTCTGCGGGGATGGCGCTCGTCACGTCGCCGCCGTTGAGCGCCGTTCCCCAGGGCAGCGTGATCGCCATCGAGGTCGAGACCGTCTCGCCGTTCGTCACATCGTCGAGCCCGGTGTTCCCGGCCTCCGTCACCGAAGTCGTGCGGAAGAAGTCGAGCGTCGCGAGCGGGAGCTCGATCGAGGTGTCGTCGTCGGCCCCGTCCGTGTTGGCGCTGGCGGTGAGGGTCGGATCGATGTTGACGGCAGGGATGTAGGGGAGCTGTCCGGGGGCGCCGTCCTCGTAGACGTTGGTCTGCGAGAAGTAGCGCCGCACCCCTGAGTTCACCGCGATCGACTCGCCCGCGGCCGCGGCGGCGGACGCCCCGGTGCCGTCGGGGATCAGGACGTCGAAGGTCAGCTGCCTCGTCTCGCCGGAAGCGAGGTTGGGGATGACCAGCGAGCCGTTGCTGCCGTCCCAGAAGACCGTTCCGTCGACGCAGGTGCCACCGTCGCTGATGTTGCTCACGTCGTCGCAGGCGAGCAGCGAGTCGATGATCGAGCGTGCCTCGATCTCCAGCGCAGAGGCCAGACCGTCGTTGTGCAGGGTGACGGCGATGCTCGCCAGCTGTCCCTGCCTGACGGAGACGCCGTCCAGAGGGCCCCCGACGACCGGGGTCCCGTCAACGGACAGGATGCCGGTGTCGATGATCAGGTACGGCTCGACGCGCTCGTGACGACGGATCAGACGCAGGGTGCTCTTCGTCCCTGCCGAGTCCGTGGACACGACCTTGGCGATGTGATCCAGCACGTCCGAGCCGTTGCGGACCTGCGGCTGCTCGTCCAGGACCATCGAGAACTGCGCCTCGAACACCCGGCCGGGCAAGACGTAGGAGACCCCCTCGAGGTTCGTGTCCTCGAGGTCCCACGTGATCCGTGTCGGGTCCTCGGTCGTCACGACCGTCGTGACCCTGTTCGCGCCCGTGGTGATGACGGAGCCGGGATCGATGACGGCGCCAGGAGGGATGAACGCCTGGACCTGCACGTCGCCCGTCGCGGTCCCGTAGCCGAAGTCGACGCGGATGCGACGACAGACACGATCTCCGCCGCGTGCCTGCTGCGTCTCCGTGACGTACGTCGCGCTGTTGCAGATGAGCTCGGCCACCGAGGGCAGCGCGTTCTCGGCAAGCCCGTGGCTCAACGTGGCAGCATCGGCCGTCAGCTCGGTGCTGGCCGTGTGGAGGTCCGCGATGCCGTTGGTCTCGGCGTGGTCGATCGACGCGCTCAGGGTGCACGGGGGCACCTCGGCACCGTCCACGCACCTCGCGAAGTCCCGCACCGAGGCGCTCACGGCGTTGGCGACCACGTCACCGGACAGCAACGGGGTGTCGTCGGAGAAGCCCTCCTGCAGGTAGGTCCGTGTGAGGGTCTGCGTCGTCAGGGTCGAGACGGTCGACGGCGCGAGGTCGGTCGGAAGGTCCCATGTCAGGGCCACCGAGCCGTCGGCGCTCTCCACCGCGGAGGCATGGGCGAGCGGTGCCGGGGCTGCGCCGTCGTAGCCGAAGCGGGATGTCTCACCGGCGCCGCACCGCAGGTTCGGGACGGCCACGCCGAGCGGGCAGAGCCCGTCCGGGACGGTCTCGGAGATCGTGATCGGCGCTGGCGCTCCGGTGTCGCTTTCGCGGACGCCCCAGCGGTACTCGGACATGGCGATGGTGTGGTTCCACGTCGTGGTCGTGCCTGCGCCGAGCGCCGACGACGAGGTCTCGGTGCGGATGCGGACGTCCTCGGACGAGTGCGTCGTGACGGACGACGCGGTCACCGGGTTCACGCCGGACGCCAGGGTTCCCTGGTACTGGCCCTGAGCGCGTCCGCGCAGCTGAACCACGCCTCCGTCGGACGTCTCGACGCCGTTGTTGTTGTCGAGGTTTGCCGTCTGTCTGGGCGTGTCGCCGACTCCGGCGGAGGTCGGCGGCCGAGCCCCGGTCCAGGTCAGCGAGTTCTGCTTGAGCGGGATCGCTGCGAGGAACGACTTCGCTCCTGTGGCCCCTGCTGCGAGGTCGAACGCGTCGTCAAAGCGAACGTGGGTCCACACGCCGACCTGGAGCGGTCCCCCGCCGTCCGGGTCCGTCAGCAACGTCTCGACGACCTGGGGAACCGCGCAGTCCACGGGCGACGGATGCGAGATCGGGCCCGAACCGGGGAACTCCTCAGGGCTGCCGAGGTTGGTCCCGGCGCTGGACGTGAAGTCCTCCGTCCCGCAGGACAGGAACTCCCAGCCGCCGGAGAGCCACGCGTCGAGGTCGACCTGGTTCGTGGCGTTGACGGAGTTGTTCTGCACGGTGAAGGTGTGGACGACGGGATGGTCGTGCACGCCCCGCAGGACCGCGGCGTCCTCGCCCGCGTCATCGGTGATCGTCAGGATCGTGGCCACGACCGGCGTGAGCACGGTCTGGCTGTCCGTGCCGGTGAAGCCACCGGACGGCACGCCCGCGGTGCTGAACGCCGGGACCAGCGACGGCGCGGAGTTGATGTAGGCGTCCGCGCCCAGCAGGTAGGCCGAGCCGGGCCGATGGGCGCTCAGGAGCGGCTCGGTGTCGTGCGCGATCTTGAGGTCGAGCGAGGCGGAGGATCCGGGCCCCAGATCCGCGACGTTGTGCCAGATCAGCGTGGTCTGGTTCGCCGTCGGCGCGTTCGCGAGCATCTCGGGCTCGTCGAGGCTCGCGGATCCCGCCACGTAGGCCACCCCGGGAGGCAGGACGAGCCGCAGGGAGAGGTTGTGTCCTTGGTTCGCCGTGGGGTTGGTGGCGGTGAGCGTGATGTCGGCGTCTTCGCCGTAGAGCACCCGGTCGTCGGTCACGAGCGCCAGGTCGATGTCGGGGTTGCCGGCGGCTTCTGCCCGCGGCGCGAGGAGCGCAGGGAGACCGGCCGCGATGATCGCCAGCGCCACCAGCATCCTGAGCGAAGCGCTC
>CBDTYW010000089.1:0-12961 GCA_965364735.1 uncultured Nitriliruptoria bacterium
CGGACCGGCGCCCTGATCGGCGCGGGCGCCGTCGCCGCAGCAGCCGTCATCGCCGGCGGCATCACCGTCCTTCAGCCTCCGCCCCGCGTCGAGATCGGCCCGGTCACCGGTCCGGACGACGGCCTGATCGAGCCGACGGACGGGCCGACAGACGCCACCGACAACCCGGCTGGCGAGGCGACCGAACCGACCGAGCCCAGCGTTCGTGGCAGCGACGTCGTGATGATCGACGGCGTCCCGCTCCCGAGCTTCGCGGTCCGCACCGACGGCGCGGTCATCGAGATCGTCGACCTCGCCTGGGACCTCCCCGGCGGCAACCGCTCGTACACGGTGGCCCAGGTCGCCGACCTCGGGGCGGACGACAGCGACGCGTCCTACATCTCCGTCCACGTCCGCCCGGGCTCGACGTCTCAGCGGACGGACTGGCTGACGCTGGTCTTCACCGACAACCGCTACGTCCTCGAGCACATGTGGCGGGAGGGCTCCGACTTCGGATCCTCGAGCCTCCCGGCACGCTTCCAGCCGCGCACCAACGGCGAAGCCGACGGCGCCACGCCGACGCCGGTCTGGTCGCCGGACGGCACGTCGTTCGCGTTCCTCGACGACGGCGGCCTGAGCGGTCCGATCTCGCTCCGGGTGACCGGGTGGAACGACGGCGCCGGGACCGGCAACACCGCCACCGACAACGCTGAGTGGGCCATCGAGGACGTCGGGTTCCTGACGCTGCAGGACTGGCGCTGGGATCAGGACACGCTCGTCACGGGCGGGACGCTCCTCGGCGTGCAGCCCGGTGACGTGTTCACCTCGATCCGCATCGAGCGTCAGGCCGACGGGGCCATCGCGTACACCGAGACCCTCAGCGGCGGCGGTGGTCCGGTGACCGCTCTGGAGGACACCGAGCGGTCGGACCTCAGCGGCGTCTTCCGCCTCGAGCGGCCCGAGTCGGCGCTCACCCTCGTGCACTCGGGTGAGGACGCGACGGGTGCCTTCGAGTCGTTCGTCGACATCGTCGACCCGGCACCGCCGACGTCCGTGCGACTCCAGTCGCACGCCGGCGCGAGCGTGGTCAGCACGAACACGCAGACCTGGTTCGTCACCGTCGCGATCGACGGCGACGGCAACCGGGTCCTGGTCAAGCACGACGATCGCACCCTCGCAGGGAGCTGGTCCTACGACTGGATCAGCTGACCGCAGCGCTCAGCCCCGCTCGGCGCAGCGCTCACGGATCTCGTGGGCGCTGCGCTTCGTCGTGCGCGAGAACCCCTCACGTGCGACGTGGACGAGCCCGGTCCGCTCATCGCTCCCCCAGCGATGTCCGTCCAGCAGCGGGGCGACCGTCACGCCGTGCACGACGAGGCCCGAAGCGCGTGCCGCGAGGACCGCGTCGAGATCCGCGTCGAGCGCATCGATGCGCTCGCCGTCGTCGACCCGGAGCCGCTCGACCGCGCCGCTGTCGAGCCGGTCGTCGCCGGCATGCTCGCCGAGGCGGACCCAGACCGGGAGCTCACCAACCGCACCTCGGGCAGCGCCCAGGGCACCCGACGCATCCGCGGATCGCTCGACGATGGTGACCCCCGCCAGCCCAGGTCCCGGACGCGACGATGCCGGCCCCGCACCGACGACGGCGGCGTCCGCGATCGAGATGCCGAGCCAGTCGATGGGCTGGCCGATCGTGGCGAGGTCGTCGTCGCGCATCCAGAGATGCTCCTCGACCTCACCGGAGAGGAGCTCGCCGAGGTCGTCGGGAAGCCGGCCGTGCAGGACGGCGTCACGCCACCATCGGAAGCGGATCGCGTCGAAGCGACGGGCGGCCTCGTGATCGCCCTCGCGGTCCGACCTCGGGACGACGGCGCCGGTCCCGAGATCGATGCCGATGTTCGTCGCGCCCTCGGAGCGCAGCGCCTGCACGCAGGTGCCATGGGCGAGCAGCAGGTGGTGGCCGGCACGGATGCTGACCTCCGCGGACCGCACGCCCGGTGCACGTTCACCGAGGAAGTGGCCGCGGACCGCCGTCGTCCACGGGTCGTGCAGGGTCGCCCAGCGGCTGACCCGATCTCCGAGGCGGCGACCGACGACGACGGCGAGATCCGCGAGGCGCCCGACCAGGTCGCGATCGTTCCAGCCGCCGTGGTGGCCTGGTGGTGCGTCCTGCAGCTCGGCCGGGAGATCGTCGTGCTGGAGCGTCACGATCGGCTGGATCCCGCGCTCGAGCAGACCATCGACGAGCCGGTCGTAGCCGTCGAGGCCGGTGCCGTTGATCGCGCCCCGCCCGTTCGGCTGGACCCGCGACCACGAGATCGTCAGGTGGTGCGCGTCGACGCCCAGCCACGCGAGCAGATCGAGGTCTTCGCCGAGACGCGCCCAGTGGTCTGCGCCGTCGTGCTGGCGCCGTCCGCCGACGACATCATGGATCGACGGTCCCCGTCCGCCGAGCCGCGCCGACCCTTCGTCGCGAGCGGCGACGGTCGAGGTGGCGACGGCGAGATCTGCGGGGAGCGTGGACATGTCGCGGACGGTACTCCGGGGGCGACCGGACGAGCCGTTCAGCGCGCCCGGAGCTCCTCCTCCACGGCCGCGCTCACCGCCGCGGATCCACCGAGGATCACGATCTGGGTCGGGGCGAGCCGGTCGAGCTCGGCGCGCGTCTCCGGGGGGACCCGGTCTCGCGACGTCAGCAGGATCGGCGAGCCCTCGACGGCTGCCACGGGGCCAGCCGCCAGCGCGTCGGGGAAGTTGTTGCCGACGGCGATGAAGACCCGCCCGACGCCGGGCTCGAACGTCGACGCCGAGACCCGCGCCGCGGTGTCATAGCGGTTCGCGCCAGCGACGCGCTCGACCGTCGCGAGCGTCGCGAGCTCGGTCGCGACCTCCGGGTACACGGCGGCTGGACCGCCGAGCACGATGATCCTCGCCGGCGCGAGGCGCTGCAGCTCAGCCTTGGTCGCGGCTGGGAGCCGTGACGGTGCGGTCAGCAGGATCGGGACGTTGCGTACGCCTGCGGCGGCGCCGGCCGCGAGCGCGTCCGGGAAGTTCGCGGCGGTGGAGACGTAGACCATGTCGACACCGGGCGCGAAGCGTTGGGCCGACAGCCGCGCGGCGGTGTCGTAGCGGTCGGAGCCAGCGATGCGGCGCACCGACGCGTCGACGACCGCGGCCACCCGTTGCGCGACCGCCTCGCTGATCGCGTTGACGCCTCCGAGGATGACCACCTCACGCGGCTCGAGACGCGCGAGCTCGCCGATCGTCTCGGCAGGGAGCTTGTTCGGCTTCGTGAGCAGGATCGGCACACCTTCGGCGGCTGCGACGGCACCCGCAGCGAGCGCGTCCGGGAACGTCGTGCCGGTCGCGAGGTAGACGCGGTCGACCGGCGCGCTGAACGTCGCTGCGGACAGCCGGCTCGCCGTCTCGTAGCGGTTCTCGCCGTACATGCGCACGACCGGTGACTCGGCGTCGGCCTCCTGCCCCGCCACCTGGCTGGGCGGGTCGACAGGGTCCTCCGGGTTCTCGGGGTCCTCGGGGTCCTCGGGGTCGACCGGATCATCCGGCTCCGAGGTGTCCTCCTCCGGTGGGAGCGGGGTGATCGGATCGCTTTCCACCTCATCCGAATCCCCCGCGGCGTTGCCGGCAAGGACGTGGAAGGTGTACTCGGTGTCGGGGTCGAGGCCGATGACCGTGACCTCACGGACGCTGGCCGGCACACGCACGACGGCGTCGGACGGGCTCGTCCGGAGGCGGTAGTCCTCGACGGCGTTGTTCCCGCCAGGCGCATCCCACGTGACCACCGCACCGGTCTGGACCGGCTCCGCGGAGACGTTCTTGGGCTTCTTCGGGGGGCCCGTCGGGGTTCCGGGTTCGGTGTCCGACCCCTCAGACGAGCCGACGTCGTTCACGGCCGTCACGGTGAAGATGTAGGTGACACCGGGCTCGAGGCCCTCGATGTAGGCGTTCAGGACGTCGCCGTCGACGGTCGCGGTGATCCCCCCGGGGTTGGAGACGACGACGTACTCGTCGATCGGCACGTCGGTGTCCGGCGCGTCCCAGGAGATGGTGGCCGACCCCGGGCCGAAGAAGACGTACGGGTTCAGCGGTGCTGGCGGCGAGACGACCGGGGACACCCAGACCTCCTCGTCGGACAACGTCGCGGAGTCGACGGAGACGTAGCCGATCCGCGCGTTGATGAGCTCGGTCAGGTCCTCGACGGACCGCCCCGGCACGGAGTCGTTGATGAGGATCGGGGTCCCACCTGCCACCGGCGGGACGGTGTAGAGGTCGATGTCGCCATCGCGCTCCTGGTCGGCGAGGTAGATGATCTCGCTGCCGTCGAAGGAGACGCGGAACGCCGGGAGGAAGTCCGAGGTCCCGGCGACGTCGCCGCCGTCGACCAGGTCACCGTTGAGCCGGACCGGCGACGAGATGACATCGAGAAGCGTGGTCCACAGCTCGAAGCGGTCGTTGACCGCCTGGTCGGCGCGGTAGACCACCCGTGTCGCGTCGAGGGTGAGGACGAAGTCGGGAAGGACGTTGCCTCCGAGCGGGAGCGCCCCGCTGATCCGCCGCGGCTCGGCGGTCCGGTCGTCGATCCGGTTGAGCCAGAGCTCGTCCCGACCCACCCGTGTCTGGTCGGCGAGGAACACCGCCTTCAGCCCGTCGGCCGTCACGCGGACCGCCTTGACCGACGCGCCCTCACGGAGCTCGTCGTTCAGGCGGCGCGGCTCGTCGGCGCTGCCAGGGACCGCGACCCATGCCTCGACCTGGTCGTCGATGACGGCGTCGGCGAGATAGACGACGTTGCCGCTGTCGGGCGAGATCGCGAAGCCGGGATGGACGTCGCCACCGTCGACCAGCTCCTGGCTGACGAGCACCGGCTCCGTCCCGCCGACCAGCGGGCCGGCGAACAGCTCGTGGACGTCCTCGTCGAGCTGCTCGGCCCGCATGACGACGGTCTCGCCGTTCGCGGAGATCTGAACTCCCGCCGCGACACCGGCTCCCGCGAGGAGGGTGGGGCCGATGGCCACGGCGGAGCCGCTGCCGTCGAGCGGTGCCGAGTAGAGCTGGAAGCGTCGGTCGGTCGTCGCGTCCGCCCGGAACACCACGTGGCTCGAGTCCGGCGTGATCTGGAGGTCGTACGCGACGTCGCCGAACGATGGAAGGTCGTCCATCAGCACGGTCAGGCTGCCACCGCCGACCGGGACGCTGTACAGCCCGTAGACGTTGTCGGTGGTTCGGTCCGCGACGAAGACGACGGTGTCGCCGTCGGGGCTGACGATCCACGCCTTGACGTTGCGACCAGACGGGAGCGCGTCGTGCAGGGGTGTGATCGCCCCCCCGCTCGCGGACACGCGGAACAGCTCGTGGACGTTGTCGGTGCGGTGATCGCCCTGGAAGATGACCTGGTTGCCGTCCGGGAGCAGCTCGAAGCGGACGACGTCGGCGTCCGGTCCGGCGTCCGGATGGATCGGATCGGCGCTGCCGCCGGCGTACCCGATGCCGAACAGCTCGACCTTGTGGTCGACGTTGAGGTCGCCGAGGAACAGCAGGCGCGCGCCATCTGAGGTCAGCACGATCGGGGCCAGCACGTCGCCGAAGTCCGGACCGTCGACGATGCGGGTCGCGGCGGACGCCGGCATGCCGGTCGCGGTGAGGGCAACGACCGTCGCAGCCGCGACGGCGAGCCGCAGGCGGAGCGAGTGGAGGGTGAGGAGCAGGGACACGTCGGATTCCCGGTGTTCGGACCGGCACCGTCCCTGGTGCGCACAGACCACGCCCCCGTCGGCCGCGACCAGCGCCACGCAAGGAGCGACGTGTGCGCGGAGCGGCTTCACTGATCGGGCCCCTGTCCCCGGCCAGGAACCCCACATGACCTCGACGACCCGGCTCGTCTGCGCCGGTGAGACCCTCGTGGACCTGATCGCGCAGCCAGCCACCACACCGCCGACTTTCGTCGCGGTCCCCGGCGGCGCGCCCTTCAACGCGGCGATCGCTGCGTCCCGGCTCGGGACGGCGACCGCGTTCCTGGGGCGTCGCAGCACTGACGGCTTCGGCGAGCTGATCGCGAGCCGGCTCGATGATGAAGGCGTCGACACCTCGATGCTCGCGGTGGGGGCGGAGCTGACGACGGTCGCGTTCGCGCACGTCGACGACGGCGGCGTCGCCACCTACAGCTTCCACCTCGCGGAGACGTCGAACCGATCGTTCCTCGCCGAAGATCTGCCGATGCTTCCGCGCGATGCGGTCCTCGCCGTGACGCTCGGGGCGATCACGCTCGACGACGAGCCGATGGGACAGGCGCTGCGCGTCCTGATGCGCCGGGAGCACGGACGCCGTCTGGTCGTCTTCGATCCCAACGTCCGCACGATCGCACCAGACCGCCTCGTCGACACCCGGATACAGATCGAGGACGCTCTCGCGCACGTCGACGTGGTGAAGGTCAGCGACGAGGATCTCGCGACGCTGCACCCGGCGTTCTCGACCGAGGAGGTCGCTGCGCGCTGGCTCGAGCTCGGTCCGGCGCTGGTCATCGTGACCCGAGCCGACGGCGCCGACGCCCACCGGACGACCGGCACGATCCGGGTGTCCGGCCACAAGGTCGACGTCGTCGACACCGTCGCCGCCGGGGACACCTTCGGTGCCGGCGTGGTGACCTCGCTGATCGCGGCCGCAGACGAACCGCTCTCACGCGGCGGGATCGAGGCGTTCGACGACGACGTCGTTCGCGACGCGCTCCGTCTCGGCTCCGCGGCGGCCGCGGTCGTGTGCACCCGTCGCGGGGCGCAGCCACCCACCCGCGCGGAGGTCGACGCGATGCTGGCGTCCGCAGGCTGAGGCTGACGGAACATCGATCGGGCATCGTGCGTGCGCGGACCGCAACGATCACGGGCGCCCGGAAGAACCGCCGCTTTCTCGATGTTCATGTACTCAACTACTTGCCTCGCCGCACAGGATCCCTCATGCGCACCGCCTTCATCGCCGGCAGCACCCGGCGCGGCTCCGTCAACGTCGCGCTCGCGGAGCACCTTGCCGACGTCGCCCGCAGCGACGGCCACGAAGCAATCCTCATCGACCTCGCCGACCACCCGCTCCCCCTGTTCCACGCAGACGAGGAGGAGACAGAGGGCGTTCACGCGTCGGCGCACAGCCTCGTCTCCGCGCTGGACGGGATCGACGCGCTCGTGATCGCGAGCCCCGAGTACAACGGGGGGTTCACCCCGGTGCTCAAGAACGCGATCGACTGGGCCACGCGTGTGGAGAAGACGGTGTGGGCCCGCACGCCCGTCGGACTGATCGCCGCGACCCCGGGCGGTGGCGGCGGCCACAACGGGGTCTCCCTGCTGCGGACGATGTTGGGGAACATGCGCGTCAACGTGATCGACGCCCAGGTCAACGTCGCCCACACCGCCGACGCCTTCGACGGCGATGGCGCGCTCGTCCGTGATGCCGACCGCCGACAGGTCGTCGACTTCCTGACCGACCTCGCCACCGCGGTCGACGAGGCGCAGATCATCTCGTCGGACAAGGCTGCCTGACGTCCGTCAGTCCGTCTGCGCCGCGATCGCGTCCGGGTCGCGCCCCAGCGCTTCCAGGATGGCGCGGCAGGCGGAGTCGATCCCGGCGATCTCCTCGGCGTCGAGCGGATCGAACAGCCGTGTGCGGACCTCACGCACGTGCCCCGGCGCCGCGGCTTCGAGCGCCGCCATCCCCCCGTCGGTCAGGACGGCGCTCTGCCCGCGCCGGTCGTCCGGGTCCGCCTCCCGGCGCACCCAACCCAGCGATTCCAAGCGTCCGACCGCGTGGGACAGGCGGCTCCGAGACGACAACGTCTCCCCCGCGAGCTCGCTCATCCGCATCGACCGGGTGGGCTGGGCGGACAGCCGGACGAGGATCTCGTAGTAGGACAGCGGCATCTCCGAGTCCTCACGCAGCTGACGGTCGAGGGCATCCTCGACGAGCCGCGTCGCGGAGATCCACAAGCGCCAGGTGGCCTTGAGATCCGGTTCGAGCCAGGGAGTCGTCATGGCCGGATCCTAGAGGAAGACCTTCACCCGACGGGAATGATTGAGCGCTTGATCGGCGTTGGGAAAATCACCTGCGAATCACTTCTGAAGGAGCCCGGAGATGGGTGTCCACCGTCTGAACCACGCAGTCCTGTACGTCCGTGACGCCGACGCCACCGCCACGTTCTACGAGCAGGTCTTCGACTTCGTCCGCGACCCCGACATGGTCCTGCCGGGCGCGGTGTTCATGCGCGCGCCCGACTCGACGAACGACCACGACCTCGGCCTCTTCTCCCTCGGAGCGCAGGCGAACGCGTCGAGCTCCGGTCGCGGCGGCGGGGTCGGCCTCTACCACCTGGCCTGGGAGGTCGACACCCTCACCGACCTCGAGCGCATCTCGGCGCGGCTCCAGGACGCCGGCGCGCTGACCGGCGCCTCCGACCACGGCACCACCAAGAGCCTCTACGGCAAGGACCCCGACGGCATCGAGTTCGAGGTCGTCTGGCTGATCCCGGCCGCCGACATCACCGACGCGGACCGCGCAGCAAGGACGAGGATCGGTCGCCTCGACCTGTCGCGCGAGATCGCCCGTCACGGCCCCGTCACCCCGAGCGGCGTCGGCATCAGCCGCTGACCGGCCGGGGCTACGCTCGAGCCGTCACTGGCCCCCGTAGCTCAGTGGATAGAGCGTGGGTTTCCTAAACCCTGCGTCGCAAGTTCGATTCTTGCCGGGGGCGCCAGCATCAGGGTGTGCGTTCCTCAACCCTGCGTCGCACGTCGATTCTTGCCGGGGGCGCCGCACAGGACTGCTCACACGGGGTGATGCGCTGCCGACAGGTCGGTCACGGATCCCCGACGCGAGCGGCAGCCTGCAATGACCGACCACTACCTCGACGCGACGCGACTTCTGGCCGAGGGCCGGACGAGCGACGCCCTCGTGCATGCCGTCCTGGCGGTCGCGCAGCGTATGGGCGCGCAGGACGTCACCGACGGGTCGAAGCCGAACCTCGCGATCGTCCGCGACGCCGACGCGAGCCTGCGACGAGCCAACGGCAACACGCCCAAGGAATCCGACCTTCTCCCTCCGGCGCGGTTCGACCGGACGATCCAGCACGGCGAGGACATCGTCCAGGTCGTCAACCATGCCCCCCCGGGGACGACGATCATGCTGCCCAGCGGGGTGATCCGAGGCGTCTGGGGACTGCGCCCGCGCGACGGCGTCGAGATCTGGTCCGACGGGACGACCGAGCTGCGCGGCACGACCGTCCTACCGCTGCACCGCTGGGAGAACGCCGGCGTCGGGCGCTGGACGACGGCCATGCAGTTCCGCCTGCTCCCCGACTACGCGACGTCGGACAACACCCGTGACCCGTTCGACCCGAACGTCCAGCCCGAGAAGCTGTACGCGGACGGCGTCGCGCTGCGACGCGTCGTCAGCGAGCCGCAGGCCGGCGAATGGTCGCTCGAGCTCAGCGACGACGGCCACCACCGCATCGCCACGGGCGAGTCACCCGCCGACTCGGAGATCGAGTTCGCGCACAGCGGTCCGGACGGCACCTACGACCTGATCTCCTCGAGCGCTGCCGGTGTCGTGCTCGCCAACTTCACCGTCTCGCGCTACGCGACCCCGCTCTACCGCGGAGCCATCGGTCGACTCTCCGAGGACCGCGACGCCATGGGGCCCGGCTGGCGGCTGCACCGCATCCTCGTCACCGACGTCTCCGGCTCCGGCATCTGCCTCGGCGAAGGGGCGCTCGTCGAGCACTGTCGCGTCCAGCGCTGTGGCCAGACGGGCATCCGCGCAGCTCGCCAGAGCGACGACTCGGTCGGCATGGAGCCGATCGTCATCACCGAGACCGCCGTCTCCGGCTGTGGACACCTCGTCACCACCGCACACGAGGGCGGAGCGATCCACGTCGACGGGATCCCCACCATCGGACGCAAGCTCTGGCTGTACGACAACCCCGGTGCCGGCTGGGTCCTCGACAACGACCGCCACGCCAAGCAGGCCGGCCTCGAGCAGAGCCTCGTCGAACGCAACGGCAACGCCGGCGTCGTCGACCGACGCGGTGCTGCCTTCGGCGGCCGGACGCGGACCTACACCCGCAACGTGATCCGCTTCAACGGCACGTCCATCGCGTCGAGCAGCAGCGACGGCTCCGGCCTCGTCATCCACGACTCCGCCGACGTCCAGGTCATGGACTGCCGCGTCTACGGCAACGCCGGCCACCAGGTCGTGCTGGCCGACCACGGCGACGATCCGGGCCTCCGACGGGTGTCGCTGAGCGACAACCACGTCGCCGGCGGCCGGCCGCTGCTCAAGCTCCAGCGAGGACGGACGTCGTCACACAACCCGCGCGCCGAGGTCACCGGACGCAACAACCACTGGTACGCGCGCCGCGAAGAACGCCCGATCGCGCTGCCCGACGGCCGCCTCGCGACCCTCGACGCGTGGGCGCTCGAGACCGACCAGCTCGCCGATCCCGACAACACCCCGCCGGACGCCTTCGACCTCGACGTGCTGACGCAGGCCTCGTACGGCCCAGAGCAGCCGGCAGCGATCAGGTCGCGGTCAGCCAGCTGATCACCTGCGAGACCGACGGGCTGTCCCAGGCGAGCTCCATGTGGTTGGTCGCGACGGTCGCGCTCGCCCCGGGGTTCCCGATGCCGGTGGCGTCGAGGCAGGATCCACGACGTTCGCGGTACGCATGCCCGGCAAACCGCCCACCCGCTCCGCGTCGAACCACCTGCACTCCACGACGCACGGGCACCCACCATGACGGCCGAGCTCATCAGCCTCCACCACCACGACCTCAGCGCACGTCAGACGATCACCGTCAACGGCGTGGATCTCGTGGTGCGCGACAGCGGCAGCGGCGACCTCCCGCTCGTCCTGATGCACCACTACTACGGCTCCATCGGGACCTGGGACGGCGTCGTCGCGCGCATGGCCGGCGAGCATCGCCTCATCGCCATCGACCGGGTCGGCTTCGGGGAGACCCAGCGACCGCGGCGGTCGGAGTGGCGGGATCGCAACCCGTACACGTTGGAGGCGTCGGTCGACCACGTGCTCGGCGTCCTCGACGCGCTCGGCATCGACCAAGCGATCCTCGTCGGCTCGAGCGCCGGCGGCACCTGCACCGTCAAGACGTGGGAGCACGCGCCGGAACGGATCGCCGGCATCGCGCTGGTGAGCCCGGCCATCGACGGTGACGTCGGCCCTCCTGCTGCCACGCGGCCAATCCTGCGCACCGCGCCGATGCAGGCGATCATGCAGCTCGTCGTGGCCATCGCGTCCCGTCGCATCGACCTCGATCGCATCACCGGCGCATGGGCACGTCCCGAGCGCGCGACCGCTTCCCATCTGGCCCCGTACATGCGCGCTCAGTCCGCGGACGGCTTCGCTCGCGGCATCGCCGAACGACTCGTGGCCGACACTCCACCGGACCTGACGGGGGTGCTGCCGACGATCCGCGTTCCCTCCACCGTCGTCTGGGGTGACAGCGACCGGGTCATCCACGCTCGCTGGAACCGCCAGACCGCCGGGGCGATCCCGGGGGCGCGGGCGATCGAGATCCCGGACTGCGGCCACACGCCGCAGGAAGAGCGCCCGGACGCGCTCGTCGACATCCTGCGCGAGCTGCATGCACGCGTGACGGCCTGACCCGATCAGCGCCGGAGGAACGCCGCCGGAAGCGCTCGAGCGAGGACGCGGTGGGCGCCGGTCATGACCACGAGCGGCACGAGCGCGGTCAGCAGCGCCGACGCGGCCACGACGCCATCGGAGCCCAGCCCTGCCGAGAGGCCGGCCAGATGCGTCGCCACGACCTCGACGTCGTCCTGCCCGGACAACAGCACCGTCGCCACGAGGTGATCGTTCCAGATCCAGAGAGCCTGCCAGACCAACACCGCACCCACCGTGGGGCGCACGATCGGCAGCACCACTCGTCGGAGCACGGTCGCCGTGGTCGCTCCCTCGAGCCGAGCCGCCTCGACGGCCGAACGTGGTACCGAATCCATGGCGTCACGCAGGACCAACAGCGCGAGCGGGAGGCCGAACGCAGCATGCGCGAGCGCCAGCGCCACGATCGTCGAGGTGTCCCCGAACGTCGCCGTCCACCGGACGATCGGACCCACCACCACCTGCAGCGGCAGCACGAGCGCCACGAACAGCGCCGACAGCAGGAGGCCACGTCGGGGAACGGGCAGCCACGTGAGCGCGTAGGCCCCGTGGACGGCCGCGACCGCCGGCGCCGCGACCCCGACGGCGATCACCGCGACCGTGGTGACCACTGAGCGCCACGCCGGGACCCCACCGACCCGCGCGAAGGTCGCGTCGCGGACATGCTCCATCGTCAGCGACGTCGGCGAGGTGAACGCCGACCACCAGCCGTCGGCCCCTGCGCTGCCATCCGACACCGCCGTCCCGACGAGCGCCAGCAGCGGGAGCGACCACACGATGCCGACGGCGATCGCGACGACCGTCGCGACGCCCACGGGGCGCGCGGCCTTCATGACATGCTCCGACCGAGGCGCCGGATCGCGATCGCCACGGCCACCGTGGTGATCGCCAGCATCGTGGCGATCAGCGAAGACTCCCCGGTTGCCCCCAGCATCAGGTCATCCACGAACATCGTCGCCAGCATCTGGGTCCCGTCGCGACCGCGCGTCAGGACCTGCACGACGTCGAAGACCCGCAGCACCGGGATCACGGTCGTCAGCGCGACGAGGATCAGCGTCGGCCGGACGCTCGGGATCGTCACGAGCCGGAGGACCTGCCACTGCGTGGCGCCGTCCGCCTGCGCTGCCTCGACACGTGCGCGCGGGATCCGGTCGACGGCGGCGCGCAGCAGCAGCATCGCCAGCCCGGCGTGCGTCCACACGACGACGGACATGAGCACCAGGTCGTTGAGCACGCCAGCCGCCAACCAGCGCTGACCGGCCGCGTCGCCGCTCGCCCCCGTCAGCAG
>CBDTYW010000090.1:0-12896 GCA_965364735.1 uncultured Nitriliruptoria bacterium
GGCCCAGGGGGGTGCGTCATGAAGGACACCAACTACGACTTCATCGGCCAGACCCGCCGCTGGGTGATGATCTCGGCCGCCGTCATCGCGGTGTCGCTCGTCGCGCTCGTCGCGTTCGGGCTGAACCTCTCGATCGACTTCGTCGGTGGATCCTCCTACGACATCACGTCCGTGACGCGCACGGACTTCGCCTCGGCGGACCTCGTCGCTGCCGCGGAGGGCGCGGGGGCCACGGACGTCTCGGCGCAGGTCAAGCTCGTCGAGGGCGTGCCGTCCGGTGCGATCGTGACCATGGGGGCGCTCGAGGTCGGCGGCGACGTCGAGGCGGCCGTCCAGCAGGCCCTGATCGACCTCACCGGGGCCGAGGTCAGCGACCTCGCGGTGAAGACCGTCGGCCCGTCGTGGGGCGACCGGATCTCCCGCAAGGCGCTCGAGGCGCTGATCGTCTTCCTGATCGTCGTGATGATCTACATCACCGTCCGGCTCGAGGCGAAGATGGCGGGCGCAGCAATCGTCGCGCTCGTCCACGACGTCCTGATCACGATCGGGATCTACGCGATCGTGCGGTTCACCGTGAGCCCCTCGACGGTGATCGCGCTGCTCACCATCCTCGGATACTCGCTGTACGACACCGTCGTCGTCTTCGACCGGGTCGACGAGGCCACGATCAAGCTCGGCGAGCCCGGTCGCCGCACCTACGCGGAGGCGGTCAACACCAGCCTCAACGACGTGCTGTGGCGCTCCGTCAACACCTCGCTGACCTCGCTCCTGCCGGTCGGGTCGCTGCTGATCGTCGGCTCGGTCATCCTCGGCCAGTCGGCGCTGCAGGACCTGTCGCTGGCGCTGTTCGTCGGCATGGGCATCGGGACCTACTCGTCGATCTTCGTGGCCGGTCCGTTCCTCGTCTGGTGGAAGAACCGCGAGCCGGAGCACGCCGCGCGGCAGGCAGCCCTGGACAAGGCGATCGCCGCCGGCGAGGCGCCGAGCGCCGCCGAGATGGGCCACGCGAGCGTGGTCGCGAAGGCGCCGATCACGACCGAGTACGTGCGCGGGCGCGGCCGCAAGAACCGCACGAAGCGATGACGGGCACGGTCGATCCGTTCGACCTCGACCGGCTCGTCCGGGCGATCCCGGACTTCCCGGAGCCCGGCATCATGTTCCGGGACATCTCGCCGTTGCTCGCGAGCCCGGTGGGGTTCGCGCGGTCGGTCGACGCGCTCGTCGACGGGCTGGCGGCGTCGGACGTGGACCTCGTGGTGGGCATCGAGTCGCGCGGCTTCATCTTCGCGGGACCCGTGGCGCTCCGGCTCGGGGCAGGGTTCGTGCTGGCGCGGAAGGCCGGCAAGCTCCCCGCCGCGACGCAGTCGTTCACCTACGACCTCGAGTACGGCACGTCCACCCTGGAGCTGCACGCAGACGCCATCGCGGACGGGGACCGAGTGCTCGTCGTCGATGACGTGCTCGCGACCGGCGGCACCGCCGCGGCGACCGTGAGCCTCGTCCGTCGTCTCGGTGGCGAGGTCGTCGGACTGCGCTTCCTCGGAGAGATCGGTGCGCTCGCTGGCCGCCGGAAGCTGTCCGGGCTCGACGTCGCGTCCGCCGTCATCTGGTGAATGCCTCCTCCACGCGGGGATGACCGCGGCCGCCGCGCTGTAGTCTCGGTCGACGAGGCAGACACACAGGGAGCCGGCGCACGAGCGTGCAGGAAAGCGACCCGGACCCCGCGGACGTCGGGGACGAAGCGCCTGCCCCGGCGATCGTCCCGGCGACGTCGACGACGCCCGCTGAGCCTCCCGGCCCGCCTCCACCGCGTCCGACCCGCATGCAGTCGGTGTTCCAGCGGCTGCCCGTCGTCCGCGGTGGCATTCCCGAGGAGCTCGCCGGGCTCGCGCTCGCCATCCGCGAGAACTCGCCGCGCGTCGACATGCGCGAGATCATCCGCGCCTACCACTACGCACGTGGGGCACACACCGGCCAGTACCGACGCTCCGGCGAGGAGTACATCACCCACCCCGTCGCGGTCGCGACGACGCTCGCGGAGTTCGGCCTCGACACCTCCACGATCATCGCGGCCCTGCTGCACGACGTCGTCGAGGACACCCCGGCGTCGCTCCAGCAGATCTCGGACTACTTCTCGCCTGAGGTGATGGCGCTCGTCGACGGCGTGACCAAGCTCGACCGGCTCCAGGTCGCGAGCAAGCAGGAGCAGCAGGCAGAGACCCTCCGCAAGATGATCCTGGCGATGTCCAAGGACATCCGCGTGCTGATGATCAAGCTCGCCGACCGCCTCCACAACATGGAGACGATGGGCGCGATGCCGCGCGAGAAGCAGAAGCAGAAGGCGCAGGAGACCCTCGACATCTACGCCCCGCTGGCCCATCGCCTCGGGATCAGCGCGATGAAGCTCCGGCTCGAGGACCTCGGCTTCAAGGTCCTGCACCCGAAGCGTCACGACGAGATCGTCGCGATGGTCGCCGAGCGCCAGCCCGAGCGTGAGGCCTACCTCGAGGAGGTCGTCAGCGCGGTCCGCGAAGACCTCCGTGAGATGCGCATCCGCGCCGAGGTCAGCGGCCGACCGAAGCACTACTACTCGATCTACGAGAAGATGGTGCTGCGGGGCAAGGAGTTCGACGAGATCCATGACCTCGTGGCGATCCGCGTCGTCACGCACGATCCGGAGGTTCAGGACTGCTACGCGGTGCTCGGTCAGATCCACGCGCGGTGGCAGCCGTTGCCGGGGCGCTTCAAGGACTACATCGCGACCCCGAAGTTCAACCTGTACCGCTCGCTGCACACCTCGGTGATCGGGCCGAAGGGTCGTGCGCTCGAGATCCAGATCCGAACCCGAGAGATGCACAACACCGCCGAGTACGGCGTTGCCGCGCACTGGAAGTACAAGGACCAGTCCAACCACGAGCAAGACGTGCAGCACTGGCTCGACCACATGGTCGAGTGGCAGCAGGACGTCGACGATCCCGAGGACTACCTCGAGTCGTTGAAGATCGACCTCTACCAGGACGAGGTGTTCGTCTTCACGCCCAACGGCGACGCGAAGGCGCTGCCGGCGAAGTCCACCCCGATCGACTTCGCCTACGCGATCCACACCGAGGTCGGCCACCGCTGCATCGGGGCGCGTGTCAACGGACGTCTCGTGAGCCTCGACCAGCGGCTCGTCAACGGCGACGTCGTCGAGATCATGACCTCGAAGGCCGAGGACGCGGGGCCGAGCCGGGACTGGCTGAAGATCGCGACCTCGTCGCGGGCCCGGACCAAGATCCGCGCGTGGTTCAACCGCGAGCGTCGCGAGGACGCGACCGAGCGCGGACGTGACGCGATCGTGCGGGCTCTGCGCCGCAAGGGCATGGCCTACTCCCGGGCATCCGCGTCGGGCGAGCTCGTCGCGGCCGCACGCGCCAACGGGCTCGAGAACGTCGAGGGCCTCTTCCGCGCGGTCGGCGAAGGACGTGTGCAGGCGACGTCGATCGCCAACGATGTCGCGGCCAGCCTCACCGAGGTCGACGAGACTCCGGAGCCTGACCTTGCGCCGACGAGCCAGCCGATCCGGATCGGCACCGACACCGACGACGTCGCCGTCGACGGCAGCTCCGGGATGCTCGTCAAGCTCGCGCGGTGCTGCTCGCCGGTCCCGGGCGACACGATCCTCGGCTTCGTCACGCGGGGGCGCGGGATCTCGGTGCATCGTCATGACTGCCCGAACATGTCCGATCTCCAGCAGGAGCAGGACCGGTTCGTGCCGGTCGAGTGGACCGGGACGTCGGGCACCTACCTGGTCTCGATCGAGATCGAGGCCCTGGACCGCAAGCACCTGCTCCGTGACATCACCAGCGTCCTCGGTGACCTGCACGTCAACATCACCTCGGCTCAGGTGCACACCCGACGTGACCGGATCGCGACGTTGCGGTTCACCTTCGAGGTCGCGGACCCCACCCACCTCGAGTACGTCCTCGACTCGGTGCGCGCCGTCGACGCCGTCTACGACGCATACCGGATGGTCCCGCAGCGCGCCTGACCCCGGGATCGCTCCGGCGATCGCGGTACGGTTGCCCGCCACCCACCCGACGGACTCATGATGCAACGCGACCGGTTCGTGATCGGCGGCCCCCTCGGGCGCTGGCAGACGAACTGCTACGTCGTCGGCGACCGCGCAGCAGGCAGCTGCGTCGTCATCGACCCGGGCGAAGGTGGCGTCGAAGCCGTCCCGCAGATGCTTGCGAGGGCAGGTGTGCCGTGCGAGGCGATCCTGCTGACGCACGGGCACATCGACCACTTCTGGTCAGCCCCGGCGCTCGCACGGACGCTCGACGTCCCGGTCCTGCTGCACTCCGCGGACCGCTACCTGTGGCAGCAGCCGCAGCAGGGCTTCCGCCTCGATCTCACCCGCGCGATGCTCCAGGAGCAGTTCGGCCTGGACTGGACCGCGACGGACGAGCAGGTCCAGTGGCTCAACGGTGACTCGAGCATGATGTTCGCCGGGATGCGCTTCGACGCGAAGCACAACCCCGGTCACACGCCCGGCCACATGACGTTCCTCGCGCACGGGATGCAGGGCAGCGCCGTCGAGGTCGACCTCGGCGACCCGGCCGACGCGGACCTCGCGCTCTTCTCCGGTGATCTGGTCTTCGCCGGCTCGATCGGTCGCACCGACTTCCCGAACGGCTCCACCGAGGCGATCATGCGCTCGCTCGCAGACACCGTGCTGCCGCTCGACGACGACGTCCTGATCCTGTCCGGCCACGGCCCGGACACCACCGTGGGTCGCGAGCGTCGCAGCAACCCGTTCCTGCAGCAGATCATCAACGCGCGACATTGAGGCTCCGGGCTCACCTTCTCAGCGCGCACACGATCGAGCATCACCCATGGCCAGGTTCGACACCAACCCACCCGCAGGCACCCGGGACTTCCTCCCGGCGGAGGTCGCGTTCCGCGACGCCACGTTCGCGACGATCCGCGACGTCTTCCGTCGTCACGGGTTCCTCCCGATGGACACGCCGTCCTTCGAGCGCATCGACGTGCTGCTCGGCAAGTACGGCGACGAGGGCGACCAGCTCGTCTTCAAGATCCTCAAGCGTGGTGACACGCTGCTCGGGACCGAGGACGTCTCGGAGCTCGCCGACCTCGCGCTTCGCTACGACCTGACCGTGCCCCTCGCGCGCTACGTCGCCAAGCACGGCGGCACCCTCGGCATGCCCTTCAAGCGCTCCTGCATCGCGCCGGTCTGGCGCGCCGATCGCCCCGCGAAGGGTCGGTTCCGGGAGTTCATCCAGTGTGACGTCGACACCGTCGGGTCGGACTCACGGCTCGCCGATGCCGAGGTTCTGGTCGCGGTGACGACGGTGCTGGACGAGCTCGGGCTCACGGGGTTCACGCTGAACCTGAACAGCCGGGACGCGCTGCGCGGCCTCATCGAGGCGTATGGCGTTCCGGAAGCCCTCGAGTCCACCGCGCTCGTCGCGATCGACAAGCTCGACAAGATCGGGGCCGACGGCGTCGCTTCGGAGATGCGTGAGCGAGGGGTGCCCGCGGCCGCCGTCGAGGCGCTCACCGACGATCTCGGAGCCGACGACATCATCGACCGGATGCGCGAGCGGATCGCGTCGACCGATCGGGGCGCGTCGGGGCTTGCCGAGGTCGACCGCGTGCTGGAGCTCGCCGGCCCGCACCTGCGAGGCGAGCACGTCTTCGCACCCGTCCTCGCACGCGGCCTGAGCTACTACACGGGACCGATCTTCGAGATCACCGCGCCAGGGCTCGACGTCACGCTCGCCGGCGGAGGCCGCTACGACGGACTGATCGGCATGTTCTCCAACGGGGACATCCCGGCCACCGGCGGGTCGATCGGCATCGAGCGTGTCCTGCTGCTCCTCGCCGAGCAGGAAGCCGCTGTCGCCGCCGCGGCCCCCGTCATGGTCGCGGTGTTCGACGTCGAGGCCGAGCCCGACGCGATGGCCGTCGCGACCAGCATCCGTGCGGCGGGCGTGGACTGCGACCTCGCTGTCGGCGGCGGCAAGCTCGGCAAGCAGCTCAAGGTCGCCGACCGCAACGGGGCGCGTTTCGTCGTGATCCGCGGACGCAACGAGCGTGAGGCCGGCACCGCCACCGTCAAGGAGCTCGCCACCGGCGAGCAGGCGATGGTCGACCTCGTCGACCTCCCGGCCTGGCTGGACGCGCGCGTCAACGCCGTCACCTGACAGACTCTCTCCCACACCACGCACACGGACCGTCACATGAAGCCCTTCGGAGCCCTACGCAGCGCAGGCTGCGGCACCTTCACCGCCGAGCACGTCGGTCAGACCGTCACGGTCGCCGGCTGGATCGCGACCCGTCGTGACCACGGCGGCGTCGCGTTCATCGATCTGCGCGATCGCTCCGGCATGGTCCAGGTCGTCGCGGACCCGGAGCAGTCCGCCGCGCTCGAGGCCGCCCACCGCGTCCGGACCGAGTGGGTCATCCGCGTCACGGGCGAGATCGCCGCGCGCCCCGACGGGATGGTGAACGCCTCGCTGCCCACCGGAGCCATCGAGCTGCGCGCCACCGAGGTCGAGGTGCTCTCGATCGCGGAGACTCCGCCGTTCCCGATCGAGGACGGCATCGAGATCGACGAGGCCGTGCGTCTCAAGCACCGGTACGTCGACCTCCGTCGTCCGGAAATGCTCGAGACGCTGAAGACCCGCGCGAAGATGAACTCCATCATGCGCAACGTCATGGAGTCCCACGGCTTCATCGAGGTCGAGACCCCCATCCTGACCCGCGCGACGCCTGAGGGCGCCCGCGACTTCCTCGTCCCGTCGCGCCTGCAGCCCGGAACCACCTACGCGCTCCCGCAGTCGCCGCAGCTGTTCAAGCAGCTCCTCCAGGTCGCCGGCGTCGAGCGGTACTACCAGATCGTCCGCTGCTTCCGGGACGAGGATCTGCGCGCGGACCGCCAGCCCGAGTTCACCCAGCTCGACGTCGAGATGTCCTTCGGCGACGAGGAGGACGTGTACTCCCTCGCCGAAGAGATCTACAGCCGCGTGTGGCTGGAGCTCGCGGACGAGGAGATCTCCCTGCCCCTGCAGCGCATGGCGTGGGCCGAGGCCATGGAGCGCTACGGATCCGACAAGCCTGACGTTCGCTTCGACGTCGAGCTCACCCGCCTCGACGACGTGTTCGCCGACACCGAGGTCGGCGTCTTCAAGGGCGTGCTCGGCTCCGGCGGCGCGGTCATCGCCGTCAACGTCCCCGGTGGCGCTGCGCTCACCCGCAAGATGTTCGACGCCTGGCAGGACTGGGCCAAGGCCCGCGGCGCCAAGGGCCTCGCGTGGGGTCGCTGGCAGCCGGACGGTGAGTTCACCTCGCCGCTCGCGAAGTTCATGAACGAGGGCGAGATCGAGGCCATGCGCGTCGCCACCGGCGCACAGCCCGGGGACGCCATCTTCTTCGGTGCCGGCGAGAACCGGTGGACGCAGGAGCTCATGGGCGCCTTCCGCAAGGCGATCGCCGCCGAGCTCGACCTCATCGACACCTCATCGACCGCGATGCTCTGGATCGTCGACTTCCCGCTCTTCGAGGAGGCCGACGGCGGCCACTGGGCTGCACGCCACCACCCGTTCACCTCGCCGACCGCGGAGTCGATGGACACGTTCGACACCGATCCGGGAAGCGCAGTCGCGCGCGCCTACGACCTCGTCATCAACGGCTACGAGGCCGGCGGCGGCTCCATCCGGATCCATGACCGGGAGGTCCAGAGCCGCATGTTCCGCACGCTCGGGATCGACGCCGAGGAGGCCAAGGAGAAGTTTGACTTCCTCCTCCGCGGGCTGTCCTACGGCGCCCCGCCCCACGGCGGCATCGCGTTCGGCCTCGACCGCACGGTGATGCTGCTCGCGGGTCGCGACAACATCCGTGACGTCATCGCGTTCCCGAAGACCCAGTCCGGCGGGGACCCCATGACCGCCGCTCCCGGGGCGTACGAGCCCGGGGCGTTGGCGGAGCTCGGGCTGATGGAGAAGCCGAAGGTCAAGAAGGAAGCCTGATCCGCCGAGCGATGGATTTCTCTGCGTGGTGCAGGTTTGGACGTCGCTCGCCGAAGCAGTGATCCGCCGAGCGATGGATTTCTCTGCGTGGTGCAGGTTTGGACGTCGCTCGCGGGAGTGGGTGGGGACGGGTGGGTCGTCGAGGTCGGGCGGTAGCGTCGGGGCATGGAGCCTTCACTGTTCGATGCCGGGGACGAGACGTCGACGCCTGCCAACGTGGGCGTCGGTGGCCGTGCCCCGGCGCGGCCGGGGGCGTGGGCACCGTTGGCGGCGCGGATGCGCCCTGCGGACCTCTCCGAGTACGTCGGGCATGGCGAGCACGTGGGGCCCGGAACCCCGCTGCGCAACCTGCTGGACCGCAACACGGTGACGTCGTTGCTGCTCTGGGGTCCGCCGGGGAGCGGGAAGACCTCGCTCGCCCGGGTCGTCGCGAGCCACGTCGAGGCGGCGTGGACCGAGCTCAGCGCGGTGACCTCCGGCGTGAAGGATGTCCGCCGGGTCATCGAGGAGGCCTCGGCGCGCATGCAGGTGCACGGCCGTCCCACGGTCCTGTTCATCGACGAGATCCACCGGTTCAACAAGAGCCAGCAGGACGGGCTGCTCCCGGCTGTCGAGTCCGGCGCGATCACGTTGATCGGGGCGACGACCGAGAACCCGTTCTTCGAGGTGAACTCGCCGCTGCTCTCGCGTTGTCGGCTGCTGCAGCTGCAGCCGCTCACGCCTGAGGACCTCGCCGTCATCGTCACGCGAGCCGTGGCGCACGACGACGGGCTCGCCGGTGCGGTGACGCTCACCGAGGAGGCGCTCGAGTCGCTGGTGATGATCGGTGACGGCGACGCCAGGACCGCGCTCAACGCGTTGGAGAACGCGACCGCGGCGCTGGCCGAGGGCGTCACCGAGATCACGGCCGACCACGTCGCCGAAGCACACCGCCGCTACCGCTACGACAAGACCTCGGATGGCCACTACGACCAGGTCTCGGCGTTCATCAAGTCGATGCGGGGGAGTGACCCGGACGCAGCGGTCTACTGGCTGCTGCGCATGATCGAGTCCGGCGAGGACCCCCGATTCCTCGCGCGTCGCATGGTCATCCTCGCGTCCGAGGACATCGGGCTCGCCGCACCGAACGCGCTGCCCGCCGCGCTCGCGGCCTTCGACGCGCTGGACAAGGTCGGGCTGCCCGAGGCGCGGTTCGCGCTCGTGCAGTGCGCCATCCAGCTGAGCGTCGCGCCGAAGTCCAACAGCGTCACGACCGCGATCGGTCGTGGGCTCGAGGCCGTCCGCCAGCATGGCAACGCCCCGGTTCCGCTGCCGCTGCGCGACGGACACTACAAGGGCGCGAAGTCCCTCGGACACGGTGTCGGCTACGTCTACCCACACGATCGGGCGGACGGGTTCGCGGACCAGCAGTACCTGCCTGACGGTGTCGCGACCCACGAGCGGATCTACCAGCCGAAGGACGCCGGGCAGGAGCAGCGCGCCGGCGAGCGACTCCGGGCACTCTGGCCGAAGCGCTGGCGCTGACGAGGAGCAGGACATGGCCACGGCGAAGTACACCGGCCCGGAGGCGGCGCTGGAGCGCTACGAGCGTGCCGTCTCGGCGCTCGAGGGCGTGGACCGCAAGGGCGCCAAGAACCCCTACACGTCGCGCAACGGGCACATGTTCAGCTTCCTCGACCAGGGCGGGACGCTCGCGATCCGCCTGTCCGACGAGGATCTGCAGGAGTTCCGCGGGACCTACGAGAGCGGCCCGTCGATCCAGTACGGATCGACGATGCGGGGCTACTCGACGGTCCCGGACGAGCTGCTCGAGGACACCGACGCTGTCGTCGCGTGGCTGAAGCGCAGCCACGACTGGATCGGGACGCTCCCGCCGAAGCCCACGAAGAAGGCCTGACCTCAGCCGGCCGTGGTGTGGACTTCCAGCTGGCCCTCGAGGGTCCGGTGGACGGGGCAGCGGTCCGCGATCGACATGAGGCGCGCGCGATCGTCGTCGGACAGGTCGCCGGTCAGCGTCACCACGCGGCGCAGCACGTCGATGCGGCCCTCGGCGTGGTCGCACTCCTGGCAGTCCTTCGCGTGGACGCGGTCGTGCGTGACCTCCGTGACGGCGGACTCGAGCGCCATCTCCTTGCGGTCCGCGTACATCCTCAGCGTCATCGAGGTGCAGGCCGCGAGCGCCGTGGCCAGGTGGTCGTACGGGGTCGGTCCCTGCTCGAGACCGCCGACGTCGATCGGCTCGTCGACGATCATCGCGAAGCCGCGCGACGTGACCCGTGTCGGGATGCCGCCGTCGTTGCGGGCGACGGCCCCGGCCGGCTCGTACGGGCGGGCCGCAGGCGTGAGGTTCAGGTAGCGCGCAGCCCACGCCGCGGTGACGGAGGCGACGTAGGCCGCGTCCGCCTCGTCCGTCAGGAGGTGGTTGGCCCCGTCGAGGCTGATGAAGCTCTTCGGGTGCTTCGCTGCGTCGTAGAGCAGGCGGGCGTTCTCGACCCCAACCGTGTTGTCCTGTGGTGAGTGGAAGAACAGCTTCGCGGCCTTCAGCGTGCCGAGCTGCTCGAGGAGACGCTGGTCGCGCAGGTCGTCGACGAACGAGCCGCGGACGAGGAACTCACGCCCGGAGATCGTGACCTTCGCCTGGCCATCGCGCTCGATCGTGTCGATGTCGTCCGCGAAGAGCCCGACGACGTGGCCGGGGTCCGCGGGCGCCGCGATCGTCACCACCGCAGCCACGGACGGGACCCGTCCGGCAGCCATGAGGATGGCAGCGCCGCCGAGGCTGTGCCCGACCAGCAGCGAGGGCGCCTCGAGGTGCTCCGCGAGGTAGTCGGACGCCGCGATCAGGTCCTCGACGTCGCCGGAGAAGGTCTCGGCGAACTCGCCGGTTGAGCGTCCGAGTCCGGCGAAGTCGAACGACAGCACCGCGATCCCGGTCGCGGCGAGCGCCTCGACGATGCGACGCTCGACCTTCAGGTCCTTCGAGCACGTGAAGCAGTGCGCGAACACGGCGGTCGCGAGGACCTCCCCGACCGGGCGGTCGATCCTGGCCGAGAGCTGCGCGCCTCGGGAGTTGGTGAACGTGCAGGTCGACGAGGACGTGGTCATCAGGACTCCGGGGCTGCCTCGTCGGTCGCGGCCTTCTTCGCGACGGCCTTCTTCGTGCTCTTCTTGGCCGTGGTCTTCTTCTTGGCCGTGGTCTTCTTCTTCGCGGCCTTCTTCTTGGCCTTCTTCTTCGTCTTCTTCTTGGCCGGGCCGCGTTCGCGACGGGCCTGGAGCAGCTCTGCAGCGCGCTCGTCGGTGAGCTCCTCCGGATCCATGCCCTTCGGCAGCGACGCGTTGGTCTCGCCGTCGGTGACGTAGGGCCCGTAGCGACCCTTCTTCACGATCATCGGCTTCTCGGAGATCGGGTCGTTGCCGAGCTCCTTCAGCGGAGCGGCCACCGTGCGGGCACGGTTCTTGCCCTTGGGCTCGGCGAGGATCTTGAGCGCCTCCTCGAGGGTGATGTCGAACAGCAGCTGCTCGCTCTCGATGGAGCGGGTCTCCTTGTTCCACTTCAGGTACGGGCCGTAACGGCCGTTCAGCGCCTCGATCGGGGCTTGGTCCTCGGGGTGGAGCCCGACGGTGCGGGGCAGCTCGAGGAGCTTGATCGCCTGCTCCTGCGTGATCGTGGCGAGGTCCATGTCCTTGAAGAGCGACGCGGTCTTGACCGGCTTCTCGCCGTCCTCGCCGACCGACACGTACGGACCGAATCGGCCGTTGCGTGCGGTGATCGGGAACCCGGTCTCCTCGTCGATCCCGAACTCGCGGATGTCCTTCGGCGCGTCGAGCAGCTCGATGCACTTCTCCATCGTGAGCTCGTCCGGCGCGATGTCCTCGGGGACCGACGCACGGTCCTCGCCGCGCTCGAGGTACGGGCCGTAGCGGCCGACGCGGGCCACCACGGGCACGCCCTCGGCGTCCATCCCGATCGGGATCGAGTTCACCGCGCGGGCGTCGATCTGGTCGAGGCGGTTGGTGACCTTCTCCTTCAGGTGCAGGCCCTCCTCGCCCTCACCGAAGTAGAAGCGGTGCAGCCACGGGATCGGCTCGGCCTCGCCGGCGGCGATCGAGTCGAGGTCGTCCTCCATGCGGGCGGTGAACTCGTAGTCGACCAGTTCCGAGAAGTGCGTCTCCAGCAGCCCCACGACGGCGAAGGCCGTGAACGAGGGGACGAGGGCCTGGCCACGCTTGCTGACGTAGCGACGGCGAACGATCGTCTGGATGATCGAGGAGTACGTGGACGGGCGACCGACGCCGAGCTCCTCGCACTTCTTCACCAGCGAGGCCTCGGTGTAGCGCGCGGGCGGCTGGGTCTCGTGGTCCTTCGCCTCGAGCGCGCTGAGGTCCGTGCGGTCGCCCGTCGACATGGCCGGCAGGAAGCGTTCGCGGTCGGCGAGCTCCTCCTCGGGGTCGTCGGAGCCCTCCACGTAGGCACGCAGGAACCCGGGAAACGTGATCGTGCGGCCGCTGGCGGACCATTCGGTGTCACGACCCGATGCGGTGTCGACCCCGATGCGCACGGAGACCGACTCGCCGACGGCGTCCTCCATCTGCGACGCGATCGTGCGCTGCCAGATCAGCTCGTAGAGGCGCAGCTCCTCCTTGCCCACCTGAGACGCGAGCTCCGCCGGAGTCGCGAACGACTCGCCTGCGGGCCGGACGGCCTCGTGGGCCTCCTGGGCGTTCTTCGACTTCTTCGTGTAGAGCCGCGGCTTGGCAGGCAGGTACTCGTCGCCGTACTTCTCGCGGACCTGGGTGCGCGCCGCGTTGATGGCGGTGTCCGACAGCGTGGTGGAGTCGGTACGCATGTAGGTGATGTAGCCG
>CBDTYW010000091.1:0-12825 GCA_965364735.1 uncultured Nitriliruptoria bacterium
CCTCACGACGGTCGATCGCTACGTGAAAAACAAGCCGGTCCCGTTCGGCGAGTTCATCCCGAAGCGCTCGTGGTTCGACTGGTTCGAGCCGCTCGCGCAGGTTCCGCGAGACGCCATCGCCGGCGAGCCGCACGCCGTTCGGGTCGCGCCGGACGTCCATGCAGCCGTGCTCATCTGCTTCGAGACGATCTTCGGCGACCTCGCCCGCGAGAACATCCTCGCAACCCCCGACGGCTTCGGCCCTGCCGGCGTCATCCTCGCGGTGACCAACGACTCGAGCTACGGACGCTCCGCCGAGTCGCTCCAGCACATCGCCCAGTCCCGGCTGAGAGCCGTCGAGACCGGCCGCTGGGTGGTGCACTCCGCGCTGTCCGGGCAGTCCGCCCTGATCGATCCGGAAGGCGTCGTCCACCAGCAGACCGACCTCTTCACCCTGGAGACGATCCGCGCCGACGTCCCCATCGTCACGGACCGCACACCGTTCCTGGTCATCGGCGACCTCGTCGGCATGCTCACCCGCTGGGTGACCATCGCCCTGATCGCCGAATCGCTCGTGACGTGGGTACGGCGACGAAGAGGCGTGGGCAACGGAACAGCTCCAGCGGTCCGCTAGCCTCCGCGATCGACGTCGCCTTCGGACGACGCCAGCCCCCGTCGTCCAGCGGCCCAGGATTCCTGCCTTTCACGCAGGCGACGCCGGTTCGAATCCGGTCGGGGGTACTGACGCTCGTTGCAGTTGCCGTCGTCGCTCCGCTCCTCCAGTCTGGCAATTGCCTCGCTCGTTCTCCGCTCCGCTCAGGCGGTTCGGGCCACCGAGGCCACAGCCGACGCTCGTTGCAGTTGCCGTCTTGCGGCGCTCCTCCAGTCTGGCATTCAGGCCACCGAGGCCGCCGACGCCACCCCAACTCCGCCGAGCGATGGATTTCTCTGCGTGGTGCAGGTTTGGACGTCGCTCGCCGGGTGGGAGCGGGGCGTAGGGTTGGGGGATGGAACCTTCACATGTGCGGCAGCCGACGGAGTTCGGGTTCGGGACGGATCCGCAGACGTTGTCGCGGTTGTTCGGGCCCGCCGAGGACTTGCTCGCGATGTGGGTCGCAGAGCCGGACCTGGAGGTTGCGTCGGTCGTCACCGAGGCCCTCGTGGAGCGGGCCGGCGTCGGCTGGTTCGGGTACGAGGGCCGGACCTCGACGATGGCGGATGCGTTCGTCGGCTGGATGGAGCGGCGACACGGATGGCGGGTCCGGCCGGAGGACCTGATCGAGAGCCCGAGCGTGGGGACCTCGATCGGCGTGTTGCTCGAGATCTTCGCGGCGCCCCGCGACGCGGTGCTGATGCAGACGCCGGTCTTCACCGACTTCAAGACGCTGATCGGCGACGGGGGGCTGCGCCCCGTGAAGAACGCGCTCGTGCTCGACGGCCAGCGGTACGCGATGGACGTGGATCACCTCGCGTCGCTTGCGTCCGATCCGGCGACGTCGACGCTGCTGCTCTGCAACCCACACAACCCGGTGGGGAGGGTCTGGACCCGCGCCGAGCTGATCGACGTGGCGCGGATCTGCGCCGCGAACGGGGTCGCCGTGATCTCCGACGAGATCCACGCCGACGTCGTGCTCGGCGACGCGACGTTCACGCCCTTCGCGACGGTGGCTGCCGAGACGGGCGTGCGGTTCGCGTCGTTGCACGGGCCGATCAAGACCTTCGGGCTGGCAGGGCTGTGCGACACGGTCGTCGTGACCGGCGACGCAGACGTTCACGCCCGCTTCCGCGCCAGGAGCTCCCAGCTGCACCTCACGCGCAACAACGTGTTCTCCCTCGCGGCCTGGGAAGCCGCCTACCGCCACGGCGACTCCTGGGTGGACGGGCTGCTCGGACTCGTCGAGCGCAACGCCGACGTCCTCGACGACGTGCTGCCAGACGGAGTCCGGCTCGTCCGGCCCGAGGGGACCTACCTGGCGTGGTTGGATCTCCGTGATCTCGAGATGGATGCACCGGACCTCGCCACGTGGTTGTGGTCCTCCGCGCGGCTCGCCCTCAGCCCGGGACACTGGTTCGGACGTGAGGGGGCCGGGTTCGCTCGCATGACGATCGCGGCCCCGACAGCGCGGGTCGAGGAAGCCGCACGACGGCTGACGACGGCGCTCTCCTCACGCTGACCGTCAGGGGTCCGGGAGAAGGACGAGACGACACGGCGAGATCTGACGGCGACCTCCGCTGGCGCGCGGAGAACGGACGCCGTGCGCGGGCGATGGCCCGATAGCATGACCGCCCCGTCCGCAGCTCACGCAGGAGGCCTCGTGGCCGCGTCGAAGTCCAAGATCGAGGTCATCGTCCCGGTCGAGCGCCAGAAGGCTGCTCAAGCCGCGGGCAACTTCGAGCTCACGGACCTGCCCGGTCGGCTCCAGGAGCCGGACGCGGCCGTCCGCCTCGGCAAGCTGCCCAAGGGGGACAAGGCGCTCAAGGGCGTCCGCGCCCTCACCTCGCTGGTCAAGCTCACGCCCGGGATGGCCATCGCCAACTACGGCAAGTCCGAGGCCAAGTGGGCGACGACCTATCAGAAGCGCAAGGCGGGCAAGGCCGAGTTCCACGAGCTGCTGTCCTACGCACGGCAGATCGTCGGCCTGAACGAGGACGGCACGTTGCTCATCTGCCTGATGGGCCACGCCGGTCAGGGACCGTGCATCCCGCTGTGGGTGCCACGCGATGAGGTCATCCTCACCGTCCAGCCGAACGACATCGTCCTGCGCTTCGACGAGATGTCGTTCGCCTGGTGACCACGTCGCTCAGCTCGGCTGAGCTGCTCGAGCTGCGGACCTTCGCGCTCGAGCTCGCCGACGTGGCCGACCAGATCAGCCTGCCGATCTTCGGCGGGGAGTTCGTCGTCGACACGAAGGACGACGGCACGCCCGTCACCATCGCGGACCGGTCCGTCGAGGAACGTCTGCGCCAGCGGATCGCCGCGCGGTATCCGGACCACGCCGTCCTCGGTGAGGAAGAGGGCCTCGTCGGCTCCGCCGATGCCCCGTTGTGGGTGATCGACCCGATCGACGGGACCAAGAACTTCGCCTCGGGCAACCCGGTGTGGGCCACGTTGATCGCGCTGGTCGTCGATGACGTCGAGCAGGTCGCGGTCGTGTCGGCCCCGGCGCTGGGCTCGCGCTGGGACGGCATCCGCGGCGGCCCGGCACGTCAGGACGGCACGCCCGTCACGGTCTCCACGCGGCGCACGCTCGCAGACGCCGAGATCTCGTTCGGCGGGCTGTCGTACTTCGTCGAACGCGGGCTCGGCGACGGCGTGCTCCGCCTCTCCGCGACCACGCGCCGTCAACGCGGGTTCGGGGACTTCTGGCATCACTGCCTCGTCGCGAGCGGGATCATCGACGTCGCGCTCGAAGCGGCCGTCTCTCGATGGGACCTTGCCGCCGTCAAGTGCATCGTGGAAGCTGCGGGCGGCCGGTTCAGCGCGCTGGACGGCCGCGTCACCGCGGACGGCGGTGATGCCTGCTCGAGCAACGCGCTCGTCCACGACGAGGTGCTCGCGACCCTGCTCGGATGAGCGGCTACGGCGAGCCGACGCCCGACACGGACGACGTCCGCCTCTTCGACGTCGACGTCATCGCGCCTGAGGTGCTCGGCGACGACGCGACCACCCGGCGACCGCTGATCGACGAGGACGGCCGGGTCCGGCTGTCGTACTCCGCCATCGACCGGCTCCGACGCTGCCCGCTCCAGTTCCGCTACTCACGCATCGATCGGATGCCGACACGGCCGAGTCCGCAGATGTCGCTCGGCACATCGGTGCACTCGGCGCTCCAGTCCTACTGGGACCGACGCCTCCCGCTGACCCCAGCGCTCGATGAGGTGCTTCAGGCCCTCTACCACTCGTGGGACCGAAGCGGCTACGCGGACCTCGAGCGCGAGGAGGAGCTGGCGTGGTATCGCACGGCGCAGGACATGGTCCGTGCGCACTGGGAGCAGACCTCGCCGACCTGGCAGCCAGCGGCGGCGTGCGAGCAGTGGTTCGACGTGGCGATCGGCGACGACGCCACCGTCATCGGGTCCATCGACCGACTCGATGTTGACGAGGACGGCGCCCTGCATGTCATCGACTACAAGACGGGCCGCCTCGGCAACCAGGCATCGGTCGAAGGCTCGTTGCAGCTCGCGATCTACGCGCTGGCCTGTGAGCGGCTCTGGGGGCGGCTCCCTGCCACGGTTTCGCTGCAGTTCCTCGCCTCCGGCATCGACGTCGTCGTGCCGATCGATCGGATCGACCTCGACGGCGCGCGCGCGACCATCTCCGCGGCGGCACAGATCGTGCTGGCGGGTGACTTCCGGCCGACCCCGGGAGGCGTCTGCGAGCGTTGTGACTTCCGCCGCACCTGCCCCGTCTGGGCGACACGGGTCGAGGCGGGGGACTCCCTCGGCGAGCTGGTCGGGGAGCGCGACCGCCTCCGGCGAGAGGTCGTGCGTGATCTGACGCGGCTGCGCCACCTCGAGGCCGGCGTGGCGCGGCTCACCGACGAGGTGACGGCCCGCGCTGCGAACGGGGCTGGTCCGCAGGAGGAGCCTCCCGTCCCGTAGGCTCCGCCTCCGATCACCGAGCAGGAGCTTCACGATGGGCCAGAAGGTCTCCGAGTCGACGCACATCGCCGCGTCCCCCGAAGCGATCCGCGCCGTCATCCTCGACCTCGCGGCGTACCCCGAGTGGGCTGACGGGGTCCAGTCGATCGACGTGCTCACCACCGACGAGCAGGGACGACCCGACACGGCGAAGTTCCACGTCGACGCCAAGGTCGCTCAGATCACCTACACCATCGCCTACACCCACACCGAAGACGCGGTCTCATGGACCCTCATCGAGGGCGAGATGATGTCGCAGCTCGACGGGTCCTACAGGATGACGCTCAGGGGCCAGGGCACCGACGTCGTCTACACCGTCGAGGCGGACATCAGCATCCCGCTGCCGGGATTCATGAAGAAGCGCGCGGCGAAGCAGATCGTCGAGACCGGTCTGGCCGGTCTCAAGAAGCGTGCGCAGGGCTGATCCGACCGATGGCCCGCCCCGACGCTGACACCGCCTACTTCACGCTGCTTCGCGCACGTGAGGACGAGACGCGTCTGCAGCGCTACCGCGAGTGGTTGGCCGACGAACGTCGTCGCATGGTGCGCCTCCAGTCGGAGCGCGCAGCCCACGAGGAGCCGATCGACGCACGCTTGCGACGGCCGCTCCGGGCCGTGGACACGAAGCTCAACGAGGCCGTGCAGGGACGCGTCCGGGTGATTGACGAGGAGCTCGCCGCCACCGAGCAGCGAATCCTCGACGCTGCCGAGTACGTGCGCGACTGCGAAGCCGCGCACGCCGAGCTGAGCTGATCTGCCATGTACCGAGACGATCCCCTGGATGACGAAGCCGAGCTGCGCGCGGTCATCGGCGACGACGCCGTCGATGTGCTCCTTGACGCTGACGACGAGGACGAGCACGCCCGCCGGCCGGTCGACATCGCGCTGGATGTCCTGCGGGTGCTTCAGGGCTGGGTCGACGATGCCGAGGCGGGTTCGTGGTTCACCTCGCCACAACGACGCCTCGACGGCGCGACGCCGACCGCCGCGCTGGCCGCGGGCCTCGAAGAAGAGGTCGAGGACGCCGCCACCGCTTGGGCCGCAGCTCAGGGCTGACCCCGCGCGTGCGCTGGACATGGTCACAGCCGCGTTCCGCGCGCGTGAGGTCGGGGAGTCGTGCGCTACGCTCCCAGCCGTTGCGGGACCACTCCGCCGCTGCGCTGATCGCCGCCGGCATCGACGCCATGATGGCGTCGGCACCTCGGTCCCGCACCCCAGCTTCGTACCCCACCATTTCGTTCAGGAGCCCTGCATGCCCACGGGTCACGTCAAGACGTACAACAGCGCCCAGCGCTTCGGCTTCATCGCCGGTGAGACCGGCAACGACGTCTACGTCGCCGCCGACAACGCCACGGGTGAGCTCGCCCCGGGGGCCCTCGTCGAGTACGAGGTCGCCGAGGACGAGAAGGGCCGCCGTCAGGCCGTCTCCGTCACCGTCACCCACGACGCTGCGCCGGACAACCCGACCGGCCGCACGATGGCATCGCCGCCCTCCTGGGACGAGCTCGAGGAGCGCGAGCGCGCCCGTCGTGCCGCGCGTCGCCGCCGCCGCTGACCCCATGCTCCCGTCCATCGAGCATGCTTCGGGGGACGGGGGTGTCGCGACGCCCGTCCGGGAGTCCGACACCCTGCTCGACGAGTCGCTCGAGACCGATCTCCCGTGGGACATCATCGTCTGGGACGACCCGGTCAACCTGATGAACTACGTCGTGTACGTGCTCAAGAAGGTGTTCGGGTACTCCGAGGACATGGCGAGCAAGCTCATGCTCGAGGTCCACAACACGGGTCGGTCGTTGGTCGCGTCCGAGAAGCGCGACCGGGCCGAGCGCTACGTCAGACAGCTGCACGGCCACGGCCTGCATGCGACCATGGAGCGCGCGTGATCCTCCGCCGCGACGCTGCCGCGTGAGACGCTTCCACCGGAGATGGGGAAGCTCTGACCTCGCGTGGGCGCTGCATGCCCAGGAGGTCGACCTCCTCCAGACGTTGCTGCGATCGCTGCTCGACGTCCTCGCTCAGCCCGAGCCGGGCGACCCCATCCATGACCGGCTCTTCCCGTCCGCCGTCTCCGACGACCTCGACGCGGACGCCGCGCTCCGCGCCGAGATGTTCGACGATCTGATGCTCGCGCGGCGCGGTGGGCTCGAAGCGCTCGATGAGCTCATCAGCAGCGGCAAGGAGCGTGGCGATCACACCGTGGTCCGACTCGACGACGACGGCCAGCGGCTCGTCGCCGGGGTGCTGAACGACCTCCGGCTCGCGCTCGGTGCACGGATCACCATCGAGCTGATCGACCGGGAGTCGCTGACCGAGGACGACCCGCGCCTCGAGACGCTCGCACTGATGGATTACCTCGCCCACATCCAGGGCGAGCTCGTGGACCATCTCCTCAACGGCACGGTCGGCCCTGACGACCCGGCGGAGTGACGATGCGCATCGGACTCGGACTGTCGGAAGACCTCCCCGCCACCACGCAGCGGCAGATCGCGCGTGACGTCGAGGCAGCGGGGCTCGCCTCGCTGTGGACCAACGAGGCTTCGGGCCGTGACGCGCTGCTGCAGTGCCAGATCTGGGCGGACGCGACCACCACCCTCGAGGTCGGTATCGGGGTCGTGCCGATCTGGACGCGCTCACCGGCCCAGCTCGCCATGGCCTCCGCGACCCTGCAGGAATCGTCCGGGGGTCGGTTCCTCCTCGGGCTCGGGGTGAGCCACCCCGCGACGATGGGCCCGTGGCACGGCGCCGACGTCCGCAAGCCACGCACGGCCGCGAAGGAGCTGCTCGCGATCCTCGCTGCGCTGCACGCCGGCGAGAAGGTCGACGTCGCGGGAGAGGTCCTGAGCGCCCAGCGGTTCCGGCTGGCGATCTCTCCGCTCCCCGCGCCGACGCCGCGCTACCTCGCAGCGATGGGCCCGCGGATGCTCGAGCTCGCCGGCTCCGACGCAGACGGCGTCCTGCTGAACTGGTCGGGGCCACGTGAGGTGGCCGAGGCGGCCATGCGTGTCCGTTCCGCTGCCGAGCAGGCGGGCCGCTCGTCCACTGACGTGGTCACCGCCACCTACGTCCGGATGTCGGTCCACGCCGATCGCGAGGTTGCTCGAGCCGCGCTCGCCGCTCAGGTCGGCCAGTACGCGGCGCTGCCCGCCTACGCCGCGCACTTCACCCGTCAGGGTTTCGGGGACATGGTCAGCAGCGTCAAGGCCGCGTTCCGTGACGGCGGGCGCGAGGCGGTCCCCGGCGCGATCGACGATGCCACGTTGTCGCAGCTCGGCTGGTGGGGGACGCCGACCGACGATCCCGCATCTGCCCTGGCGGAGTACGCCTCGGCCGGCCTCGACCACCTGGTCGCACGCGTCGTCGTCGCCGGCGATGGGGCGAACGCAGCCGTCCGCAGCGTCGCGGACCTGCTCACCGTTCTCGGCTGATCCTCGGTCAGCGGTCGAGGCGCCGGACCACGGACTCGAACAGCTCCCGTGCTTCGGGCACCGCGGAGCGCGCTGCGACCACCACGTACGCACCACCGGTGAAGATGACGGCGAGGGGCGCGCCCGCGAGACGCGGCATCGCGCCGAAGACGACACGGCTGAGCAGGCCGACGATCACCGCGGCGAGCAGCGGCATCGCGAGCTCGGGAAGGATGCCGCCGCCGAGGGCGACCCCGTCGCCGAGCCGCGCCGACAGCCGTGACCGCAGCACCTGGAACTCGACCCAGCCCGCGAGGGCGGATCCGAGGGAGAGCCCGACGACACCAAGCCTCACGACGTCGGTCCCGCCGGCGAGCTCAGCACCGGAGACGATCGAGAGACCGTCGGTGACGCTCACCCCGAACCGGTCCAGCGGGAACATCAGCAGGAGCGCGGCCGTGGTCCCCGCAGCGATGCGGATCGCGGCGACCCACGCAGGCGTCCGAACGTCGCCGATCCCGTAGAAGACGGACTGGAGCAGACGGGTGGCCGTCGTCGCGAGCAGCCCGATCGAGAAGCCCGCCAGGACGAGCCAGACCTGGATCTCCTCGAGCCGTCCGAACTGACCCGAGCGGTAGAGGCCCCCGACCAGCAGGTCGCCGATGACGATGAAGGCGAGCGCGCTGGGGAGGACGAAGAAGGCGATCCGACGGGAGCCCTGCTGCAGCCTGGCCGTCAGCGCCACGATGTCGGAGCTGTTCGTGCGGGAGAGCTCTGGCAGCTCGGCAGCCGCCACGCTCATCCCGAAGAGGCTGACCGGCAGGATGTAGATCGTCTGCGCGGCCGCGAGCGCCGCGATCGCGGACTCGCCCTGGCTGAGGAGCGCCGCCAGCGTGAGGTCCAGCAGCGCGCCGATCTGGACGACGCCTCGCCCTGCGATCACGGGGCCGAGGCGTCGGAAGGTCGTCTGGACGCCGGGGAGATCACGACGGAGGCTCAGCTTGAGGTGCGGCTCCGCGCGTCGCACGCCGGGCACCTGGACCGCGAGCTGGAGCAGCGCCCCGAGGAACGTGGACCACGTCAGGATCGTGACGAGGTCCACGCGTGCCGGGGAGTCGGACGGCCCGAGGGTGCCGACCAGCACCGCAGCCCCGAAGATGAGCCCGGTGATCTGGGCGAAGTTCCACAGGACCGGGGCGACGTAGGAGAGGAAGAACTGACGGTGGCTGTTGAGCACCCCGAGGCACCATGCCGACAGGACGAGCACCCCCGTACCCGGCGCGATGATGCGCATCAGCCGGACGGTGAGGGCCTCGATCTCCGGATCGAACCTCCCGAGCGTGATCAGCTGGACGAGCGGCTCCGCGAAGACGACGCCCACGATCACGAGCACGCCCGTGACGAGCGCCAGCAGCCCGGCCACAGCTCCTGCGACCCGACCAGCCTCCTCCTCGTCACCGTCGTCGAGGAGCCGGCTGTAGACGGGGATGAACGACGCGGACAGGACCCCTTCCCCGAGGAGGTTCTGGAGCAGGTTCGGGATGCGGAACGCGGTCTTGAACGCGCCGGCCGTGGCGGAGGTCCCGAAGAAGTGCCCGAAGGCGCGCTCGCGGATGAATCCGGCGATGCGCGACAGGAGGATCCCCGCAGCGACCAGCGTCGAGCCGCGCCGCCCGGTGGGCGCCGACGGGGGGACGGGGTCGCTCATGCTTCGCGCCACATGAGGTCGCGCGCTGCCAGGCGATCGTCAGCGAGCTCGTCGCACAGCTCGAGCCACGCGTCGCGGTCGGTGCCACGGAACGCGAGCCCGTCGACATCGACGTCGATCGGGGCGTCGAGCCTGAGCCGCGCGAGCTCGCGGTAGAGCAGCGCGTCGGGCATCTGGGCTGCGAGCGTGCCCGCCAGCTTCTGCGCTCCACGGACGGTGACCTCCCAGCGCTCGCCGAGCGCAGGGACGGCTTCGAGCGTGCGGTAGTGGCTGAGCAGGGTGCCGGTGGACTTCGCCCCAAAGCCCTTCAGGCCCGGAATCCCGTCGGCGGTGTCGCCGACCAGGGCGAGGTAGTCCGGGACGGAGGCCGGGGAAACACCGAGGCGCTCGACGACGCCGTCCGCGTCGAACTCGCGATCACGCATCCGGTCGACCTGCACCACGTGCGTCCCCGAGACGACCTGCGCGAGATCCTTGTCCGGCGTCATGATGCGGACCTGGGTGAACCGATCGGCGAGCTGGACCGCCGCCGCGGCGAGGACGTCGTCGGCCTCGACGTCGACGCAGGTCCACGTGTGCACACCAAGGACGCGGCATGCCCGCTCGACGAGGTCGAACTGGGAGCGCAGCTCCGGCTCGATGCCCGCACCGGTCTTGTAGCCGTCGAACATGTCGTTGCGGAACGACTCGATCGGGTTGTCGAAGGCGATCCCGAGGTGGGTGACCTGCTCGTCCTCGTCCCCGATGAGCGCGAGCAGGGATCGCAGGACTCCGACGGTGGCCTTCGCGGGACCGCCGTCACGGTCACGGTGGTCCGGTCGACGACCGAAGTGGGCACGGAACAGCTCGTACGTGCCATCGACGAGGTGCAGACGGTTCGGCACGCCGACCTCCTGTGGTTCGGGCCCGGATGACGCTATCGCGAAGGGTGTCCACGCCCCCGGATGGGGACCCGTCCGGACGGTTAGGGTGGATGTCACGCCTTCATCGACCGGCAGAGGCCCTGTGGGACCGGACCGACCGCACATGAACGTCTCGTCACGAGACGCCCTGCGCGCACGGTCCGACGAGCAACCGGTCCGTGCCCCGCTGCCGGTACCTGCTTCGTCATGGGTCCTTCCGGACCCCGCCCACGCGGACCAGGACGGCGTCGTCGGGATCGGCGCAGACCTGTCGCCGCCGACGCTCGTCGACGCCTACCGACGTGGGATCTTCCCATGGCCGCACCCGAAGGCACCGCTGCCGTGGTTCTCGCCGGATCCTCGCGGTCTGCTTCGCCTCGACGCGGTGAAGCTGTCCCGCTCGCTGCGCGCCAGGCTGCGCAACAGCGGATGGCACACGACCGTCGACGCCGCCTTCGACCAGGTCATCCTCGCGTGCTCACGTCGTCGCGACGATGACGGCACCTGGATCATCCCGGCGATGGTCCGCGCCTACCGCCGGCTGGCCGAGCTCGGATGGGCCCACAGCGTCGAGGTCTGGGACGGCTCGGAGCTGGTCGGAGGGCTCTACGGCGTCCAGCTCGGCGCGGTGTTCACCGGTGAGTCGATGTTCCACCATCAGCGCGACGCCTCCAAGGTCGCGCTGGTGGACCTCGCGGCTCGCCTTGCCGCAGCAGGCGGCGCGTTCGTCGACGTACAGCTGCGCACCGAGCACCTCACGACCCTGGGCGTCGTCGACGTCCCCCGGGAGGTCTACGTCGAGGAGCTCGCGGCAGCACGCGACCGGCTCGCCCTGCTCGACGCCTCCCGGCGCCCGGTCTCCCGGCTCGCTGACTGGCGCCCGGCGAACACCGAGGGATGGGTGTCTGGCAGCCCACGGATGCGGGAATGATCCACCGACCGCCCTCGTTGGCGGGATCCCCGGCCTGCTGGTCGTGGCAGACCCGACGTGAGCTCGCGAGAGGACGGTGACGGTGGCCCGACTTCCGGAGCTGGTCACGGGGGAGCGGTCAGCGCTGACCGCTCTCGTGCGCGAGCGCACCTTCCCGACGGGGTGCAGCTCCGGCAACGTGGGGCTCGAGGCTGAGCTGCTCGCCCTGTACATGGACTCCCACGGGGGTCCTGCGCGGCGTGCGACGCTCTCGGAGGTGCTGGCCGTCGTGGATGCCCTCGCCGCCCGCGAGGACGTGATCCTCCCTCGCCGGGGCAGCGCCATGCGACACGCGATCACCGCGGGGGGAGCGCTCACCTACGAGCCGGGCGGCCAGATCGAGGTCTCGACGCTTCCCACCACGTCCCCGGCCCGCGCCCTTGCTGCGCTGTCCGAGACCCTCGACGTCCTCGCCCGGGCATTCGACGAGCACGGCATCGCGCTCGTGTCCTGCGGGCTCGACCCCTGGTCGAGCACAGCGGACGTCCCTCAGCAGCTGACCTCCGGGCGCTACCTCGCCATGGCCAGCGCCTTCGCGACGCGTGGTGGGCACGGCGCTCAGATGATGCGCCTGAGCTGCTCTCTCCAGATCAACCTGGACCTGGGTCCGGTCCACGAGCACGACGATCGTTGGCTGCTCTGCAACCTCGTCTCGCCGCTCGCGACCGCGACGTTCGCCTCGAGCCCTGACCCTCACGATGAAGCGGTCGTCTCACGTCGAGCGGCAACCTGGCTGCACCTCGCCCCGTCCCGCACCGGGTTCCCGCCGGGGCTGGGAGCACGCCGGCCTGCAGACCAGATCACGGACGCGGCGCTCGCAGCCGACGTGATCTTCGTCCGCGACGACGACGACGTCGTTCACGCGATCCCACCGGGCACCACGTTCGCCGACTGGCTCGAGGGCGCCCTCCCGGCGCTCCCGCGACCGGACGCGCACCACCTGTCCGAGCACCTCTCGACGCTGTTCCACGAGGTTCGGCCCCGCGGCTTCCTCGAGCTGCGCTCCATCGACGCGCTCCCGGCGCGGTGGCGGGGAGTTCCCGTGACCTTGCTGCATGGCCTGATCGAGGACGAGACGGCGCGCCGTCAGGTCCTCACGCATCTCCGCACGGTGCTCGGCGACCTGGAAGATCTCCGCCAGCGAGCCTGGCGCCCCGGACTGGCGGACCCCGAGCTGTGCGCCTTGGCCGTCGAGACCTGGTCGCGCGCGCTGAGCGGGGC
>CBDTYW010000092.1:0-12810 GCA_965364735.1 uncultured Nitriliruptoria bacterium
TGCGCGAACGAGATGGTCCCGGCCGGCACCGATCCCGGCGCGGTGCGGCAGGGCTGGTTCAGCAGCGTGTCGCAGGCAGGCTGCGCGGTGGCCGTGGTGACGTCCGGGACGTGTCCGAAGACGAACCGTGTCGGGGTGTCCGGTCCGACGTGAATCGTGTGGTTCGCGGGCGTGGGATCGAACTGGAGCTGGCGGAAGCCGGTGAACCCGACCGGCGACTCCACGGAGATGCGCAGCGCCGATCCGGCGCGGAACACGTGGTGCACCGGCCACATCTCGACGCGCATCGGCGTGACCTCGCCGGGCGTCAGTCCGATGGCGTCGGTCGAGAGGTGCGTCGGGACCGGGCGGGTCGACGTGCTCTCGGACGCGTCGAGCACGCGATGCGACGCCCGGAGCCAGCCGCGCTGGACGTAGAGCTCCTGACCGTCGGCGCGGACCTCGGTGAGGCTCACCTGGAGATCGGCATCGCCTGACGTCGACGACAGCCACAGGTCGATCGATCCCTCGCCGAGGTAGGCGAGGTCCTCTGCGAGCGCCGGGGTCGTGAACGCGACATTGCCGCCGGGCGGCACCGGGATCTTGTACGCCTCGTTGTAGGCCTCCGGGTTGAACCCGATGTTGGCGTCGATGCCGACGACGAACGTCGGCGCAGGCAGCGGGGCGACGAAGGAGAACGTCGTCGCGTCGGTCGGCGCGGCGTGCAGCAGCGCGCCGTCGGGCTGCGCGTGGATCGTCTCGATCGTCCGGGGGACGGGGTAGACGTCGGAGGTGGTCATCTCGTCGAACGTCGCGTCCTTGCGGACGTCGCGCGGCAGCTGAACCATCGGCGCGTCGAAGTCCTCCGGCGCACCGCCGCGGAGGAAGTGGTCGAGGAACTCGACCATGAACGCGCGGTGCCACGCTCCGCCCGAGAAGCCGATGTGGTCGCCGTTGGACGCGACGATCCAGCGCTGTGACGGATCGAGGTGTTCGTAGGCGTACATCGCCCGCGAGCCGAGCTGCTCGTCCTGCCACGCGGTGTAGACGAGCGCCGGGACCTGGATCCTCGCGAGATCCTCGGGCTGCAGGAAGTCGGTGTAGCGGTCCAGCGAGTCCTTGTACGGGTTGTTCGCCGCCTGCGTGCCCGTGAGGTCGCGCGGGTCGTTCTGCGTGGGGATGGCGGTCGGGCACTGCGGGTCGCCCTCAGCGGTCTCCTGCAGGCCGAACAACGTCCCGTACTTCTGGATGAACGTCCAGGCGCCGGCGAAGGTCTGGTTGAACATCCCTCCGGGCCAGGCGACGTCGGGGTAGAGGTCGACGACGGGGACGTCCGCGATGATCGCGGTCAGGTGTTCTGGCTGCTCGATCGCGGTGATGAGCGAGGTGATCGCCGGGTAGGACACGCCGGCCATCGCGATCTCGCCATCCGACCACGGCTGATCCGCGATCCACGCGAGGACGTCGACGCCGTCGGCGGCCCATGCCGGTCCGAAGGGCGAGAACGTGCCTTCCGAGCATCCGGAGCCACGGAGGTTGACGCCGATCACGGCGATGCTGCGCTCGAGGACCTGGTCGACGGACTTGCCGAACGTCCCGTCCTTGGCGTTGTTGCCGTTGTTGTAGCCCGAGTACTGCAGGACCGTCGGGAACGGGCCGTCGCCGTCGGGGAGCAGCAGCGTGAAGCGGAGCTGCGTTCCATCCGGGAGGGTCAGGTAGCCCTCGGACTCGGTGACGGCGCGCGCTGCGGGAGCGGCGATGGTCGCGAGCGCGATGGACATCGCGAGGATGACGAGGACGGCGCCGGCGCGGCGGCGAGCGATCAGCATGGAGCACGATCCCTGGTGGTGGTCGGATCCTGCACGGTACGCCGTCACGGCCCGCCGGTTACCGACGGGCCGTGGGGGTGGGTGGCGTCAGCGCCCCCCGACGCTGGCGCCACCCTCACCGGGCTCAGGTGAGCCCGCTGATCGAGAACCAGCCAGACGTGTTCGTCGCCCGGATGTCCGGACCGACGGAGCCCTGGCCCCAGTAGTGGTCGTTCAGGTTCGTGACACCGCTCGAGTCGACCGGACCCATCGTGCGCCAGCGGACGCCAGCCGGCTCGAGGTCGTTCGCCATCGCCGCCCATGCCTGCTGGACGGTCAGCGCCGGACGGATCGTGATCCCGAAGAACGTCTGGTCGAAGAGGTACTCGGCGAAGCGCTCACCGGTGCCACCGTTGATGCAGTAGGCGTTGGTGTCGAACCCGTTGATCAGGTGCAGACCGTCCATCGTCGGTCCCCAGCGTCCGAGGTGGTCGAGGGTTCCGGTCGTGTCGCGCAGGACCTGGCAGGACTCGAGGTTGAGCCATTCGAGGTCACGGTTGCCCCAGCGGGCGTCGGCCGGGACGATGCTGCCGTCGGCGTTGGTGCCCTTGAACGTGAAGCCTCCGGACCAGCCGTGGCCGGTGTACCACTGGATGTCGACCTCATCGACCCAGTCGCTGTCGTCACCGCCGTTGCTCGGATCGCGGAAGTCCTGCTCCCACGCGTTGGTCCCGCGCCAGTCGAAGTCGACCGTCTGGTTGTGCGAGGACATCTCGCTGTTGAAGCCATCGGCCGAGTCCTGGGCGCACTGCCACTCGTCGATCGTCTGCTCGATGCCGACCTCGGCGAACGATCCGCCCTGGCCGCCGAGCAGCCCGTCGACCAGCACGTGGCCGGCACCACCGGGCTTCTGCGACGGCGTCGCGGAGGCGACGGTCGTCATGCCGTTGGCGTCGGTGACGAGGAGGTTGAGCGTCTCGACAGCTCCTTCGCGGTGATCGGGTGCGTAGCGGACATGGTTGTCGTCAGCGGCGATCGGCGTGCCGCTCGAGGATGACCAGCGCAGGGTGTACGGGGCGGTCCCGCCACCGATCTGGGCGATCGCCTCGACGAGCTTGCCGTCGGTGTCGACCTCGAGCTGGACCTTCGGGCTCAGCTCCGGCACGGCCGGGACCATGCGCCCGACGAGCTTGCTCGCCGAGTCGCGAACGGTCGTGGCGGGCTGGCAGATCCACTGCGGCAGGATCAGCTCGACCGAGCCGCGTCCGTCCGCTTCCTGGGCGGTGAGCGGCGGGGCGTAGTAGGCGAGCTTGGGCTTCAGCTGCTTCACCTCGCGGCCGTACAGCGACGTGCAGGCCTGGCGGGCCTCGTTCATCGACGAGATCTTCACGACGTCGAGCTCCTCGAGCTGGCGCGTGGCGTTGGTGAGCTGCGTCACCGAGCCGTCAGGTGCGTACGAGACGCGGAGCTTCGCTCCGGGGCCGACGAGCGGCTGACCCGCGAGCGTCAGCGTCAACGACACCGTGGTCTCGAGGTCGATCTCGAGCTCGGGGTTGCCCTTGGCGTCGCTCTGCTCGAACGTCGTGTTGCCGACGGTCATCCAGCGGCCGTGGCCCTTGGGGATGTCGAGATGGACGGCGGCACGCTTCTTGGCCTTGCGGGGGATGAGCGCAGTGATCGCGTCGAGCGCCTCGTAGTCGATGGCCTGGCTGACCGTCGGGTTGCCGTCCTCGTCCTTGCCGTCGGCGACGACCTTCTGCGGCACCGCCGCGAAGTTCTCACCGACGAACGTGAACGCCCCGTCGGGACGAAGCATGGGCGAGGTCCCGGTGCGCTCGGCGAGCGCCTTCGCGTCCGCTTGGGTCAGGCCCTCCTGGACCACTCGGTAGATCGGCAGCTCGGTCGGCAGGGCGGCTTCCGCCGGTGCGGTCAGGGCGTCGGTCACGACGGGCATTGCGCTGACGGCGAGCGCCGCAGCGAGCAACGAGGCGACGCGCGACGGGGTTCGCCGTCGCGTGATGCGGGGTGTGGTGTTCATGATGGTGCTCCTCGGCGACGGTCGTTCCGTCGCGTTCCATCAGGCCAGAGCATCGGGGTGGGAGCCTGATACATCCGGGGCCGGGAAGTTCCCTCTCAGTGCGTTTCGGCCTCTGGAGCGGCATGCTGCGACGGTCGCGCCGGATGGCTGCGGCAACGACGAGAAGAGGGCACCTGCATGCGGACACCACGGATCACGACAGCACTCATCGCGACCGTGGCGCTCTCGTCGGCGGCCTGTGGCGGGACGGAGGCGGCGACGCCCGTCCCGGCGGTCACCGTCACGGTGACCGAGACCGCGACGCCCAGCGAGAACGCGGCCGAGAACACGTTCGCGCTTGCCGAAGCAGGCCTCACCGTCACCGTCGACGGCACCGTCCACGACCTCCCGTACGGCACGGCGCGCGCGGAGGTCGACGCGCTCGTCGAGCAGGTGCTCGGCGCCCCGACCGACGAGTTCTTCAGCGAGGAGTGCCCGGCCGGTCCGGCCACGCAGGTCGGCTACGTCGGCGGCCTCGAGCTCGTCCATCAGGACGGTGCGTTCGCCGGATGGGGACTCGACGCCGGGACGAACGCGGCGTTCATGACGCCCGCCGGAGTCGGCATCGGCACCAGCCGGGCGGACGTGGAAGCGGCGTACCCGGGGGTCGACATCTTCGAATCGACGTTGGGGACCGAGTTCTTCACGGGTGAGGTCGCCGGGGTCTTCGACGCCGACGCGGATGGCGACCCGGTGTTCGTCATGTGGTCGGGCGTCGCCTGCGTCTACCGCTGATCCTCAGCGTCAGCGGGTGGCGTACGCGCCGCCGATGAGGAACGCCATGACCGCGGACATCGCGCCAGCGGCCGTGATGAGGGCGAGCAGCCGCGTGCGTCGGACCTCATCGCGCATCGGCAACCAGCCGAGGGCGAGGAACAGGCCGAGCGGGATCAGACCGCCGACGTAGTGGATGTAGAGCTGCAGGACGCCGAGCCCTTGGTCCAGCAGCTTGATCCCCAGCAGCGCCTGGACCATCAGCGCGACCTGTGCGATCGCCATGATCACGCGACCGGGCAGGTCGAGCGGTGCCTTGGCGATGGCGAGTCGTGCGAACCACGCGGTGGCGAGGAGCACCGCGAGCACCGTGACCGCACCCCACGTCCGGTGCACCGACGGGGACAGCACGAGGTTGTCGATCACGCCGTCCTGCTCGAGCGCGAAGATGAGTGAGTGCATGTCAGCCGCCTGCGACGGATTGGACGATCTGGATCTGGGCCGTGAGTGGATCACGGGAAGGTCCCCGATCACGAGTCCCATCTGCTCGCCGGCGATCGATCGTCAAGGCTGAGGGATGTCAGAGACCCGGCTGGACGCACGCTCCAGCGGCCAAGGTCCCGTCACAGGAGATGGTTTCGCAGAAAAGCGGTGATGGTGGCGACATGAGGTTCGAAGGCGGCGAGGTCGCTGTGGCCGGCGCCCGGGACTTCCAACGTTCGGGCCATGGGGTTCGCGGCGGCGAGTGCGTGCAGGTCCTTGATCGGCACGATGCGGTCATCGGTGCCGTGCACGAGCAGGACCGGCGCCTGCACCATCCCGATCCGCACGAGCGGAGCAAACGCGTCGAAGCGGTGCCCGATGATGCGCTGCATCACGCGAAGCAGCAGCGACAGCACCGGGCGAGGTACGCGGGACAGCTGTTCGCGCATGAGCTCGCCGGGATGCGACGGGGAGGAGACGGCGACGATGGCTGCGAGGCGATCGGACCGGGAGGCGCTGAGTATGCCGGCGCCGGCACCCACGGAGTGCCCGATCATCCCGACCGAGGTCACGGCCTCCTGGGCGTGCCCCCAGACGGCGGCGGCGTCGAGGTCTTCGGCGAAGCGAGGCATCGAGGTGAAGCCGTCGTGTTCGGACAGGCCGTGGTTGCGAGCGTCGAGGAACAGGGTGTGCAGGCCTGCGTGGTGCAGCGGTTTGGCGAGCGGCAGCATGTGGGCGGCGCTTGCGCCCCAGCCGTGCAGCACGATCACCATCGGGGCCGGACGGTCCACCGGGATGAACCAGGCGTGAAGTCGGGTCTCGTTGCCGCTGCTGAGCCAGACCTCCTCGGCGTCGAGGTCGAGGTCGGCGGGGGTGAGGTGGGTGTCGGTCGGCCCTGGCGCGAACGCCCGCTTGAGCAGCCATGGCAGCAGGAGACGGATCGCGAGGATGACGGCGACGGGCAGCGCGATCACGCGCAGCCGGGCACACCTCGGTGACAGGATCTTCATGGCGTGGTGCCGTTCAGGAGGATGCCGAGGCAGGGACGTGGGGCGCGGGGTCCGTCGACGGCTGTGAGGCATCGGGGAGTTCCGGTGTGTGGACGCGAGGCAGGATCCGATCCATCCATCCGGGCAGCCACCAGTTCGCCTTGCCCGCCAGCTCCATCGTTGCCGGCACCAGCACCGTCCTCACGATGGTTGCGTCGACGAAGATCGCGAAGGCGAGTCCGAAGCCGAACATGTTCACGACGCGCTGGTCGTTGAGCAGGAAGCTCCCGAAGACGATGACCATGACCGACGCGGCCGCGGTGATCACGCGTGCTGTTGCGGAGATCCCGACGGAGACAGCGTGGCTGTTGTCGCCGGTCCGCTCGTACTCCTCTCGCACGCGCGACAGCAGGAACACCTCGTAGTCCATCGACAAGCCGAAGAGCACGGCGAACAGCATCATCGGTGCGAAGGACTCGATGGGACCTGTCTCCTGGCCGAAGATTCCTGACAGCCAGCCCCATTGGAACACCGCGACCACCGCTCCGTATGCGGCACCGATCGACAGCAGGTTCATGAGGGCGGCCTTGACCGGCACGAAGAGGGATCGGAACTCGACCATGAGCAGCAAGAACGACAGCACCAGGATCCCCGCCATGAAGAGCGGGAGTCGGGCGGCCATCGTGTCGGCGAGGTCGATGGCGAGCGCGGTCGGGCCGCCAACGTGGACCACCAAGCCGTCTGATGCTGCGACGGGGAGCACCTCGGCGCGGAGTCGGTGGACGAGGTCTTCGGTCTCAGGCGCTTGCGGCGACGTGGTGGGGATCACCGCGACCACCGCGGTGTCACGGTCAGGGTTCAGCTCTGGGGGAGCGACCTGGGCGACGCCCTCGGTCGCCCGCAGGGTGGACCAGAGGGTGCGGAGCTCTGGCGGCAGCTGCGCCAGGAGCGCGGCCGGATCAGGGGTGGCGGTTGGGGCGGCCGCGTCGGGCTGCGACGGAGGTTGGACCCCGGGAGATCCGGAAGCCGGCGCGAACGCTCCGTCAGCGGCAGACACGGTGATCAGCAGCGGCCCGTTGAAGCCGTCCCCGAAGCCCTCGCTGACGAGGTCGTAGGCGCGACGGGTCGTGTCCGTGGTGGGGTTGGATCCGGCATCGCCGGAGCCGAGACGCATCGACAACACCGGCACGGCGAGCACGACCAGGACCAGCAACGCCGAGCCGAAGGAGAACCATGGTCGACGTTGGACTCCCTCGACCCACCGGCGCCAGCCGCTGGCGTCCTCGTGTCGGCCCTCGTGGTGCAGCAGATGGATGCGCCAGCGGTCGATGTTGGGCCCCGCGAAGCCGAGCAGCGCCGGCAGCAGGGTCACGGATGCCAGCAGCGTGGTCGAGACCGTGATGGCCGCGGCCAGGCCGATGGCGGCCACGAAGTCGATCCCGATCAGGTAGAGGCTGAGGATCGCGACGATGACGGTCAATCCGGCGACGAGAACGGAACGACCGGCCGTGGCCATGGCGATGGGGATGCTCTCCTCGGCATCGATGCCACGAGCCGTGTTCTCTCGGTGGCGCGTCACGATCAGCAGCGCGTAGTCGATCCCGACGCCCAGACCGATCATGGCCGCGACGACGGGCCCCGTGGTCGCGATCGTCACCCCGTTGGCGGCCAGCTCGATGAGCTGGATCCCGAGCGCCAGGGCCGCGAGCGCCATCGCGATCGGGAGCAGCATCGCGATGAACGACCCGAACGCCAGCAGGAGGATCGCCATCGCGGCCAGCAGGCCGATGGCCTCGGCTCCCGACGGTCCACTCTCGGTCTGCATGACCGGGCCGCCGAACTCGACCTGCAGTCCCGTGGCAGTCAGCGGCTCGGTTGCCGCTTGCACGGCCTCGATCGCTCCTTCGGGGATGTCACGGGTTCGCTCGGCGAACTGGATGGTGATCAGCGCGGTCGTGCGGTCCGCCGAGACGGCCGGGGTCGGCCCTTCGTAGGCGGAGCGCACCTCCACGACGCCCTCGACTTCCGCGACCACGTCCAGCACCGACTCGACGGCCGCGACGGTGCTGGGGTCGGTGACGCCGGCCTCGTCATGGACGACGATCTGCATGGGGTCACCGGCACGTGTGGGGAAGCGGTCGCGAAGCTCGTCGAAGGCCGCCTGGGAGTCGGTGTCCGGGATCGACAGGTCGTTGTGGAACTCGCCGCCCGCGACGCGGTTGGCGAGCGCGGCCAGAACGATGGCCATGATCCAGGCCAGCACGACGAGGCGGCGGTGGCGAACGCTCGCTCGTGCGGCCCGGGCCATGAGTCCGTCGGGAGTGGGGTTGGGTGCAGCAGGCATGGCGTCACCTCGCGAGGAAATATTGCAGTGAATGCAGTATTGCATGGAATGCAGGAATGTGTCAAGATGTCGACATGACTGATGAACCAGGACTCCGCGAACGCAAGAAGCGACTGCGACGCGCGCGCATCGAGGCTGCTGCGATCGGGCTCTTCGAGCAGCGAGGCTTCGACAGCACGACGATCGATGAGATCGCCGATGCTGCAGGGATCTCGCCGCGCACGTTCTTCTCGTACTTCTCGACGAAGGAGGATGTGGCCCTTGCCGACTACGCGAGCAGGCTCGACCGGATCGTGGATGAGCTCCGGGGTCGCCCCGCCGAGGAGGCCGCGTGGGTCGCCTTGCGCGAGTCGTTCGTCGCTGTGGGCGTCGACTATGCGGCGGCACGGGCAGAGCTGGTGCGCCGGTTCAGCATCATGGCCATGAACCCGTCCGTGTCCGCGAGGAGCCTGCAGCTGCAAGCTGGCTGGGAGGACGCCATTGCCGGGGTTCTCGTACAGCGCGCGGATCCCGTGGGGGACGAGCTGGGATGCCGGCTCCAGGCCGCCGCGGCGTTGGCCGCAATGCGCTCCTCGATACGCCACTGGCTCAGCACCGATCAGTCCGCCGACCTGCCAGCCCTCGTCGCGGCCTGCTTCACCGCCCTCGCTGACGGCCTGTCGTCGGTCCCCGATCGCCTCACGCCAGAGTGATCGTGTACGTGCTGGGACACGGCGGCGCACACCGAGGCGATGAGACCGACACGGTCTCTCCTCGCGACGGGAGCGCCTGCCCGTTCTGGTCACGCACCGGACATCGGCCGTTCGGCTGTGTCGGGTCGTCTGGGGCTGAAGCGGGGACTTGAACCCCGGACCTGCCGCTTACGAGGCGGCTGCTCTACCAGCTGAGCTACTTCAGCACGATGGGTCGCTGCTGCGACGCCAACGGGGCGAAGAGTACCGAAGGCTCCTCCGGCTGACAGCACCGAGCCGTGGCTGCACGGCTGCCGACTCCGTCGGTCAGCCGGCGAGGTCGCTCAGCATGGTCTCGAGGCGACGCAGCGCGTCGGAGAGCTCGGGGTTGTCGCTGAGGTAGGTGCCGTCGCCGTCGCGTCGGTAGTCACCGATGAAGGTGACGGTCGACGCAACGTCGTTGCGGGTGAACGCCAGCGTCATCGTCTCCTCACGGGGCTCGGGGACGCCCGTCACCACCTCGATCGCCAGAGAGAACGCGAGGCCTGCGCCGTCGCCCATCCGGTACGAGCTGTCGAGCGTCCAGTAGGCCTCGGACCACTGCCGCAGCTCCTCGAGCGACATCGTCGTGTCCGACGAAGTCTCCGGTGCGCCGAACGGCACGGGGGGAGCGGTGGCGACGAAGTCGAGCGTGGCAGCGGTCCGCCCGAGCAGACCAGCGAGCTCCGAACCGGCGGTGGCAGCTCGGGTCTGTGCTGCGAGCTCGTCGACGGTGATCCCCTCCGACGCCAGCGTCCACGAGGCGCGTGGATCGCGGTCACCGTCGATCGACTCGATGGCCAGGGCGATGAGGCGACCCTCGGCCTCGCTGATGCGGATGACCGGGTCGGCCTGTCGGTAGATCGTGAACCAGTCCCGCAGCTCGCGGAGGGCAACGGTGTCGAGGTACGAAATCGCGGGCCGACCCGACGATGCCTCGAGCCCGGCTTCGGCACGCAGCGTCAGCTCGAGCCGACGGAGGAAGCCCTCGAGCTCCGGGGACTCCGCGAGGAACGGGACGGGGAAGCCCGAGGTGGGCGTGGTGCCCTCGGCGACGTAGGCCGCGACGTCCTCCGCCAGCTCGGCGGCGTCACGCGGGGCTTCGGCGCCGGGAGCGAAGCTCCCGGTCAGCGTCCGCATCGCTTCGTACATCAGCTGTCCCGCACCGTCACCGATGAGGTGTCCGCCGTCGAAGTCCTCGTAGAGGAACAGCCACGCCTGGATCTCCTCGACCGTGACCCGATCGCGCGAGCTCGGCCCGGGGAACCCGGCCGGCTCCTCGGTGTGCGCCCCGTCGGGCTGCCCGTCAGGCTGCTGTGCTCCCACGGTGCCGCCGCTCGCGACCTCGGGCGTCGGGCCGGTGCCGGGACGCACCGCACCCGCGAACATGACGACGGCGAGGACGGCGGCAGCCGCCCCGGCCCCGGTCAGGACACGGTCGCGGACGATGCGACGCTGGCCACGGACACGGACCTCGTCGAGGTCGCGGATCGGCGTGGAGGGCACGCCGGCACCGAGCTCGTGAAGCGCCGTGCGGACGTCGGCGTCGTCGCTCTGGGGGTGGTTGCTGAAGATGGTGTTCATGGGTGCTGCTCCTGCGACAACGTGTCGCGCAGGTGGTCCAGGCCGCGTTGGAGGTGGGTCCGGACGGTGGTCTCGGCGATCCCGAGGAGCGAGGCGACCTCCGACATCGGGAGGTCGAGGTAGTGACGGGCGACGACCGCGTTGCGCTGTGCGGGGCTGAGCTCGGCCAGGGCCGCCGCGAGCCGGGCGTCGTCCTCGTCGAGCTGGACGTCCGGTGCTGCGCGGTCGAGTGCCTCGATCGGCAGCGTCGGGCGACGCGAGAGCTTGCGTCGCCACGACGTCGCCCAGTTCAGACCCACCCGGTAGCACCAGCCGCCCGGGGCATCGAAGGTCTGCAGCTTCGCCCAGCTCTGGAAGGCCCGGGTGAACGCCTCGTCCGTGGCCTCGGCCGCGAGGGCGACGTCGCCGAGCGCCAGCGTCAGGGCCCGCTGGACACGATCATGCTCGTCGTGCCAGAAGTGGTCGAAGCTGTGCTCGGCGTCGGGGCCGTCCTCGTTCACGCGTGTCCGCCGTTCCGATCGCGGGAGCGTCGACGCGATGGTGGCAGACCCCGTCATCAGCTGCAGCCCTCCACCATCAGCGCCTCGTCGTACGCACCTGCGTGGAAGGTCTGGACCAGGCCGGTCTCGGAGATGTCGAAGACCTCGAGCGCGGTCGCCTCGGCGGGTGCGACGGTGATGGTCTCGCCGTCGCCGTACTTCGACGGGCGCGTCGAGATGCCGTCGTCCTGGAGCGCGAGGACCTCCTCGCGGGTGGAGCCGACCGTGATGCCACGGTGGGTCGACCAGTGCTCGTCCATGACGTCGGCGCGCATGACACGGCCCTCGCCTTCGCCGGTGACCATGAAGGCGATGCCCTCCCAGCCCGGCTCGTCGACCTGGAGGTAGCCGCACTGGAAGTCACGCCGCGACTCGGCGTAGAAGTCCGTCGGGGTGAAGGTCTTGCCGAGGGCTGCCGCGAACTCGTCGGGCGTCATGCTCCAGTGGGCGACGTCGCCGAGGCCGTAGACGTTGAGCGTCGGCTTGGCGGCCGGGACCACCGCGTCGTCGGTGGCGGGGCTCGCCGTGTCGACGGGCTCCGGGCTGGTGGTGACCTGCGGGAGCGGGGTGACCTCGGGGGTGACGACGGCGGGCTCGACGGACGTCGCGCACGCCGACAGCAGGAGCGCGACGACGAGGGAGGCGCCGGCGGTGTGGCGGACGGAGCGGGAGGCAGACATGGGCGGGTCTCGGTGGGGTGGGCGCGTCCAGGTGACGAGCCGTTCACCCCCAACACGCGCAGCTCTCGGCGCGTGTCCACACACGTCCTGCGTCGTGCGCTCCACGCACCCGATCAGGCGATCGCGAGGCCCCGGATCTGGGTACGCGCGTTGAAGCCCCTCCAGCCGCTGTCGAGCTCCTCGATCTCGATCGACGAGAACCCGGCAGACCGGAGCAGCGCGCCGGTGTCGCGCATCACGTCGCAGCCGTTCGCGGCCCACTGCTGGGCGCGGCGCGTGGCTCGCTGGAGCAGGACCGTGGCACGCTCGGTCCCGACGACGTGCTCGACGAACAGGTACGTGCCGCCCGGCCGGAGGATCCTGCGGACCTCGCGGACGACCTGGTCGGGGTCCGCGACGCCGCAGAGGACGAGCGTCCCGACGACGTGGTCGGCCTCGTCGTCGGCGACGTCCATCGCCTCGCCGGCGAGGGTGCGGATCTCGACGTCCACGCCGTGCTCCGCTGCAGCCGCTCGGAGGCGCGGGTGCATGATCGGGTTCGGCTCGACGGCGATCAGCCGGATCCCGTCGTTGTAGTAGCGCATGTTCGCGCCGGTCCCGGCGCCGATCTCAACGATCGTGCCGTGCATGTCGGCGATGGCCGCTGCCTTCATCTTCCCGTGCTGCGCATGGAGCTGCCCGGCCATCGCGTCGAGGGCCCACGCCTCCACGTGGCTGCGGACCTTGCCGAAGGTGGGGATGGATGTCGACATGTCGGTTCCTCGTGACTGGTGTGGGGTCAGGGGAACGCCGGCCACGTGACCGGACGCTTCCAGGCTCCCGCGTCGTTCATCTTCTCGAGCGTCACGGCGAGCCAGGCGTGCAGGACGCGGGCCCGCTCGACGCCGACGGCCGCCCACGGCC
>CBDTYW010000093.1:0-12705 GCA_965364735.1 uncultured Nitriliruptoria bacterium
CCCGCTCCCGCTGCCGCGCGCGACCGGGATCGCCCCGGCGCGCGCGATGACCGTGCCGATGACCGGGATCTCGAAGAGCTCGCCCTTGACCAGCGGCTGGCACCAGCGGCCCGTCGTCCTCAGCACCATGTCTGCGACGGGGAAGGCGTCGACGTTCGAGGTGTGATTGAACACCACGACCATCGGGCGGGATCGTGCTGGCGGGCTCCCGTGAACCCGGCCGCGAATGTCCCATCCGAGCACCGTCTGGAGCAGCCACATCATCATGCGGATGACCAGCCGCCAGGCCCACGTCGGGCTGGTGCTCGCTGCGGGTGCGGTCGCCACGTCGTTCCTCGCGTCGTCGGCCGGCACGTTACGGGACGTCCCGCGCGACAGGGCAGCCTCCGTCGGGCAATCTCGGCGCCACGGACGACAGGAGCGGGACGTGGTCGGCATCGCGATGCAGGGCGGGACGTTGATCGACGGCACGGGGCACGACCCGGTGGCAGGCGACGTGCTGACCGACGGCGAGCACCTCGTCGCGGTCGGCGAGCTCGGACCGCGACGTGCCGACGTCACCGTCCTCGACTGCGACGGCCTCACGATCCTGCCCGGGCTCATCGACCTGCACACCCACATGGGCATCATCGACGTCGCCGGACCCGGCAACATCTCGATCGCTGAGACGGCCGCGCACCTGTTCCACAATGCCGAGCTCTGTCTGCTCAGCGGGCACACGACTGCCCGAGAGGTCGGCGGCGCCGACGGCGGCCTCAAGCGGGCGATCGACGCCGGCCTGATCCCCGGTCCTCGTCTGTACCCGTCCGGTCCGCTCATCTGCCAGACCGGGGGGCACGGCACGTTCTCTCCATGGGTCGACCACCATCACTTCCCGCAGTACCACGGCTCGCCGGGGCTCAGCCAGATGTCCCGCGTCGCCGACGGCGCGACCGAGGTGCGGATCGCCGTCCGCGAGGCGTTCCAGCGAGGGGCGACCCAGATCAAGATGTGCGTCTCGGGTGGCGTCGTCTCGCTGACCGACTCGCTCGAGGACGCGCAGTTCAGCGTCGAGGAGCTCCGGGCTGCGGTCGAGGAGGCGCAGGCCCGGGACAGCTACGTCACCGCGCACGCCCACAACGTCAAGGGGATCAACAACGGCCTCGACGCGGGGCTCGAGTGCTTCGAGCACGGGACGTTCCTCGACGAGGCCACGGCCACCCGCATGGCGGCCGCCGGTGCTGCGCTCGTGCCGACGATCTCGGTGATCGCGCTGGCCAAGGACATGTGGCGCGAGTGGGGGATCCCGGAGGCCACGGTGCCGCGGTTCGAGGGCGTCCAGGCAGCGATGGAGGCTTCGCTCGCAATGGCGCACGACCTCGGGGTGCGGATCGGCTCGGGGACGGACCTGCTCGGGCCGAACCAGAACCGACGGGGGCTGGAGATCTCGCTGAAGGCCGGGGTCATCGGGCCCATGGCGGCCATCGTGTCGGCGACGCGGACGAGCGCCGAGATCCTGCGGGCGGCTGACCGGGTCGGGACGCTCGTGCCCGGGCTGCTCGCCGACGTCATCGCCGTGGACGGTGATCCGCTCCGGGACCCCGGCCTGCTGGATGATCCAAGCCGCGTCGTGCTGGTGATCAAGGGCGGTGAAGTCGTCAAGGACCTCCGGGCCTGACCGCGCGGTCGCTGCCCGGCCGTCGGTACGCTCGGTCGCCGACCACCACCCTCGCCAGGAGCAGCCGGACGTGTTGCCGACCGCCCTCGTGCTCTCGGTCGTCGGGCTGCTGCTCGCCTTCACGTCGCTGATGACCGGGAACGTGCCGCTGGCAGGGGGCGCGGGGCTGCTCATCGTCACGTCGTTGGCGCTGCTCGCGGTCGTCGGGCGCCGCCGGCCTTCGAGGCACGTCACGCGGCAGCTCTCGGACGAGGAGCTCGAACAGCGTCTCGCCGAGCTCGAGGAGCTGACCCGTCCCAGCAGCTTCCGCCGCACCGACTCATCCTGATCGACTCGGAGTCACCCGCATGCACGTCTGCATCACTGGAGGAACCGGCTTCGTCGGGAGTCACAGCGTGGCGGCCATCCTGCGGGCCGGCCACACCGTCCGCCTCATGGTCCGCAACCCGGCGAAGGTCGCGACGACGTTCGCGCCGCTCGCGATCGATCCGGACACCGACCCTCGCGTCGAGATCGTCACCGGCGACCTCACCGACGATGACGCGATCCGCCGGGCGCTCGAGGGCTGCGACGCCGTGCTGCATGCGGCGAGCGTCTACTCGCTGGACCCTGCGGACGCCGATGAGATGTCCCGCGTGAACCTGGCCGGTCAGCGCAGCGTGCTGCTCCACGCCGAGGCGCTGGGACTCGACCCGATCATCCACGTGTCGTCGGTCGTGGCGCTGCTCCGCGGCGATGGTGTGCAGGAGCTGTCCGACCGGTCTCCGGTCGGGACCTCGACGTACCCCTACTCCGGATCGAAGGCGGCGCAGGAGGCGTTGGCCCGGGAGTTCCAGGATCGCGGCGTCCCAGTGGTCATCACCAACCCCGGCGGCGTCTACGGACCGGACGACCCGTACACGGGCGAGTCCACGTTGCTGTTCCAGCAGATCCTCGCGGGCCGGCTGACTGCCGCTCCTTCGGGAGCCGTCGCGGTCGTCGATGTCCGTGACCTGGCCGAGGTGCATGCCGCCGCGCTCGAGCCGGGCCTGGGTCCGCGGCGCTTCATGTGCGGGGGAGCGGGCGTCAGCTTCCGCGACATGGTCGCGACCGTCTCGGGATTCGCCGGGGTCCACCGGCCCACCGTCCAGGTTCCGGGATCCATCCTGCGGCAGGTCGGCGCGTTCAGCGAGCTGCTGGCTGAGCGGTTCGAGCGACGGATGCTCGTGTCGTCCGAGGCTGCCTGGCTGTCCTCGTTGGTCATGCGGCCCGACAACGCGAGCACGACCGCCCGCCTCGGCGTCAACTTCCGGCCAGCCGTCGACACGCTGCGTGACCAGTACGACTGGCAGGTTCGCGCCGGGCGGCTCTAGGTTTCCCACCATCCACACGAAGGCAGACGCACATGGGCCGGACGCGACTCGAAACGCTCGACTTCATCGACCGGGCGCCGCTCAGCGTCACCGCGACCCGTGTCATCGCGGCGGAGCCCAAGGCGATCTTCGCGGTGCTCGCGGACGCCCCGTCGTGGCCGTCGTGGTTCAAGCCCCTCACCGGAGCCCGCTGGACCAGCGAGGCCCCGTTCGGGGTGGGGTCGACCCGCCAGGTCAGCGTCGGCCCGGCGGTGATCGACGAGCAGTTCATCGCGTGGGAACCCGGGCACCTGTTCGCGTTCACCTTCACCGCGACGAGCGTGCCGATGGCGCGCGCAGGCGTCGAGCGGGTGTTGCTCGAGCAGACCACCACGGGAACCGAGGTGTCCTACACGATGGCGGTCGAGCCGGTCGTGCCCGCTCTTCTGGCGAAGGCGCTTGCGCCCGGGCTCCGTCTCGGACTGGGGCGCGGCCTCGCGGGCCTCGAGAAGCACCTGCGCCAGCGCGGCTGAGGAGCCGCTCGGGATCTGTGTGTGCGCTGGATCAGGCCGGTCGTGCGCACAGCACAGGATCCTCAAGGAATCCTCAGGTAACGCCGTAACTTCGTCGGGGCACGCTCGTTGAGCATCACGACCCGGGGAGCAACGCGTGAACATGATCGTCGCCTGCATGGGGCACACCAGCGGAACAGCGGACGCGGGGATCGTCGGGCTGCGGATGGACACCCTCGGGTGGATCCGTCCGGTCGCGCACCCCTTCGCGCCGAGCCTGTCGAACCCGATGGTGTCGGCTGCGCTCCAGCCGCCCGCGGTATCCGACGGCCGGTCCACCACCTTCCTCTCCGGCACGCCGCAGCCACCGCGCCCCTCCGGCATGAGCCGGGTCGCGCCCTTGACCGCTGAGCTCCGAGTGTTCGACATCGTCGACCTCGGTCCGGTCGACGCACGCTGGGCAGGCGACGACGACGAGGTCATCCGGGTGGACCCGGCCGCGTGGACGCGCGTCCATCGGCTCAGCCCGAACGACGCCGCCCGACTTCTGCTCAACGTTGCGGATGACCGTGCCGTTTCGCCGGACGGCCGGCCGAGCACCCGGATCGTGCGCGCGAAGCACCTCGCGTTCCTGATCCTGGGGGCGAACCGCGAGGAGCGACGCGTGGAAGCGCTCTTCGAGCTCGACGGGGCCATCATCGAGGCACCGATCTTCGACCGTGGGTTCTGCGAGGGGCTGCCCGAGCGGCTGCCCCGAGGGCAGCACCTTCCCGAAACGCTCGGCATCCTCGAGCCCGTCGATCTGGTCGTCGGACTGGACGCGGCTGGCGGCCGTGAGGGGCTCGCGGTCCTCGGCGTCATCGGCGCCTGATGCCCGTGGCCGTAGGCTGCGCCGTCATGACCGTGACGACGCGCTTCGACGACTTCGAGCAACGCTCACGTGAGCTGCGCGCTCGCGTCGTCGGGCGTGTGCAGGGCTCCTCGCTCATGCTCCTGCTCGGGGCGGCGACGGGCCTGGCGACGGGGTTGCTCGCCGCAGCGCTGATCGAGGTGACCGACCTCGTCAGCCACTACGCGTTCCCGCTCGCCGCGGACGGCTTCATCCCGAGCTGGGCCATCGTCGTGGTGCCCGCGATCGGCGCGGCGATCGCGGGGCTCTTCATCATGCGGGTGCCTGAGGTCGGCGGCAGCGGCGTCGTCACGGTCATGCGGTCGATCGCGCTGCGTGGTGGGCGCTTCACCGCCGAGGTGCCACCCGCGGGGGTCATGGCCACGGGCATCGCGCTCGGGACGGGATCGTCAGGCGGGCGCGAGGCGCCGATCGCGCTGATCGGCGGGAGCATGGGCTCGTTGTTCGGTCGGCTCTTCGTGGTCGGAGAGGAGCGGATGCGCTCGCTCGTCGCGGCCGGCGTGGCCGCCGGCATCGGTGCCTCCTTCAACGCGCCGATCGGCGGCATGATCTTCGCCGTCGAGTTCATCGTCGGAGGGTTCCGGACGCGGTCGTCGGTCCAGACCGTCGTCGTCTCCTCGGTCGTGGGATCCACCGTCGCCCGGGTGATCATCGGTCCGGACATCACCTTCCGGCCGGACGTGGTCCACACGCTCGAGGACCCCCGGGAGCTGCTCCTGTACGCGTTGCTCGGCTTCGTTGCCGTGGGCGCATCGGTTGCGTTCGTCCGGACGGAGGGCGTCGCTGTCCGCGCGTTCGCGCGGATCGCTGCTCCGCTCCCGGTCCGTCTTGGCCTGGCGGGCCTCGGGGTGGGTCTGATCGCGCTCATGGTCCCGGAGGTGCTGGGCGCGGGAGAGCACCTGCCCGAGATCCGTGGGCTCCGCGAGCCGATCGTCGCGCTGCTCAACGGTGAGGGCGCCGACGACCTCAACGCGCTCCCGATGCTCCTGTCGCTGCTCGGGGCGAAGATGCTCGCGACGGCGTTGTCGGCAGGGTCAGGGAACGCGGTGGGCACCTTCGCGCCGACGCTGTTCATGGGCGCTGCGCTGGGCTCTGCGTTCGGCGTCGTCGCGCAGGCGATCTTCCCGGGGACGGAGCCCGGCGCCTTCGCCCTGGTCGGCATGGCGGCGATGTTCGCCGCGACGGCGCGTGGCCCGCTGACCGCGACCATCCTCGCCTTCGAGATCACCGGCGACTACGGCATGATCCTGCCGTTGATGCTCGCGACGGGTGTCGCGACCATCGTCGCGGACCGTCTGAAGACCGACGGCTCCTACCTCGCCTCGCTCCGGCGCGAGGGCATCGTCTACTCGGAACCGGACGACGTCGACATCATGCAGACCGTCCAGGTCGGCGAGGTGATGACGCGGCGGGTGGAGACCGTCGATGCGGGCCTCGACGCCGAGGGGCTGCGTCGGCTGTTCGTCGAGACGGGCCACCATGGCTTCCCGGTGGTCGATGACGAGGGTCGGCTGTTCGGGGTCGTGACCCGGTCCGACCTCGCGCGCACGAGCCAAGAGGTCAGCGAGGACCTGCGGGTCAGCGCGCTCACGGTCGCTGACATCTGCACCAGGCAGCCGGTGACGGTCACCCCGACCGATCCGGTCTTCCGAGCGATCCGTCGCATGGCGTCGCTCGACGTGGGCCGGCTCCCCGTCGTCGACCCGACCGACCACGGCGTGATCGTCGGCATCCTGCGACGACCGGACCTCGTCCGGGCCTACCAGCGAGCGGTGACGCGCAGCGCCGGATCCCAGCAGCGTCGCGATCGCTCCCGTCTGCGGGATCTCGCAGGCGTCCAGTTCGTGGAGCTCGTCATCGAGCCGGGTGCACCGGTCGACGGCCTCGAGGTGCGTCAGGTGTCATGGCCGGAGCGCACCGTGATCACCTCGATCCGTCGCCGCGGCGACACCGTCGTCCCGTCCGGGGCCACGCTGCTGCATGCCGGAGACGAGCTCGTCGCGCTGACCGGCAACGATGGTGACGCGCTCGTCGCGCTGGTGACCGGGACATCGACATGACGCCGTGCGTGTTCTGCGCGATCATCGCCGATGCTGATGAGCACGTGCTCGTCTGGCGCGACGAGCTGACGGTGGCGTTCCTCGACACGCGCCCCGTCTTCCGCGGACACGTCCTCGTGTGCCCGCGTCGACATGTCGTGACGCTCGACGAGCTCGAGGCCGACGAGATGTCCGCGGTGATGGCCGTGGTGCAGCGTGGGGTCCGCGTGATGCGCGATGTCCTGGGGGCGCAGGGCGCGTTCGTCGCGAACAACAACATCGTCAGCCAGTCCGTCCCGCACGTGCACGTCCACGTGATCCCGAGGACGAAGGGCGACGGGCTCCGAGGCTTCTTCTGGCCCAGAGAACGCTACGGCGACGGTGAGATCGACGACTACCGAGCGCGGGTGCGTGCCGGGTTCCTCGAGATCACCTGACGACGAGGCCCAGACGCTGGATCTCGAGCGTGGCGAGCTGGCTGGACCGCCCGTCGCTCAGCGCGCGGGCCGGGTCCTGCACGGTGTCGGCGAGGCGGTCCAGCGGGATCATGGTGAGCGCCCGGTGGGCGAAGACGAGGTCGTCGGCGCCAGCGTCCAGCAGCGCGCGTCCACCCCGAGCGTCACGCGACCACCGGACCCGGCGCGGCACCCACGCGCCGAGGAGCGCCGCGATGGGAAGGCCGCCCACGGCGAGCGACGTCCAGCGGGCGAGATCGTCGACCGCGGTGATCTGCGCCCGCCCAGCCTCGGCGAGCGTCGTCCCCGCGTCGACGAGCGCGTCGAAGGGCAGCACGATCGTGTCGCCGACGAACGGGAGGTCGCCGAGCCCGGAGGCGAGCGACGCTGCCGAGGAGATGCTCGCGCCAGCCTGCTCGAGGACGACGCCCGGCCCGCGGAGCTCGCGGATCGAGCGGAACAGGTTCACGGCGACCGCCACGATCACGACGATCGCGATCGCCACGGCCAGGTCACGCAGGATCTGCCGTCGACGCAGGGCGGGGTCCTCGGCGTACAGCACGGCTTGCTCCGGTGGTCAGCTGTGGAAGGTTGCTCCACAAGTGTGGCAGCCCGCGCCGCCGCAGGGTTCGATGCGACGACACCACGACCTTCCGGAGCCCACGTGCACTTCGCCCACAGCCCTCGCACCGAGGAACTCATCGCGAACATGACCGAGTTCCTCCACGAGCACGTGCTTCCCAACGAGGAGCGTTTCCGCCGTGAGATCGAGGCGTCGGGCGAGCGGCACTTCCACCCGCCGGTCATGCTCGAGCTCCAGGCCGAGGCCCGCCGACGCGGGCTCTGGAACCTCTTCCTCCCGGACGAGAAGTGGGGCGCCGGGCTCACGAACCTCGAGTACGCCCCGATCGCGGAGCTCTCGGGCTGGTCGCCCGAGATCGCTCCGGAGGCGATGAACTGCGCGGCGCCGGACACCGGCAACATGGAGGTGCTCGCCGCGTTCGGTACGCCCGAGCAGCAGGAGGAGTGGCTCGTCCCGTTGCTCGATGCCCAGATCCGCTCGTGCTTCGGGATGACCGAGCCGGACGTGGCGTCCTCGGACGCCCGCAACATCCAGTCCTCCATCGTCCGCGACGGTGACGAGTACGTCATCAACGGCCGGAAGTGGTGGACGTCGGGCGCGGCGTCGCCGCGCGCCAAGGTCTGCATCTTCATGGGGCGCACCGACGAGTCCGAGCAGCCGCATCGTCAGCAGTCGATGATCCTGGTGCCCATGGACGCGCCAGGCGTCGAGATCGTCCGCGAGCTCCCGGTGTTCGGCCACTACGACGGACACGGCGGGCACCCCGAGGTCAGCTTCACGAACGTGCGTGTCCCGGCCAGCAACATGCTCGTCGCGGAGGGTGAGGGCTTCGCGATCGCGCAGGGCAGGCTGGGGCCGGGCCGCATCCACCACTGCATGCGCCTCATCGGGATGGCTGAGCGCGCCGTCGACCTCATGGTCAAGCGCAGCGTCACGCGCTTCCCGTTCGGTCAGCCCATCGCCGCGCAAGGAGTGTTCCAGGACTGGGTTGCGGAGGCCCGCGTGGCGATCGAGCAGGCCCGGTTGCTGACGCTCAAGGCTGCATGGCTGATGGACACGGTCGGCGCGAAGGGCGCACGCATCGAGATCAGCGCGATCAAGGTCGTCGCCCCGCGGATGGCGGCCGAGGTCATCGACAAGGCCATGCAGTCGTTCGGCGGCGCGGGGATGTCCAACGACACCCCGTTGGCGCTGCTCTACAGCCACGCGAGGACGTTGCGCCTCGCAGACGGGCCGGACGAGGTGCACAAGATGTCGATCGCGCGCCGCGAGATCCGCGCGCACCTCACCGACGACGAGGCTGCCCTGCTTCGTCGGTAACGGTCCGTTCGGACCAGACAGCTCGGCCGCTGGGCAACGTCCGATCGGCCGCGCCGGCAGGGGTCGACGCTGTCGCCGGCCCGCGTCCGGCGTGGTGCAGCCCGGCGATCATTGCTCGCGCAATCGCACGATTCCGCGCGCAGGCTGCGCGACGGAGTCGTGCATGGGAGTGCGGGGCGCCAGGTTTCCGTTGGGCAGGTGACCTGACTGAACCTCGTGGAAGCCTGCTCATGTCCCGATCCGCCCGCACAGGCGCCGGCGTCGCCGTCGCGATCCTCGCCGTCCTCGCTGCTGTCTGGCTGCTCGTGCTGCGAGACACTGCGCCGGCCGCGCCGACGCTCGACGACGCGGTGGCGCAGCTCGACGACGAGCCCTCGGAATCGTTGGCCGACGACGCCGAGACGGAGGCCGTCGAGGAGCCCGTGACCTCCGTCGAAGGGACCTGGGCCGTCGACCGTGACGCTGGTGGCGACGAGGTGGACACGGGCACCTACGTCGGCTATCGGGTCACCGAGGAGCTCCGCAACATCGGCGAGAAGAGCGCCACCGGCCGGAGCCCCGAAGTCGAGGGCTCCCTCACGATCGTCGAGGGGCGCCTCACCGCGGTCGACCTGACCGTCGACATGACCACGCTCGAGTCGGACAGCGGCCTCCGCGACGGCGCCATCGCCACGCGTGGTATCGAGTACTCGCGGTTCCCGACGTCGACGTTCGCGCTCACCGAGGCGGTCACGATCCCGGACGCGGCGCTCGACGGTGAGAGCTTCGAGGTCACCGTCGTCGGCGACCTCACGCTGCATGGTGTCACCAACGAGATCTCGCTCCCGCTCGCGGCGCGCTTCGTGGCCAACCGGATGGTCGTCGTCGGCACGGTCACCATCGTGATGGCCGACTACGACATCACCCCGCCGAAGGCCGGCCCGGTCCTCGAGATCAGCGATGCCGGTGAGCTGGAGATCCAGCTCTTCCTCAAGAAGGCCTGAGCGGCCAGCCTCGTGGGGCCACAAGACGTCGGCGCCGGTCAGGAGGGGGTCCGACCGGCGCCGACGTTGATGTGACGTCGCCTCGGAGGGGATCGATGCGACATCGAGCAGGTCGCGCAAGGCGACCTGACGGGAGTTTAGTTGCTCGCGACCCCTCGGCGCGAGAGGCGCTGGAGATACTCGTCCAGCCGTGTGTGCAGTCCACCCGGCGTGAGGGACGCCTGCTGATGGTGTCCCTGCTGGCGAGCCACCCAGAGGGTCTTCGGGTGACCATGCCAGCTCGTGGCGGTGTCAACGTCGAATGACCACGCGGGGAACTCGCCCTGGAGCCACGAGAGCGTGGCGTCATGGCGTGGATCGGCTGCTTCGCCGGCCGCGAGGGCGACGTCGGGAGCGTCGGTGACGGGAGTGTTGGTCATTGCAGGGCTCCGTGTCGACGGGGCGGGATCAGGACAACGGGGGACCCGTGGCTCGGATTCCCAACCTGACTGTCCTCTTGGCAGGTCGGCGAATCCTTCGCCGGGACGAGGGGCGATAGCGTCGGGGCATGGGTGGATGTGCGGTTGCCTCGAGCTCGGAGCTCGCAGCCCGGGCCGGCGCGGACGTCGCGGCCGCGGGCGGCAACGCCGTGGATGCTGCGATCGCGGCGGTCCTCGTGTCCTGCATCACGGAACCTGGCATCAGCAGTCCGCTCGGTGGTGGCTACCTCACCATCATGCCCCCGAGCGGTCCCGCCGAGACCATCGACGGACAGGTGGCCGTCCCGGGGATGGGGCTGCCGCTCTCCGCGCGCGGTGGCGGCGTGTTCGATCTGCACACCGAGTACGGCGGTGGGGTCGACATCACGATCGGCTACGGATCGGCGGCCGTGCCGGGAACGATCGCAGCGCTGGAGCTTGCGTCGAAGCGGTACGGAGCGGTGCCGTGGGCGGCGCTCCTGGCGCCGTCCATCGAGATCGCGCGATCGGGCTTCGAGCTCGGCTCGGCGTCGACGTACTACCTCCGCTACGTCCATCTGGACCTGTTCGGCTGGCACCCGGTCTCGTTCGCGGCGCTGCACGATGCCGACGGACGGCTCATCCCCGAGGGCGGCACCGTCATCGTGCCGGGGCTGGCGGAGACGCTCGAGACGCTGGCACGGGACGGGGCCACGGCGTTGCACGACGGACCGGTCGGTCGCGCCATGGTCGCAGAGATCCGTGACGGCGGCGGGCTGGTCACCGAGGCGGACCTGCGGGCGTACGAGCCGATCGTGCGGCGAGCCCAGCCGGTGAGGTTCGGGGGATGGAACCTCGCCACCAACCCGCCGCCCGCGATCGGCGGGACCACGTTGAGCGCGATGCTCCAGCTGCTCGATCGCCCGCACGGTCTTGCGCGGCTCGTTGACGTCCAGGACGCCGTCCTCGGTCACCGGGTCGACGTGCTCGACCTCGCAGAGGACCTCGACGCGGCCACCAAGGCCCTTCTGGCCGCGATCGACGACGAGACGTGGAAGCCTGCGCTGATGTCCTCGTCCACGGTCCACACCTCGGCGGTCGATGACCTCGGCGGAGCGTGCTCGGTGACGGTGTCTGCTGGCTATGGCTGTGGGGCGGTCCCGGGCGGGACCGGCATGTGGCTCAACAACAGCCTCGGTGAGCCCGAGCTCACCCGACGAGGGCTGCACGCCCCGCTGGTGGGGGACCGGCTTCCGTCGAACATGGCGCCGACCGTGGGACGTCACGATGACGGGCGGGTCCTCGCGCTCGGCTCACCGGGCGCGGATCGGATCACCACGGCGATCCTCCAGACGCTGATCCACCACGAGCACGGAGGCCGCGACCTGGGCGCCGCGATCGCTGCGCCGAGGCTCCACGTCCAGCATCGTGACGGCGTCGTCGTCGGGTACGAAGCGGACCTCGAGGGGGTGATCCCAGAGTGGTGGACCACCCATGAGTACGAAGCCAACGCCATGTTCTTCGGCGGTGTCGGCGCCGCCGTGCGCGGCCCAAGCGGTTCATCTCCGGGCATGCTCGAGGCGCACGCGGACCCCCGGCGTGCCGGCGGAACGGCCATCAGCAACGATCTCTGACTACGCTGCATCGGTCCAGCCCCTCCCGTGCAAAGACCTCCGGTGACCCCTGCTTCGATGACCCTCGTGGACCCACGTCCCGTCGGCGTTCCCAACCGGCTCCAGCTGACGTTCCTCGCTGACCCGCTCGTGCCGGCGTCCGGCTCCTTCCTGCTCTGGGGGCCGAACGACCTTGCCGGAGCTGCGGCGGAGATCGGCCTGCCCGCTGGCGAGCCCGACACGTTGCGGACCGTGCGTCCTGAGGGGGACTCGTTCATCCCGATCGACCTCGTCGCCCGGCGTGCGCCGCTGATCCCGGTCGCTCGCACCCTGGCCACGCTGCCGGTCGGCAGCGACTGGCCGGCATGGTCGCGTCCGAGCGACGCGGTCCTCGCTTGGTCGCTCGCGGCGAAGCTCGCCTTCGAGCGTGTCGCCGACGGCCATCTCGTCCCGACCGCCCGCGGCGGGCACCGCGCTGGCACCGCCGTCGCGGCATGGCGGGCATCCGTTGCCGGTGACCCCCGCATCGGCCGTCTCGCCGAGGCGTTCCCCGTCTCCGCCCACGCGGTCCGTGCGCTCGAGGACGACCGCACGCTGCTGACGGCCGACGAGGTGCTCCGCTCCTTCCTGGACGCCATCGCCGACGCCTGTGCCCGTGCTGGCCGTCGTCCCGCAGCAGACGTCCGGCCCACCGACGACCGTCGCCTCTGGTCCGAGGCCTGGCCCGCCGCGCTCTCGAGCGAGCGCCCGATCATCGGTGAGCTCGGCGACAACGCCAACGAGATCGTCGCCGAGGTCGAGCAGTGGTCGGCCCACGCGCTCGGCACCGAGCGTCGCTCCAGCGCACGTCTCGCGCTGCGCCTCA